>NZ_JQJT01000003.1:212467-482238 GCF_000745665.1 Burkholderia sp. WP42 | reverse complement strand
TCCGCGTCGCCCGCCGCGATCGCGTTCGCCGCCAGCATCACCGCCTTCAGGCCCGAGCCGCACACCTTGTTGATCGTCATGCCCGGCACCGCCGTCGGCAGCCCGGCCTTGATCAGCGACTGACGCGCCGGGTTCTGCCCCGAGCCCGCCGCCAGCACCTGGCCCATGATCACTTCGCTCACTTGATCGGGCTGCACGCCTGCGCGCTCCAGCACCGCGCGAATCACCGTCGCGCCCAACTCCGGTGCCGCAACCTTCGCGAGCGAACCACCGAATTTGCCGACCGCGGTCCGCGCGGCCGATACGATCACTACGTCCGTCATGTTCTGTTCCTGCGTTGAAATCAATGGGTCGATAGGGGATGCGCGGCGGTGGGCGGGAGGCGCGCAGACTGCCGCGCCTCGGCGCCGCGCGGCCGCGCGTGCGGACGCGCAGCGCGACCGTCAGAGCGGATGCGTCGCACACCGCGAAAGCGATACGCGGCACTTCCGCGCGCTCGGCCCGTTCCCGGACATCGCGCCATAAGCCGGCCATGCGCCGGCCGCCGCGCAGCACACGCGACGGCCGGCACGAGGCTCCCGTGGCGATCAAGCGATCGTGTTCGTGTCGCGCGACCCGCGATCACGCGGCCGATTCGCGCGACGCGGCGTCCTTGCGGGCGGCTGCGGCCGTCTGCTTCGCGCCGCGCGCGGCCGTGTCGCTGACCGCGTCGAAACCGCTTTGCGCGGCCTCGATCGCCTGCCCGGTTGCCGCGCGCATCGAGTCGGCCGCGGCCGTCGCCGCGGACAGCGCCGAATTCAGCGCGGCCACCACGGCGCCCGAACCGGCCGGTGCGTGCTTGGTCAGCTCGCCGACCACGTCCTTCACGCGCTTGTCGGTCTCCTCATACTGCGCCTGAGCGACTTTGGCCCACTCGGCCTGCGTCGACACCGCGATGTCGAACAGATGGCGACCGTACGCGACTGCCTTGCCGGCCGCTTCCTGCGGCGCGGCGACCTGCTGCGCGAAACCAGCCGCCGGGTTGCTCGCGTTGAACGCGTTCTTCAACTTGTCCTCGTACTCCGCGAGCGCCGTCCGGGCCGCTTGCAGATTGAGTTCGACGACGGCCTCGAAGCCGCTGATCGCCGGACGCGCGAGCGCAAACCAGGTTGCGATACCGGACTGATAATCGGCGGCGAATTTTTCGGGGGCAAATACGGACATCGGGCACGCTCCTGTTGGCAATGCGAGAGACGACGTAACGGAAAATGGAAGGCAGATCGACCGCCCGCTTCCTTACTGACAACCCGCAACTCCATTGAGCTCGAGAAGTTGAGGTGGCCATTCTAGAACGTTTAATTGTCAATTAAATGGCATTAATGATAGGTGAAAACCCTTATGCCTCGAAATGACCGGCGCTGCAAGGCGGCCTGCAGGCTTGCATGACGGCGTTGCACCGCAACGCCGACGATCGCTTTTACCTTTTTACGGTATGCCGCACCATGACGAGATGCAACATTTACCCCGTCATTATTCCCGATATTAAAAAAATGATCGCATTCGAATGCGATCATTTATCATGTAATCGTTTTTTCGATTTATTCTGAAACCGTTGCCGGGATTACTAATACGCATTTAAATGATCGGATGATTCCGATTATTGCCGGCGCAGATTCACCCGGCCAACTCGCGGTGCAGTGCGCGAAACTCCTGCGCGAGCTTGTGCGCCGGCTCGAGATGAATCACGGGCTTGGACTGCTGGTGCGACTCGCGAATCTTCACCGACGCCGACAGCCGCGACGCGAGCACCGGCAGCCCTTCGCCGACGAGTTCGTCGACCAGCTGCTGCGGCAGGCTTGCGCGCGGCTGGAACTGGTTGATGACGATGCCTTCGACCTCGAGCGCCGCGTTGTGGTCCTGCTGGATTTCCTTCACGTTCTCGAGCAGCGTGTACAGCGCGCGGCGCGAGAAGTCGTCGCAGTCGAACGGAATCAGGCAGCGCTCGACCGCGATCAGCGCCGAGCGCGAGTAGAAGTTCAGCGCGGGCGGCGTGTCGATGTAGACGGCGTCGTAGCCGTCCAGCTCGTTCAGCGCGTCGCGCAGCTTGTAGATCTTGTAGCGCGACTCGAGCTTGCCGTGCAGCGTGTCGAGGTCCGCGTGCGCGGGCATCACGTCGAGCCCGTCGAATGGCGTCGGATGAATGAACGAGGCGACGTCGATCGGCCGGAAGTTGAACGTCAGCGCCGTCTCGAAGAACTCGGCGGCGCCGGGCCGCGCATCGGCCGCGCGATCGCCGAGCAGATAGTGCGTGGAGTTCGCCTGCGCGTCGAGGTCGATCACGAGCGTGCGCAGCCCTTCGCTGGCGCTGATCGCCGCCAGGTTGCAGACGATCGTCGATTTGCCCACGCCGCCCTTCTGGTTGAATACGACCCGCCGCATTGCGTCTCCTTCGATCGAACGTCGAAGAGACGAGCTTAGCCGGTCAATCATGGCGGCCGCGTGACATCGATCAGATGCGCGCGATTGCGCACGATTGCGGGCGGCATCCGCGGCGTGTCGGGCGCGCGGCACGTATACGGCAAAGGGCCCGGCGGTCCGCGCCGAGCGATTCGCTCGACTCGGGCCGCCGGGCCCCCTTCGGGTACGCGATGCCGTCGGTCCGCTTTAGAACGGAATATCGTCGTCCATCTCGTCGAAGCCGCCGCCTGCCGGCGCGCTCGGACGGCTCTGGCCGCCACCTGCACCGCCCGCACCGCCGCGCGATGCGCCGCCGGCACGGCTGCCGCGTTCCGCCTGCTCGCCGCCGCGGCTGCCGCCGCCACCACCGTAGCCGCCGCCGTAACCGCCTTCGTCACCGCCGCCACCGCCGCCGCCCGCACCGCCGCGGCCGCCGAGCATCTGCATCTGGTCGGCGACGATTTCGGTCGAGTAGCGATCCTGGCCATCCTGGCCCTGCCACTTGCGCGTGCGGATACGACCCTCGATGTAGACCGACGAACCCTTCTTCAGGTATTCGCTGACGATCTCGGCGAGCCGGCCGAAGAACGCGACGCGGTGCCACTCGGTCATTTCCTTGAAGTCGCCGCTCGCCTTGTCCTTGTAGCGATCGGTCGTCGCGAGACGGATGTTCGCAACCGCGTCGCCGCTCGGCAGGTAACGGACTTCAGGATCGGCGCCGAGATTGCCGACGAGGATGACCTTGTTGACGGATGCCATGTGTTTCTCCAATAAATTCGATGCCGGACCGCTCGCGAAGGTGCTCCGAGCGGCCCGCCGAGCAAGCCGCCGAGCGCCGTCCGTGCGTGCCCGAAAAGAGGGTTCAGGCCTTGCGCGGCGGGGCTTTCATGCTGGCCGCGATTATAAGCCACGCCGCCACGAGCCCCGAACACGCATAGAAGACGGTGTTCGCGCCGCCGTGCTTCAGCAGCCAGCCGCCCGCGATGCCGCCGAGCGCGAGCCCGATCGATTGCGTGGTGTTGTAGACGCCCGTGGCCGCGCCCTTGCGCGAACCGGGCGCGAGCTTCGACACGAGCGACGGCTGCGACGCTTCGAGGATGTTGAAACCCAGGAAGTACACGAAGAGGATCGCGGCCACGATCAGAATGGTATGCGGTGCGCTGCCGAGCAACAATTGGCCGATCAGGATAGCGAGGATGCCGCCGAGCAGCACCGGCTTCATCTTGCCGCGCTTCTCCGCGACGATGATCGCCGGGACCATCATCACGAAGGCGAGCCCCATCACCGGCAGGTACACCTTCCAGTGCGACGCGACCGGCAGCCCGCCGTCCACCAGGAGGCGCGGCACGACCAGGAACAGCGCGGTCTGCGTCGCGTGCAGCACCAGCACGCCGAAGTTCAGCCGCAGCAGTTCGCCGTTGTGCAGCACCTCGCCGAACGGCGCCGGCACGTGCACGGGCCGCGCCGCGTCGGGCACGATCCACAGCACGACGCCGATCGCGACGATCGACAGCACGCCGACGATCGTGAAGAGCCCGCTCATGCCGACCCAGTGGAACACGATCGGCGCGCCGACGATCGCGACGGCGAACGACACGCCGATCGAGCCGCCGACCATCGCCATCGCCTTCGTGCGGTTCTGCTCGGAGGTCAGGTCGGCGATGAACGCCAGCACCGCGGACGACACCGCGCCCATCCCCTGGATCACCCGGCCGACGATGATCCACGTGATGTCGTGCGCGAACGCGGCGACGAAGCTGCCGAGCGCGAAGATCAGCAGGCCGGTCGCGATCACGGGCTTGCGGCCGAACTTGTCCGACGCCCATCCGTAGAAGATGTACAGCAGCGACTGCGTGACGCCGTAGGCGCCGAGCGCGAGCCCGACGAGCAGCACGTTGTCGCCGCCCGGGATGGTTTTCGCATAGACCGAGAACACCGGCATGATCATGAACAGGCCGAGCATGCGCAGCGCGAAGATCGCCGCGAGCGACGCGGTCGCGCGCAGTTCGGGCGCAGTCATGCGGGAAGACGTGGCGGACGGATTGGACATCGGGAATGAATTTCGAATGATCGGAATGTCCGCCCGGCGGCGGGCGGCGAAAGATCAGGGCCAGCGCCCCGGCCAAGCCGGGCAGGCGCTTTCGGGAAGCTTTCCGGCGCACCTTGCAGGACGCCGCGCAGCCGTGCGGCAAGGCCGCTTTCACCCGCGCGGGCAGCGCGTCGACCGGCTGCTGCAAAGGCTGGGACCCCCAACGACGGCCTCGAAAAGCCGTTATAGTAGCAGGTTTGGTTCCCTCCATTTGGCCAGGTTCATGGAACAGATCCGTATCCGTGGGGCACGCACCCACAACCTGAAAAACGTCAATCTCGACCTGCCGCGCCACAAGCTGGTCGTGATTACCGGGTTGTCGGGGTCGGGCAAGTCGTCGCTCGCGTTCGACACCCTTTATGCCGAGGGCCAGCGCCGCTACGTCGAAAGCCTGTCCGCGTATGCCCGCCAGTTCCTGCAGCTGATGGAGAAACCCGACGTCGACCTGATCGAAGGCCTGTCGCCCGCGATCTCGATCGAACAGAAGGCGACGTCCCACAACCCGCGTTCGACCGTCGGCACGGTCACCGAAATCCACGACTACCTGCGACTTTTGTTCGCACGGGTCGGCACGCCGTACTGCCCCGACCACGACATCCCGCTGGAGGCCCAGAGCGTGTCGCAGATGGTCGACGCCGCGCTCGCGCTGCCCGAGGAAACCAAGCTGATGATCCTCGCGCCGGTCGTCGCGGACCGCAAGGGCGAGCACGCCGAGCTGTTCGAGGACATGCAGGCGCAGGGCTTCGTGCGCTTTCGCGTGCGCTCGGGCGGCGGCACGGCGAACGAAGGCGTCGCGAAGATCTACGAGGTCGACTCGCTGCCGAAGCTGAAAAAGAACGACAAGCACACGATCGACGTGGTCGTCGACCGCCTGAAGGTGCGCCCGGACATGAAGCAGCGCCTCGCCGAATCGTTCGAAACGGCGCTGCGCCTCGCCGACGGCCGCGCCATCGCGCTCGAGATGGACACCGAGCGCGAACACCTGTTCAGCTCGAAGTTCGCGTGCCCGATCTGCTCGTACTCGCTGCAGGAGCTCGAGCCGCGCCTGTTCTCGTTCAACAACCCGATGGGCGCGTGCCCGGAATGCGACGGCCTCGGCCAGATCACGTTCTTCGATCCGAAGCGCGTCGTCGCGCACCCGTCGCTGTCGCTCGCCGCCGGCGCGGTGAAGGGCTGGGACCGCCGCAACCAGTTCTACTTCCAGATGCTGCAGAGCCTCGCGGCGTTCTACGAATTCGACATCGACGCCGCGTTCGAAGATCTCCCCGAGAAGATCCGCAAGGTGCTGCTGTACGGCTCGGGCAAGCAGACCATCCCGTTCTCGTACATCAACGAGCGCGGCCGCACGACGATCCGCGAGCACGTGTTCGAAGGGATCATCCCGAACCTCGAGCGGCGCTACCGCGAGACCGATTCGGCCGCGGTGCGCGAGGAGCTCGCGAAGTACCAGAACAACCAGCCGTGCCCGTCGTGCGACGGCACGCGGCTGCGCCGCGAGGCGCGCCACGTGCGGGTCGGCACCGGCGACTACGCGCGCGGCATCTACGAGATCAGCGGCTGGCCGCTGCGCGACGCGCTCGGCTATTTCGACGGCCTGACGCTCGAGGGCGCGAAGCGCGAGATCGCCGACAAGGTGATCAAGGAAATCGTCGCGCGCCTGACCTTCCTGAACAACGTCGGCCTCGACTACCTGTCGCTCGAGCGCAGCGCCGAAACGCTGTCCGGCGGCGAAGCGCAGCGCATCCGGCTCGCGTCGCAGATCGGCTCGGGCCTGACCGGCGTGATGTACGTGCTCGACGAGCCGTCGATCGGGCTGCATCAGCGCGACAACGACCGGCTGATCGCGACGCTCAAGCACCTGCGCGACCTCGGCAACTCGGTGATCGTCGTCGAGCACGACGAGGACATGATCCGCACCGCCGATTACGTCGTCGACATGGGGCCGGGCGCCGGCGAGCACGGCGGCGTGATCGTGGCCGAAGGCACGCCGAAGCAGGTGCAGGCGAACCCGCAGTCGCTGACCGGCCAGTATCTGGTCGGCAAGCGCACGATCGAGTATCCGGACGAGCGGATCGCGCCCGATCCCGAGCGGATGCTGCGCATCGCCGACGCGCACGGCAACAACCTGAAGCACGTCGATCTCGAGCTGCCGATCGGGCTGCTGACCTGCATCACCGGCGTGTCCGGTTCCGGCAAGTCGACGCTGATCAACGACACGCTGTATCACGCGGTCGCGCGCCATCTGTACGGCTCGTCGGCCGAGCCGGCGCCGTACGAGGCGATCGAGGGCCTCGAGCATTTCGACAAGGTGATCAACGTCGACCAGTCGCCGATCGGCCGCACGCCGCGCTCGAACCCGGCCACCTACACGGGCCTGTTCACGCCGATCCGCGAGCTGTTCTCGGGCGTGCCGACCGCCAAGGAGCGCGGCTACGATCCCGGCCGCTTCTCGTTCAACGTGAAGGGCGGCCGCTGCGAGTCGTGCCAGGGCGACGGCGTGCTGAAGGTCGAGATGCACTTCCTGCCGGACGTCTACGTGCCGTGCGACGTGTGCCACGGCAAGCGCTACAACCGCGAGACGCTCGAGGTGCAGTACAAGGGCAAGAACATCAGCGAAGTGCTCGACATGACCGTCGAGCACGCGTACGAGTTCTTCAGCGCGGTGCCGGTGATCGCGCGCAAGCTGAAGACGCTGCTCGACGTCGGCCTCGGCTACATCCGCCTCGGCCAGTCGGCCACGACGCTGTCGGGCGGCGAGGCGCAGCGCGTGAAGCTGTCGCTGGAGCTGTCCAAGCGCGACACGGGCCGCACGCTGTACATCCTCGACGAGCCGACGACCGGCCTGCACTTCCACGACATCGCGCTGCTGCTCGAGGTGATCCACCGGCTGCGCGACCAGGGCAACACGGTCGTGATCATCGAGCACAACCTCGACGTGATCAAGACGGCCGACTGGGTGATCGACCTCGGTCCGGAAGGCGGCGCGGGCGGCGGCCAGATCATTGCCCAGGGCACGCCCGAGCAGGTCGCGAAGACCAAGGCCAGCTTCACCGGCAAGTATCTCGCGCCGCTGCTCAAGCGGCCGACCCGCAAAACGGCGGCCGGCTGACACGTTCCGTTCCCGCGCGCGGCCGCCCGGCCGCGCGCCCTCGGCGGCCCGCACGCCGGGCGCCCTGCGCGTTTTCCCTTCTGCGGTTTTCCCTTCTGCGTTTACACCACGAGCCAAACCGTCCCGTGGCGGACCATAATGGCAGCTATACTTTACGGTCGTAAGGTTCGCCCTCCGCACCAATCCGGTGCGGCGCGCGGCAACCGCGGTCCTGCCGCCCACCGCGCGGCACGCCACACGAACGACAGGAATCCATGATGGAGAAGCAACAAGAGTCGCGCGACGCGCAGAACCGCGAGCCGCACCTGCGCAGCGTGCGGCTGACGAGCGACTTCAGCCTGCCGAAGCTGTCGGCGATCGAGATCGGCAGCTACCTGTTCGCGCTGGTCGCGATGGTGGCCGTGATCGAGCTGAAGCTGCTCGGCGGGCTGCTGGCCGGCCTGCTGGTCTACCAGCTGATCCACACGATCGCGCCTGCGATCGAACGGCATACGACCAGCATGCGCGCGCGCTGGGTCGCCGTCGTGCTGCTGTCGATCGCGATCGTCGGCGGCCTCACCGGCCTGACGATCGGCATCATCCAGCACTTCGAGCACACGGTGCCGAACCTGCAGAGCCTGCTCGGCCAGCTGATGCAGATCGTCGAGCAGACGCGCGCGCGCACGCCGGCGTGGATCGCCAACCTGCTGCCGGTCGACGTCGAGCAGATGAAGGCGAAGGCCGCGCTGCTGATGCACTCGCACATGGACCAGCTCCAGCAAGGCGGCAAGAGCGTCGCGCGCGGCTTCGGCCACGTGCTGTTCGGGATGGTCATCGGCGCGATGATCGCGATCGGCGTCGAACATGGCAAGGTACGCCGGCCGCTGTCGACGGCGCTCGTCACGCGCGTGTCGCGCTTCGCCGAATCGTTCCGCCGGATCGTGTTCGCGCAGATCAAGATCTCGGCGATCAACGCGGCGTTCACCGGCATCTACCTGCTCGTCGCGCTGCCGATCTTCCAGCAGCGGCTGCCGCTGTCGAAGACGCTCGTGCTCGTCACGTTCATCGTCGGGCTGCTGCCGGTGATCGGCAACCTCGTCTCGAACACGCTGATCGTCGCCGTGTCGCTGTCGGTGAGCATGGGCACCGCGATCGCGTCGCTCGCGTTCCTGATCGTGATCCACAAGCTCGAATACTTCCTGAACGCGAAGATCATCGGCGGCCAGATCGAATCGCGCGCATGGGAGCTGCTGCTCGCGATGCTGATCATGGAGGCCGCGTTCGGGCTGCCGGGCGTGATCGCCGCGCCGATCTTCTACGCGTACGTGAAGCGCGAGCTGTACATGCTGCGGCTGATCTGACGCCGCGCGCCGCCGCCCGGCCTGCGAAAAAAACGCCGCGCTCGTGACCGAGCGCGGCGTTTTTGCTGGCGCGCCTGCAAGCGGCCGGCGCGATGCGTCGCTCAGCGGAACACGACGGTCTTGGTCCCGTTCAGCACGATCCGGTGCTCGACGTGCCACTTCACCGCGCGCGCGAGCGTCACGCACTCGACGTCGCGGCCGATCGCAGTCAGCTGGTCGGGCGTCATGCTGTGGTCGACGCGCTCGACTTCCTGCTCGATGATCGGGCCTTCGTCGAGGTCGGTCGTCACGTAGTGTGCGGTCGCGCCGATCAGCTTCACGCCGCGGTCGAACGCCTGGTAATACGGCTTGGCGCCCTTGAAGCTCGGCAGGAACGAATGATGGATGTTGATCGCGCGGCCGGCGAGCTGCTCGCACATGTTCGGCGACAGGATCTGCATGTAGCGCGCGAGCACGACGAGATCGGCGCGGTGCTCGTCGATCACCTCCAGCACGCGCGCTTCCTGCGCGGCCTTCGCCGCGTCCGACGATCCGCCGACGAGCGGAAAGTGATGGAACGGGATGTTGTAGCTGGCGGCGAGCTGGTAGAACTCCTTGTGGTTCGACACGATCGCCGGAATCTCGATCGGCAGCTGGCCGGTGCGATAGCGGAACAGCAGATCGTTCAGGCAATGGCCGATCTTCGACACCATGATCACGACGCGCGGCTTCACCGCCGCGTCGTGCAGCTCCCAGCGCATCTCGAACTGCTCGGCGAGCGGCGCGAATTCGCGGCGCAGCGTGTCGAGCGCGGCCGTGGCATCCACGCCGTCGGCATCCTGCTCGAAGTGCACGCGCATGAAGAACTCGCCGCTGCGGCTGTCGCCGAACTGCGCGGAATCGAGGATGTTGTTGCTGCGCTCGAACAGGAAGCCCGAGACCGCGTGGACGATGCCGTGCCGGTCGGGGCACGACAGTTTCAAGATAAAGCTGTGATCGGTCGACATGACCGCTACTCCCTTCGTTTCGGTATTCGTCAATTGGGCCGTGGGTTCGGCTGCGACGCCGGCCGCGCCCGCCACGGCATCGCGCGGGTCACGCGGCTGAGGCTCAGGCGGGCGGCGCGAACAGCGCATCCATGCCGTCGGCGTCGGCCGCTGCCAGCCAGCGGTGGCGCAGCAGCGTGTCGAGCATCGCGAGGCTCGCATCCATCGTCGCGCGGCCTTCGCGCAGCCAGCCGAGCACTTCCGGAACGCCGGCCAGCAGATGCTCGGCCACCTCGCCGTCCTGGTTGTGCGGCGCGAAGTCGCGCGGCAGCGGCAGGTCGTACACGAAGATCAGTTCGGATTGCGTGCCTTCGGGCAGCGAGCACAACACCTGCACCGCACGGCCCGCGACCGCGCGCGCCGCCAGTTCGGCCGGCATGCCGGCCTCTTCCCAGCACTCTTTCGCGAGCGTCTCGCGCACGCCCAGCCCCCAGCCGATGCCGCCCGCGACGACGTTGTCGAGCATGCCCGGGTCGGTGGCCTTGGTGGCGCTGCGGCGGCCGAGCCACATCTGCGGCACGGCCGGCGCGCCCGGCGCGGCCGCATATTCTACGATGCCGTTCAGGTGCACCGCATAAGTCTGCGTGCCGAAGAAGCGCGCGGCGGCGCGCTCGATATAGGCGAGCGGCGGATCGTCGAAGCGGTTGCGGATCGCATAGATCTCGTCGCGCCAGCCGGGGATCGCGCCTTCCGCGGCCAGTGCGCCGATCGCGCTCGCGAGCGCCATGCTGCGTGCGTCGACCGTGTCGTAGCGCGCCGACAGCACGACGCGCGCGTCGCTCAGCTCGAACACGTCGGGCCAGCGGGCCAGCTTCGCGACGTCTGCGCGCCGCACCCAGCCGACCTGACGGCCGGCGATCTCGAAGCGCAGGTGCGCGGCCGGATCGAAGCGGCGCGCGGCCGCAATGCAGGGGAACGTCATCGGCGTCAGTCCTTCAGCGCCACGCGGATGCCGATCGCGATGAAGGTCGCGCCGGCGATCCGGTCGAGCCACACGCCGGCCTTCGGGCGGCGCTTCAGCCACGCGCCGATCGCGCCCGCGCCGACGCCGAACAGCGAGAAGATCGCGGCCGTCTGCAGCATGAACAGCGCGCCGAGCTCGAACATCTGCAGCGTCACCGGCTGCGCGCCGTGCGGATCGACGAACTGCGGCAGGAACACGACGAAGAACAGCGTGACTTTCGGGTTCATCAGGTTGCCGATCACGCTCTGCCGGAAGATCGCGCCGAGCGGCTGCGGCGGGCGCGCATGCGCGTTCGCGAGCCCCTGGCTGCGCAGCGCCTTGATGCCGATCCACACGAGATACGCGGCGCCCGCGAGCTTCAGGATCTGGAACGCGACCGGCGACGAGCGCAGCACGGCCGCGACGCCGAGCGCCGCGAGCGTCGTATGGAACAGGATCCCGGCCGTGAAGCCGAGCGCGGCGACGAAGCCGGCCGCGCGGCCCTGCGAGATGCCGCGCGCGAGCACCTGCAGGTTGTCGGGGCCGGGCGCGAAGGTGATCGCGATCGACGTGGCGAGAAACAGCATGAAGTTGGGCATCGTGACCTCGCGGCGTGAGCCGGCGCTCGATGGTTCAGTGGCCGGCGAATTCGGTGACGGTGTAGATCGGCAGCCCTGCGTTGCGCAGCAGCGTCGAGCCGCCGAGGTCCGGCAGGTCGATGATCGCCGCGCCTTCGACGACGACCGCGCCGAGCCGCTGCAGCAGGTTGCGTCCCGCCATCATCGTGCCGCCGGTCGCGATCAGGTCGTCCATGATGATCACGCGGTCGCCGGGGCGGCACGCGTCCTCGTGGATCTCGACCGTCGCGCTGCCGTATTCGAGGTCGTACGATTCCGAGCACGTCTTGTACGGCAGCTTGCCGACCTTGCGGATCGGCACGAAGCCGACGCTCAGCTCATAAGCGACGATCGGCGCGATGATGAAGCCGCGCGCGTCGAGGCCCGCGACGTAGTCGAGCTTCGCATCGACATAGCGCTCGACGAACAGGTCGACGAGGATGCGCAGCGCCTTCGGGCTCTGCAGCAGCGTCGTGATGTCGCGGAACATCACGCCCGGCTGCGGCCAGTCGGGCACCGTGCGGATCTGACTGTGGATGAAGGCGACCGGATCGAGCGGCGCGCCCGACGACGAATGCGGCATGAAACTCTCCGAAAAAAACGGTGCGCGACGATCGCGCACCGTTTCGAATTAATGCGGGTCAGGTTGTTGGGTCGCCCTTCGAGGCTTCGAGGCTTCGAGGCTTCGAGGCTTCAGGCTACCGCGGCCGGCGGCTCGCGCCGCAGCCGCGACAGCCGCTCCTCGGCAATCGCGAGCGCCTCGGGCAGCCCGCGCAGCACGACGATGTCGCTCGCGCGCAGCTTGGTCTGCGGATCGGGCTCGACGCCGCGAATGCCGTGCCGGCGAATCGCCGTGACTTCGATCCCGAGCACGTACAGCCCGAGCTCCTCCAGCGAGCGCCCGACCGCGTCGGCGCGCGCGTCGACCGGCACCGATTGTAGCCGCACCTGCTCGTGATCGTCGTCGTCGGCATCGTCCGCGCCGTGGAAATAGCCGCGCAGCAGGCTGTAGCGCTCGTCGCGCATCTCCTCGACGCGCCGCACGACCTTGCGCATCGGCACGCCCACCAGCACCAGCGTGTGCGACGCGAGCATCAGGCTGCCCTCGACGATCTCCGGAATCACCTCGGTCGCGCCGGCCGCGAGCAGCTTCTCGAGATCGGCGTCGTCGACGGTGCGCACGATCGCCGGCAGCGTCGGCGCCAGCTCGTGCACGTGGTGCAGCACGCGCAGCGCCGACGGCGTGTTCGCATACGTGATCGCGACGGCCGCCGCGCGATGGATGCCGGCCGCGAGCAGCGACTCGCGGCGCGCCGCGTCGCCGAACACGACCGATTCGCCGGCCGTCGCCGCGGCGCTCACGCGATCGGGATCGAGGTCGAGCGCGACGTACGGAATGCCTTCCTGCTCGAGCATGCGCGCGAGGTTCTGCCCCGCGCGGCCGTAGCCGCAGATGATCACGTGGCCGCGCTGCTTGAGGCTTTGCGTCGCGATCCGCGTCATCTGCAGCGACTGCTGCATCCATTCGGTCGACGACAGCCGCATCACGATCCGGTCGGCGTTCTGGATCAGGAACGGCGCGGCGAGCATCGACAGCAGCATCGACGCGAGGATCGCCTGCAGCAGCGTCGCATCGACCAGGTGCCGGTCGAGGATCAGGTTCAGCAGCACGAAGCCGAACTCGCCGGCTTGCGCAAGGCCGATGCCGGTGCGCATCGCGACGCCCGGCGTCGCGCCGAACAGCCGCGCGAGCCCCGCGATCGTCGTCGCCTTGAACAGGATCTGCCCGACGAAGAAGCCGAGCACGAGCAACGGGTGCTCCCAGATCACGCGCGGATCGAGCAGCATCCCGGTCGTCACGAAGAACAGCCCGAGCAGCACGTCGCGAAACGGCTTGATGTCTTCTTCGACCTGATGGCGGAACGGCGTCTCGGCGATCAGCATCCCGGCGATGAACGCGCCGAGCGCGAGCGACAGACCGAAGCGGTCGGTGATGAACGCGGCGCCCAGCGTGACGAGCAGCAGGTTCAGCACGAACAGCTCCTGCGAGCGGCGCCGCGCGACGACGTTCAGCCAGCGCGTCATGAAGCGCTGCCCGACGATCAGCAGCAGGGCGAGCGCGATCACGATCTTGACCGCCGCGAAGCCGAGCGTGATCGCGAGATCTTTCGACGACTCGGCGCCGAACGCCGCGATGACGATCAGCAGCGGCACCACCGCGAGATCCTGGAACAGCAGCACGCCGAAGATGTTGCGCCCGTGCGCGGTCTCGATCTCGAGCCGCTCGGCGAGCATCTTCGAGACGATCGCCGTCGACGACATCGCGAGCGCGCCGCCGAGCGCGACGCTGCCCTGCCACGCGATGTGCACCCAGCGCTCGAACAGCGCGCCGAGCACGACCGCCAGCACGAGCGTCGCGACCACCTGCAGCAGCCCGAGCCCGAACACGAGCCGCTGCATCGCCCGCAGCTTCGCGAGCGAGAACTCGAGGCCGATCGAAAACATCAGGAACACGACGCCGAATTCGGCAAGATGCTCGGCGCGCTCGAGGTCCGCGGCGACGCCGAACGCGTGCGGGCCGACCAGAATGCCGACGGTCAGATAGCCGAGCATCGGCGGCAGGTTCAGCGAGCGAAATACGACGACGCCCACCACCGAAGCCAGCAGCAGCAGCAGCGTCATTTCGAGCGGGGAAATCACAGGCGAAGCGTCCTCGTTCGTCGGGGCCACGGCAATGCGGGCGCGGGTGGTGGCGGTAGGCAAGCGGCATCGGACAAGTCCGAAGGCGCGGCGCGGCGAACAAACGCCTTTGCTATACTCCGCGCATGATAGCGAAAATCAATGATGATCGGGCGCTCGCGCTCGCCCGCGACGTGCTCGACATCGAGGCGGACGCCGTGCGCGCGCTGCGCGACCAGCTCGACGGCGACTTCGTCCAGGCCGTGGCACTGCTGCTCGGCTGCCGCGGGCGCGTGGTGGTCTCCGGCATCGGCAAATCAGGGCATATCGCCCGCAAGATCGCGGCCACGCTGGCCAGCACCGGTACGCCTGCATTCTTCGTCCATCCGGCGGAAGCGAGTCATGGCGACCTCGGGATGGTGACCGCCGACGACGTCTTCATCGGCATTTCGTATTCCGGCGAATCGGAAGAGCTCGTGGCGATCCTGCCGCTCGTCAAGCGGATCGGCGCGAAGCTGATCGCGATCACGGGCCGCGCCGAATCGAGCCTCGGCAAGCTCGCCGACGTGCACCTGAACGCCGCCGTGTCGAAGGAAGCCTGCCCGCTGAACCTCGCGCCCACCGCGAGCACGACGGCCGCGCTCGCGCTCGGCGACGCGCTCGCCGTCGCGGTGCTCGATGCGCGCGGCTTCGGCTCCGAGGACTTCGCGCGCTCGCATCCGGGCGGCGCGCTCGGCCGCCGTCTGCTCACGCACGTGCGCGACGTGATGCGCAGCGGTGCCGACGTGCCGCGCGTCGGGCTCGACGCGACGCTGTCGGACGCGCTGTTCCAGATCACCGAAAAGCGCCTGGGCATGACGGCCGTGGTCGATCCCGACGGCCGCGTCGCCGGCATCTTCACCGACGGCGACCTGCGCCGCGTGCTCGCGCGCGACGGCGACTTCCGCACGCTGCCGATCGTCGACGTGATGACGCGCGCGCCGCGCACGATCGGCCCGGACCAACTCGCGGTCGAAGCCGTGGAACTGATGGAGCGCCACCGGATCAACCAGATGCTGGTGGTCGATGCAAACGGCATGCTGATCGGCGCGCTGAACATGCACGACCTGTTTTCGAAGAAGGTGATCTGATGAGCGCAGCGCTGACTGCGGCCGAACGCGCGAGCCGCGTGAAGCTGATGATTTTCGACGTCGACGGCGTACTGACCGACGGCGGCCTGCTGTTTACCGCGGCCGGCGACGCGATGAAGTCGTTCAATTCGCTCGACGGCCATGGCGTGAAGCTGCTCGGCGAAGCCGGCATCGCGACCGCGATCATCACCGGACGCCGTTCGGAGATCGTCGCGGCGCGCGCGAAGGAAATGAAGATCGCGCACCTGTTCCAGGGCGTCGAGGACAAGCTCGCCGTGTTCGCCGATCTGGCCGGCTCGCTCGGCATCGGCGCCGACGCATGCGGCTACATGGGCGACGACTGGCCCGACCTGCCCGTGATGCTGCGCTGCGGCTTCGCGACCGCGCCGGCCAATGCGCACCCCGAGGTGATCGCGCGCGCACACTGGGTGGCCGAGGCCCGCGGCGGTCACGGCGCGGTGCGCGAAGTGTGCGACGCGATCCTGCGCGCGCAGCGCCGCTACGATGCGCTGCTCGCCGCCGCGTGCGGAGTCTGACCGATGAATCCGCAATTTCGCTGGACCCAGCTGCTGCCGCTCGTCGCGGTGGCCGCGCTCGCGGGCATCACGTGGTGGCTGCTGCAGGCGACGCTGCCGCCGCCCGGCGAAGGCGCCGCGCAACCGAAGCGCCATACGCCCGACTATTTCGCCGACAACTTCTCGGTCACCGAGCTCGACCAGACCGGCACGACCCAGTACCGGCTGACGGCCGCGAAGCTGGTCCACTACGAAGACACCGACGACAGCGACCTGACCGATCCGGCGATGCGCGCGTTCCAGCCCGGCAAGCCGGTCGTCACGACCACCGCGAAGCGCGGCACGGTCAACGGCGACGTGTCGATCGTCGACTTGTACGACGACGCGCGCATCCTGCGCGTGGCCGGCGGCGGCGATCCGCAGATGCAGGCCGATTCGCAGCATTTCCGGATCTTGGTCAACGACGATGTGATCCAGACCGAAAAGCCGGTTAAACTTCAGCGCGGCCTGTCGCTCGTCAACGCGACCGACGGCATGAAGTACAACAACGTCACCCGGGTCATCGAGCTTTACGGCAACGTGCGCGGCACGATCGCCGCCACGGACACGTCCGGCGGCTCGAAAGGTCAACCCAGGTGACGCATCCCTCACGTGACTGCATGAACGAACCGTTCCCTCGACAGAATTCCGGCGGCGCTGCGCGCGCCGTCCGCGCCGCGCTCGTCGCGACGCTCGTGGCGCTCCCGCTCGTCGGGCTGGCGCCGCTCGCCCATGCCGAGAAGGCCGACCAGAACAAGCCGATCAACGTCGAGGCCGACAACCTGACCTATGACGACCTGAAGCAGGTGACCGTCGCGACCGGCAACGTCGTGATCACGAAGGGCACGATCAAGATCACCGGCGACCGCGTCGAAGTGCGGCAGGACCCGGAAGGCTATCAGTACGCGACGTCGTTCGGCAGCGGCAAGAAGCACGCGACGTTCCGCCAGAAGCGCGAAGGCCTCGACGAATACATCGACGGCGACGCCGAGCGCATCGACTACGACGGCAAGCAGGACCTGACCACGCTGACGACGGCCGCCACCGTGCGCCGCCTGCAGGGCACGTCGACGATCGCGGACACCGTGCACGGCAGCGTGATCACGTACGACGGCCAGCGCGACTTCTACACCGCGAAGGGCGGCAAGGACGTCGCCGCGCCGGGCAACCCGAACGGCCGCGTGCGCGCGATGCTGTCGCCGAAGAACGGCGGCCCCGGTCCCCTGAACGGCGCGCCGGCGAAGCTGTCGCCGTCGACCACGATCCAGGGAGCGCCCGCCCAATGAACGCGCTTCCGAATCGCCAGCCGGCCGGCACCACGAGCTCGCTCGTGGTGCGCAACCTGAAGAAGCGCTACGGATCGCGCACCGTCGTCAAGGACGTGTCGCTCGACGTGAAGAGCGGCGAGGTGGTCGGCCTGCTCGGCCCGAACGGCGCGGGCAAGACGACGTCGTTCTACATGATCGTCGGCCTCGTGCCGCTCGATGCGGGCGAGATCTCGCTGAACGGCAGCTCGATCAGCCTGCTGCCGATCCACAAGCGCGCGTCGCTCGGCCTGTCGTATCTGCCGCAGGAAGCGTCGGTGTTCCGCAAGCTGACCGTCGAGGAAAACATCCGCGCGGTGCTCGAGCTGCAGCACGGCGAAGACGGCAAGCGCCTGTCGAAGGACGCCATCGCGGCGCGCACGGAGGCGCTGCTCGACGAGCTGCAGATTGGCCACCTGCGCGACAATCCCGCGCTGTCGCTGTCGGGCGGCGAACGCCGTCGCGTGGAGATCGCACGCGCGCTCGCGACCAACCCGAACTTCATCCTGCTCGACGAACCGTTCGCGGGCGTCGACCCGATCGCGGTGCTCGAGATCCAGAAGATCGTCAAGTTCCTGAAGCAACGCAACATCGGCGTGTTGATCACCGATCACAACGTGCGTGAAACGCTCGGCATCTGCGATCACGCCTACATCATCAGCGACGGTTCGGTGCTCGCCGCCGGCGCGCCGAGCGAAATCATCGAGAACGAGAGCGTGCGCCGCGTCTACCTCGGCGAACACTTCCGGATGTAACTTCCCCATGGCTGGCCGCCCCCGCCCGGCGATGCCGCGCGGGGCCGCGCCCGCGTGCCCGCTCAGCGGCCCTGCCGCGGCCTGACGCCGCGCCGCGCGTAATCGCGGATGGCTCAACGCGGCTGGGTCGTGGCAAACTGCCGGTATGACTCCCTCCTCGCCATGAAAGCCAGCCTCCAACTCCGCCTGTCGCAACACCTTGCGTTGACGCCGCAGCTGCAGCAGTCGATTCGGCTTTTGCAGCTGTCGACGCTCGAGCTGCAGCAGGAAGTCGCGATGGCCGTCGCGCAGAATCCGCTGCTGGAAAGCGACGACGAATGGATCGCGAGCCCGCTGCGCGTCGCAGCCGACGGATCGCTGATCGCGCAGACGCCGCCCGCCCCGAACGGCGAGTCCGGCAGCATGAACGGCAGCGGCCAGTCGAGCGAGCGCGCCGAACGCGACGAGCCGGCCGCCACCGACGAATACGACGGCTATGGCTCGGGCGACGCGAGCGACGGCCCGCAATGGAATCTCGACGAATTCGGCCGCTCGAGCGGCGCGTCGGACGACGACGATCTCCCGCCGCTGCAGGTCCAGGAAGCCGCCACGTCGCTGCGCGAGCATCTGTCCGCGCAGCTGCGCGTCACGCAGGCCAGCCCGCGCGATCGCGCGCTCGTGATGTTCCTGATCGAATCGCTCGACGACGACGGCTATCTGACCGCGTCGCTCGACGAAGTGCTGGCCGACCTGCCGCCCGAACTGGAAGTCGACTGCGACGAGCTGAATGCGGCGCTCGCGCTGCTGCACAGCTTCGATCCAGCTGGCGTCGGCGCGCGCTCGGCGTCCGAATGCCTGAAGCTGCAACTGCTGCGGCTCGATCCGTCCCCGACCCGCACGCTCGCGCTGGAAATCGTCTCGCAGCATCTCGAGCTGCTCGCCGCGCGCGACTTCACGCGGCTGCGCAAGCAACTGAAGACGAGCGACGACGCGCTGCGCGACGCGCACGCGCTGATCCGCTCGCTGGAGCCGTTCCCGGGCGCAGCCTACGGCAAGGCCGAGGCCGACTACGTGGTACCCGACATCATCGTGAAGAAGGCCGGCCAGGGCTGGCTCGCGGAGCTCAATCCGGAGGTGATGCCGCGCCTGCGGATCAACAACCTGTACGCGAACATTCTGCGCAACAGCCGCGGCGATCCGTCGACCGGATCGTTGAAGCAACAGCTGCAGGAAGCACGCTGGCTGATCAAGAATATCCAGCAGCGATTCGACACGATCCTGCGTGTCGCGCAGGCTATTGTCGAACGTCAGAAGAACTTCTTTGCGCACGGCGAAATTGCCATGCGCCCCTTGGTTTTGCGGGAAATAGCTGATACGCTGGGCCTACACGAGTCGACTGTCAGCCGTGTGACAACCGGTAAGTACATGCTGACCCCGTTCGGGACGCTGGAGTTCAAGTACTTCTTCGGATCGCACGTTTCGACCGACACCGGAGGCGCCGCATCGTCGACCGCCATCCGAGCCCTGATCAAGCAACTGATAGGAGCTGAAGACCCAAAGTCGCCACTTTCGGACAGCCGCATTGCCGAGCTGCTGGCAGAACAGGGATTCGTGGTCGCGCGCCGCACGGTCGCGAAGTATCGCGAAGCCCTCAGGATCCCGGCAGTGAATCTGCGCAAATCTCTTTAAGCCTGCTGCCTGCCCGGCGGCAGGCGTGTTCCGGCCACCGCGCATACGGGGAACAGGCCGGGCGACCTGTCCGCGATTACGCCGCCATGTGCGGCAGGGCAAGTCGACCGGAGCGCCGCCTCGATGCGGCCGGGTGGTCACTCGCTTGGAGAAGCACTATGAACCTGAAGATCAGTGGACATCATCTCGAAGTCACGCCTGCAATTCGCGAATACGTGATCACCAAGCTGGACCGGGTGCTACGCCATAGCGATCAGGTCATCGATGGCACTGTGATCCTCTCGGTCGACAACCACAAGGAAAAGGACAAGCAGCAGCGCGCGGAAATCAACCTGCACCTGAAGGGCAAGGACATCTTCGTCGAAAGCGCGAACGGCAACCTGTACGCAGCGATCGATCTGCTGATCGACAAGCTGGATCGCCAGGTCGTCAAGCACATGGAGCGTCTGCAGACCCATGCGCACGACCCGATCAAGCTCCAGCCGTCGGTCGACCAGATCGAACTGCCGCCGCAATAACCTTTACCGCAACACGCACATCGCCCGGTTCGCCGGGCTTTTTTTGTGCCCTCGGGGCCGTGGTGCGACCGGTCCGTCCATGCTGCGCCATGCACGCGGCTGTGCTCTATAATGTGCCGGTTATCGCCGGGGGGCGTGGCGCGCGGTAGCTGCGTTGCAGGCTGCCGAAGCCGAACGCCTTGATATCGCCGAACATGGAAAATCAGTCTGCCGCAGCAAGGAGACCCCAGGCCGCCCACTCGCCTGCCAACATGAATCGCCTAGCCAAAATCCTGCCCATTGAGAACGTCGTCATCGACCTCTCCGTCACCAGCAAGAAACGCGTCTTCGAGCAAGCGGGGCTGATCTTCGAGAATCAGAACGGCATCGCCCGCAGCACCGTCACGGACAACCTGTTCGCGCGCGAGCGCCTCGGCTCGACCGGGCTCGGCGAAGGCGTCGCGATTCCACACGGGCGCATCAAGGGTCTCAAGCATCCGCTCGCCGCCTTCGTCCGGCTTGCCGAGGCGATCCCGTTCGAGGCGCCCGACGGCCAGCCCGTCGGGCTCCTGATCTTCCTGCTCGTGCCCGAGCAAGCCACGCAGCAGCACCTCGAGATCCTGTCGGAGATCGCGCAGCTGCTGTCCGATCGAGACGCGCGCGAGCGTCTGCACAACGAAACGGATATCGCCGAGTTGCATCGCCTGCTCACTCAGTGGCAACCTTGAGTTGATCCGGGCGGAACATTCCCCAGAACCCGGCGGCACGCGCCGCCGTCCAGGGCCGCCCGGCGCCGGTCCGGCATGGCGACGCCCGTCGCCGTGCGCATGCACCGGCTCATTGGAGTGACGAGAGTCATGGATACGTCCAGCATCAACGCCCAGAGCATCTTCGACGACAACGCGGCCACGCTGAAGCTCAGCTGGCTGACGGGGCATGAAGGCTGGGAGCGCGGTTTCTCGGCCGACACGGTCGGCAACGCGACGTCGAGCGCCGACCTCGTCGGCCACTTGAACCTGATCCACCCGAACCGGATCCAGGTGCTCGGCGAAGCTGAAATCGACTACTACCAGCGGCAGACCGACGAAGACCGTTCGCGCCACATGGCCGAGCTGATCGCGCTCGAGCCGCCGTTCCTGGTGGTGGCCGGCGGCGCGGCCGCCCCGCCCGAGCTGGTGCTGCGCTGCACGCGCTCGTCCACGCCGCTGTTCACGACGCCGATGTCCGCGGCCGCGGTCATCGACAGCCTGCGGCTCTACATGTCGCGCATCCTCGCGCCGCGCGCGACGCTGCATGGCGTGTTCCTCGACATCCTCGGGATGGGCGTGCTGCTCACCGGCGATTCGGGGCTCGGCAAGAGCGAGCTCGGCCTCGAGTTGATCAGCCGCGGTCACGGCCTGGTGGCCGACGACGCCGTCGATTTCGTCCGCCTCGGTCCCGATTTCGTCGAAGGCCGCTGCCCGCCGCTGCTGCAGAACCTGCTCGAAGTGCGCGGCCTCGGGCTGCTCGACATCAAGACGATCTTCGGCGAAACCGCCGTGCGCCGGAAAATGAAGCTGAAGCTGATCGTCCAGCTGGTGCGCCGGCCGGACGGCGAATTCCAGCGCTTGCCGCTCGAAAGCCAGACGGTCGACGTGCTCGGCCTGCCGATCAGCAAGGTCACGATCCAGGTGGCGGCCGGCCGCAACCTCGCGGTGCTCGTCGAGGCGGCCGTGCGCAACACGATCCTGCAGTTGCGCGGCATCGACACGTTGCGCGATTTCATGGATCGGCAACGGCTCGCGATGCAGGATCCCGACAGTCAGTTCCCCGGCAAGCTCGTATAGCGTTCGCGCGCCGGCCACGCAGCGCCGACGCGTCGAGCCGGTGCTATGATGAAACGTCAGGATTCTCTGCTTCCCATGCGCATCGTCCTCATCACCGGCATCTCCGGCTCAGGCAAGTCCGTCGCGCTGAACGCGCTGGAGGACGCAGGCTACTACTGCGTCGACAACCTGCCGCCGCACGTGCTGCCCGAACTCGCCCGCTACCTCGCCGAGGATGGCCAGCACCGGCTCGCGGTCGCGATCGATGCGCGTTCGAGCGCGTCGCTCGACGAAATGCCCGGCCTGATCCGCGCGCTGTCGCTCGAGCACGACGTGCGCGTGCTGTTCCTCAACGCGAGCACGCAGTCGTTGATCCAGCGCTTTTCCGAAACGCGCCGGCGCCATCCGCTGTCCGGCTCGCCGTCCCACGACGCGAACGTCGGGCTGCTGTCGTCGCTCGAGGAAGCGATCGAGCGCGAGCGCGAGCTGGTCGCGCCGCTCGCCGAATTCGGCCACCAGATCGACACCAGCACGCTGCGCGCGAACGTGCTGCGCACCTGGGTCAAGCGCTTCATCGAGCAGAAGAACAACGACCTGATGGTGATGTTCGAATCGTTCGGCTTCAAGCGCGGCGTGCCGCTCGACGCCGACCTGATGTTCGACGTGCGCGCGCTGCCGAATCCGTACTACGACCACGAGCTGCGCCCGCTCACCGGGCTCGACCAGCCGGTCATCGCGTTTCTCGACGCACTGCCGATCGTCCATCAGATGATCGACGACATCCATGCGTTCCTGATGAAATGGTTGCCGCACTTTCGCGAGGACAACCGCAGCTATCTGACCGTCGCCATCGGCTGTACCGGCGGCCAGCATCGCTCGGTGTTCATCGCGGAAACGCTCGCCGCGCGCCTCGCGCACGATGCGAACGTGATCGTGCGGCATCGTGACGCGCCGGTGGATGTCGACGCGTCGTCGCGGCTCGTCGCCGACGTCCACCGACCTTAGCGACACCGCCTCTCTCGCCAGCGCGCCATGTCCACCTTATCGACGACCCTGATCGACCTGCCGCTGTTTCCGCTGCACACGGTGCTGTTCCCCGGCGGCTGGCTGCCGCTGAAGGTGTTCGAGGCGCGCTATCTGGACATGTGCCGCGCGTGCCTGCGCGACGACGCGCCGTTCGGCGTGTGCCTGCTCAAGAGCGGCCCCGAAGTGGCGCAGGACGGCGCCGTGTCGGTGCCCGAGACCATCGGCTGCATGGCGCGCATCACCGAATGCGACACCGGCGAGTTCGGCATGCTCTACATGCAGGCGATCGGCACGCAGCGCTTCGAGCTGCTGTCGTATCGCGTCGAAGGCAACGGGCTGCTGGTCGGCATCGCGCAGGCGCTCCCCGACGACATCCCGCTCGAAGGCGAACAGGCGCTCGCGCAGTTCGGCTCGTGCGCGGAGGTGCTCGAACGGATCATCGACGCGCTGAAGAAGTCCGAGCCCGACAACAAGCTGCCGTTTTGCGAGCCGTTCCGCCTCGACGACCCGAGCTGGGTGTCCAACCGTCTCGCCGAGCTGCTGCCGCTCGACCTGCGCGCGCGGCAGAAATTGATGGAGTTTCCGGACGTCGGCGCCCGGATCGACGCCGTGCATCACGTGCTCGATCGGCACGGATGGCTTTGAGCGCAGGACGCGCGTCGGTTTTCTATCGGCTTCACGTGGCGGATCGAAGCCGCGGCGCGAGCGCGCGGAGCGGCGTCGCGGCGTACTGAACGCACGCGCCGCCTCGTCACCGTTTCGTCACAACAGCGGCCCGCTCAACGCATCGAGCAGCTTGCGCACCGGCGCCGGCACGCCGTACGCATCGAGGCCGGCGAGCGGCACCCACGCGGTGTCGGCATCGAGTGCCGCCGCTTGCGCCTGACCGCCGTGCGTCATGTCGCTCAGGCGCGGTTCGATCTCCAGCCGGAAATGCGTGAAGGTGTGCGTGAATGGCGCGAGCGGCACTGGGCCGCCGCCGCCGAAGCCCTGCGCCAGCGCCGCGAGCGCCGCATCGCCGTCGGCCTGCGGCAGGCACCACAGCCCGCCCCAGATGCCGGCCGGCGGACGCCGCTCGAGCAGCACCGCATCGCCGTCGCGCAACACCAGCATCCAGGTCTTGCGCGTCGGCACCGCCTTCTTCGGCCGGGCTGCCGGAAGTTCGCGCTGGCGCCCCGTCGACTGCGCGACGCAGTCGCCCGCGAACGGACAGCGCGCGCAATCCGGCTTGCCGCGCACGCACAGCGTCGCGCCGAGATCCATCAGCCCTTGCGTGTACGCGCTCACATCGGCCGCATTCGCGGCATCCGGCAGCAACGATTCGGCGAGCGCCCACATGTCGTTCTCGACGCGCTTGTCGCCCGGAAAGCCTTCGACGCCGAACACCCGCGCGAGCACGCGCTTCACGTTGCCGTCGAGGATCGTCGCGCGCGCGCCGTACGCGAACGACGCGATCGCGGCGGCCGTCGAGCGGCCGATGCCCGGCAGCTCGGCAAGCCCGTCCGGCGTCGACGGGAATACGCCGCCGTGCTCGGCGACGACGACCTGCGCGCAGCGATGCAGATTGCGCGCGCGCGAGTAGTAGCCGAGGCCGGCCCACAGCGCCATCACGTCGTCGGACGGCGCGGCCGCGAGCGCGGCGACGTCGGGAAAGCGCTCGAGAAAGCGCGTGTAATACGGAACGACCGTCGACACCTGCGTCTGTTGCAGCATGATTTCCGACAGCCAGATCCGGTACGGATCGCGGGTGTTCTGCCACGGCAGGTCATGGCGGCCGTGCACGCGCTGCCAGGCGACGAGGCGCGTGGCGAAGGTGCGGTGCAGCGGCGTGACGGGGAACGGAGCGGGAGCGATGCGGGGCGGCTTCAAGTGTTCGAAGTTTCGGAAAGAGGTTACGACGCGCAGCTCAACGCTGGCAGGTCGGACAGAAATAGGTCGAGCGCTGCCCCTGCACGATCTGGCGGATCGGCGTGCCGCATACGCGGCAAGGCAGCCCGGCGCGGTCGTACGCGAAGCAGTCGAGCTGGAAATAGCCGCTTTCGCCGTTGCTGCCGACGAAATCGCGCAGCGTGCTGCCGCCGCGTTCGATCGCGTCGGCGAGCGTCGCGCGCACCGCGTCGGCGAGCCGCTCATAGCGCGGCAGCGACACCTTGCCGGCCGCGGTCGTCGGCCGGATGCCGGCGCGAAACAGGCTCTCCGACGCATAGATGTTGCCCACGCCGACGACCATGTCGCCCGCGAGCAGCGCCTGCTTGACCGACACCGTGCGCCCGCGCGTGCGCGCATGCAGCAGCGCGCCGGTGAAGGCGGGCGAGAACGGCTCGACGCCGAGGCTCGCGAGCAGCGGATGCGCATGCACGTCGCCGGCTTCGCGCGGGTGCCACAGCACGGCGCCGAAGCGGCGCGGATCGCGAAAGCGCAGCACGAATTCGTCGAAGATCCAGTCGATGTGGTCGTGTTTGGCCGCGACCGGCACGCCGGCCACCGGCAGCACGCGCAGCGTGCCGGTCATCCCGAGATGGACGATGAACCAGCCGGCGTCGACTTCGAACAGCAGATACTTGCCGCGACGCTCGACGGCGAGCACCTCGCGCGCGCGCAATTGCTCGGCGAGGTCCGCCGGCACCGGCCAACGCAGCATCGCGGTGCGGACGTCGACACGCTCGACGCGGCGGCCCGCGACAAAGGGCGCGATGCCCCGGCGCGTGACTTCGACTTCTGGCAACTCTGGCATGTTTTGCGGGTCTGAGACGGGATTCACGATCGTGCGTGTATTGTAGCGAGCGCGTTACAATCGGTTGAAACATCGAACGGATTTCCATGACCCTGCCCTCGAAGCTGCTTCTGAAGCGCCCCGCCGCCGCGCGCGGCGCGCGCGCCTTCCCGGTCCGCCGTGCGCTCGGCGCCGCGCTGTTCGCCGCATGGACCCTCACCGCCCTCCCGGCTCACGCGCAGGCTCCGGCATCGGACGACGCGCAGTCGCAGGGCGCGTTCGAGCACGTGATGCCGGACGAGAAGAAGAATCTCCCGGCCGTTCCGCTGACGAGCCAGATCGTCTACCAGGTGCTGGCCGCCGAGGTCGCGCTCCAGCGCAACCAGCCGGCGCCGGCCTACCAGACCTACCTCGCGCTCGCCCGCGACACGCGCGATCCGCGCATGGCGCAGCGTGCGACCGAGATCGCGCTGGGCGCGCAAAGCCCGGCCGACGCGCTGTCGGCGGCCAATCTGTGGCTCCAGTACGCGCCGGATTCGAATCGCGCGTCGCAAGTCGACGCGGCGCTGCTGGTGCTCGCCGGCAAGCCCGCCGACGCGCAGCCGATGCTCGCCCGCGAGCTGGCGCGCGCGACCGGCGAGACGCGCGGTCAGGCGATCCTCGCGCTGCAGGCGCTGCTGGTGCGCGGCGCCGACCGCGTCGGCGGCCTCGCGGTGCTGAAGGACATGCTGAAGAACGACATGAACCGGCCGGAGGCGCAGCTCGCGATCGCGCGGCAGCAGCTCGCGGTCGACGACAAGGAAGGCGCCGCGCAATCGCTGAAGCAGGCGCTGCAGATCCGCCCCGACTACCTGCCGGCCGCGCTGATGCTGTCGCAGATGGGGCCCGCGGAGCGCGCGGCCGGCATCGCTTCGTTCGAGAAATACGTTCAGCAGAATCCGAAGTCGCGCGATGCGCGGCTCGCGCTGTCGCAGCTGTATCTCGCCGACGATCGCCTCGACGACGCGCAAAAGCAGTTCGAGTCGATGCGCAAGCTCGATTCGAAGGATCCGACGCCGCTGATGGCGCTCGCGCTGATCAAGATCCAGCAGAAGAAGCTCGACGATGCGAGCGCGTACCTGAAACAGTACGTGCAGCTCGGCATGAAGCAGCCGAACCTCGACGTCGGCCAGGGCTACATCTACCTCGCGCAGATCGCGATCGAGCAAGGCAACGACGCGCAGGCGTCGCAGTGGCTCGACAAGGTCGACCAGACGAGCCAGCACTACTTGCCCGCGCAGATCACGCGCGCCCAGCTGCTGCAGAAACAGGGCAAGACCGACGAGGCGCGCAAGGTGCTCGACGATCTGCCGATCAGCGATCCGCGCGATGCGGCCGTGGTCGCGCGCACCGACGCGTCGATCCTGTTCACCGCGAAGCGCTACACGGAAGCCGAGGCACGGCTCGGCCAGGCGGTCCAGGACTTCCCGGACGATCCCGACCTGCGCTACGACTACGCGATGGCGGCCGAAAAGACCGGCCACTACGCGACGATGGAAAAGCAGCTGCGCGAGCTGATCCGCACGCAGCCCGACAATCCGCAGGCATACAACGCGCTCGGCTATTCGCTGGCCGATCGCAACCAGCGGCTGCCCGAGGCGAACAAGCTGATCGACAAGGCGCTGTCGCTCGCGCCGAACGATGCGTACATCATGGACAGCCTCGGCTGGGTGAAGTACCGGATGGGCGACACGGCCGGCGCGACCAAGGTGCTGCGGCGCGCGTACGAGCTGCAGCCGAACGCCGAGATCGGCGCGCACCTGGGCGAAGTGCTGTGGAAGAGCGGCGCGCAGGAAGACGCACGCAACGCGTGGCGTGCCGCGCAGCAGCTCGAGCCCGACAACGAGACGCTCGTGCAGACGCTGAAGCGCCTGCAGGTCAACGGCCTTTGATGCGGATGTTCCCGATGCTTTTCCCGTCTTTCCGCGCGCAGCGCGCGCTGGCTGCGGCCGGCGCGGCGCTCGCGCTCGCCGGCTGCGCGAGCACGCCGCCGGCGGCGAACGCGCCGTCGGACGCCGTGCTGCAGACGGCCGCGACGCACGCGTATCACGGCCGCTTCGCGGTGCAGTACAACGACCGCCTCGGCCGGCAACAGAACGTGTACGGCAACTTCGACTGGCAGGAGCACGGCGACGACGTGTCGCTGGAACTGCGCAGCCCGCTCGGCCAGACGCTCGCCGTCGTCAAATCGACACCGCAGGCCGCGTCGCTCGAGCTGCCGAACCGTCAGCCGCAATATGCGACCGACGTCGGCGAGCTGATGCAGAACACGCTCGGCTTCGCGTTGCCGCTCGCCGGCCTGCGCTACTGGCTGTTGCCCACGCCCGCACCGACGACGCCCGCACAGACGCAGCGCGATCCGGCCGACGCCGCGCGCGTCACGCAGATCCGCCAGGACGGCTGGACGATCGACTACCTCGCCTACGCGGACGCGCCGGCCACGGGCGTCAAACGCGTGAACCTCGTGCGCGCGACGCCGCCACTCGACATCAAGCTCGTGCTCGACCAGTGAGCACGTGAACCTAGCCCCGACATACGCATGACCGATTCGACCCGCTCGCTGCGCAACTGCCTTGCGCCCGCGAAACTCAACCTGTTCCTGCACATCACCGGCCGCCGGCCGAATGGCTATCACGATCTGCAGAGCGTGTTCCAGTTGCTGAACTGGGGCGACACGCTGCACTTCACGCTGCGCGACGACGGCCGCGTCGCACGCGCGACCGACGTGCCGGGCGTGCCAGAGGAAAGCGATCTCGTCGTGCGCGCGGCGAACCTGCTGAAAGCACACACCGGCACCGTCGCGGGCGTCGACATCGAGATCGACAAGTGCCTGCCGATGGGCGCGGGCCTTGGCGGCGGCAGCTCGGATGCGGCGACGACGCTGCTCGCGCTGAACCGTCTGTGGCAACTCGACCTTTCGCGTGCGGAGCTGCAGTCGCTCGCGGTGAAACTCGGCGCGGACGTGCCGTTCTTCGTTTTCGGAAAAAATGCGTTCGCAGAGGGTATCGGAGAAGAATTAGCTGAGGTACAATTGCCGACTCGCTGGTTCCTGGTTGTGACGCCGCGAGTTCATGTCCCCACCGCTGAGATTTTTTCAGACGAGCTGTTGACAAGGGACACAAAGCCAGTCACAATTGCTGACTTTCTTGCACGGCGTAACAGCGATGCGGGATGGCCAGACAGTTTCGGCCGGAACGATATGCAGCAAGTTGTGACAAGTAAGTACGCGGAAGTTGCACAGGTGGTCAAATGGTTGTATAATGTGACCCCTTCAAGGATGACCGGCTCCGGAGCAAGCGTGTTTGCGGTGTTTCGAAGCAGGCACGAGGCAGAAGCGGTGAAAGCCAATCTGCCCACCGGTTGGAATGGTGCAGTTGCCGAGAGCCTGAACGAGCATCCGCTCTTCGCTTTCGCGTCATGAAGGTTCGCTTTGTCGGATGGCCTACGAGTCCGGCGAAGTTATCAGTTAAGTGTAGGGGAGTCGCCAAGTTGGTCAAGGCACCGGATTTTGATTCCGGCATGCGAGGGTTCGAGTCCTTCCTCCCCTGCCAAAAATTTTCCCGCATTTCCCGCCTAAGCCTGAAGCAGGTGCACGATGAGCAGCCACAGCCATGATGGCTTGATGGTCTTTACTGGCAACGCGAACCCCGCGCTCGCCCAGGAAGTCGTCAATATCCTTGGTATTCCCCTCGGCAAAGCAATGGTCAGCCGGTTCTCCGACGGCGAGATCCAGGTCGAGATCCAGGAAAACGTGCGCGGCAAGGACGTCTTCGTCCTGCAATCCACGTGCGCGCCGGCCAACGACAATCTGATGGAACTGATGATCATGGTCGACGCGCTCAAGCGTGCGTCCGCCGGCCGGATCACCGCTGCCATCCCCTACTTCGGCTACGCCCGCCAGGATCGCCGCCCGCGTTCCGCGCGCGTCGCGATCTCGGCGAAGATCGTCGCGAACATGCTGGAAATCGCCGGCGTCGAGCGGATCATCACGATGGATCTGCACGCCGACCAGATTCAGGGCTTCTTCGACATTCCGGTCGACAATATCTACGCAACGCCGATCCTGCTGGGCGATCTGCGCAAGCAGAACTACTCGGATCTGCTCGTCGTGTCGCCGGACGTCGGCGGCGTGGTGCGCGCCCGCGCGCTCGCGAAGCAGCTGAACTGCGATCTCGCGATCATCGACAAGCGTCGTCCGAAGGCGAACGTCGCCGAAGTGATGAACATCATCGGTGAAGTCGAAGGCCGCACCTGCGTGATCATGGACGACATGGTCGATACGGCCGGCACGCTCTGCAAGGCCGCGCAAGTGCTGAAGGATCGCGGCGCGAAGCAGGTGTTCGCCTATGCGACGCACCCGGTGCTGTCGGGCGGCGCCGCCGAGCGCATCGCCGCATCGGCACTCGACGAGCTGGTCGTCACCGATACGATCCCGCTGTCGGCAGAATCGCTGGCCTGCTCGAAGATTCGCTCGCTGACGAGCGCGAGCCTGCTGGCCGAAACGTTCTCGCGGATTCGCCGCGGCGACTCGGTGATGTCGCTGTTCGCGGAATCCTGATCGCGGAACGACACGTAACGAATGCGCAGAAAGCGAAGCGGTGACGCTTCGCTTTTTGCACAATCGGACGGGATAGACGAAACCCCGTCCGCTTTATCGGGGGCCGCCATTTCGCCGGCCCCGTTTTACTGCCTGGTCGCGGGCAGCAAATGGAGAATCACATGAAAGTCGTCGCTTTCGAGCGCCAACAGCAAGGTACGGGTGCGAGCCGCCGCCTGCGCAACGCCGGTAAGACCACGGGCATCGTCTACGGTGGCGAAGCTGCCCCGCAAAAGATCGAACTGGATCACAACGCGCTGTGGCACGCACTGAAGAAGGAAGCTTTCCACGCGTCGATCCTCGACCTGGAAATCGCTGGCCAGTCGCAACAGGTTCTGCTGCGCGACGTGCAATACCACCCGTTCAAGCAACTGGTGCTGCACGTTGACTTCCAGCGCGTCGATGCGAAGAAGAAGCTGCACACGAAGGTGCCGCTCCACTTCCTGAACGCCGAAGTCAGCCCGGCAGTGAAGCTGTCGAGCGCAATCGTCTCGCACGTCACGACGGAAATCGAAGTCGAGTGCCTGCCGTCGGCTCTGCCGGAATTCCTCGAAGTCGATCTGTCGAAGATCGAAGCAGGTCAGTCGCTGCACGCGAAGGACATCGCACTGCCGAACGGCGTCGCGCTGGTCGCGCACATCGACGCGGAAAACCCGGTTGTCGCCTCGGCGACGGTCCCGGCTGGTGCCGTGTCGGACGCAGCAGAAGGCGAAACGCCGGCTGCCTAACGGCTGCCCACGCGCCATTCGATCCGTTTCACGAAACGGTCGACGCAACCCGCCGCGGCTCGCCCGGCGGGTTTTTCTTTTTTGCGCCCAGGCGGGCGCTGCCGCCTACGAAACGTCATGATCAAACTGATCGTCGGCCTCGGCAATCCCGGGGCGGAATACACCGCGACGCGCCACAACGCCGGCTTCTGGCTGATCGACCAGCTCGCCCGCGAGGCCGGCACGACGCTGCGCGACGAGCGCCGCTTTCACGGCTTTTATGCGAAAGCGCGCCTGCACGGCGAGGAAGTGCATCTGCTCGAGCCGCAAACCTACATGAACCGTTCCGGCCAGTCGGTCGTCGCGGTCGCGAGTTTCTTCAAGATCCTGCCAGATCAGATCCTCGTCGCGCACGACGAGCTCGATCTGCCGCCCGGCACCGTGAAGCTGAAGCTCGGCGGCGGCAGCGGCGGCCACAACGGGCTGAAGGACATCTCCGCGCACCTGTCGTCGCAGCAGTACTGGCGGCTGCGTATCGGCATCGGCCATCCGCGCGATCTGATCCCGGAAGGCGCACGTGCCGGCGCGAAGCCCGACGTCGCGAACTTCGTGCTGAAGCCGCCGCGACGCGAGGAGCAGGACGTGATCGACGCATCGATCGAGCGCGCGCTCGCCGTGATGCCGATGATCGTCAAGGGCGAGCTCGAGCGCGCGACGATGCAGCTGCATCGCAACTGACCGGCCGCAGCACCGGCGCCGCACCACGCGCGGCCCGGCTGACGCGCCGCGCGTCCGTGCGCCGTCGGCGCAATTGCGCACCGCAGCGCTCACATGCGGTACTCTGGCTGTTTTGCCTGTCAGGAGCCAAGCGGTGAGCCGTTACTGGAGCGACGTCGTTCAGCAACTCGTGCCTTACGTGCCGGGCGAACAGCCCGCACTCGCACACCCCGTCAAGCTGAACACCAACGAGAATCCCTATCCGCCGTCTCCGCGCGTCGTCGCGGCGATCGCCCGCGAACTCGGCGACACCGGCGACACGCTGCGCCGCTATCCCGATCCGCTCGCGCGTGCGCTGCGCGAGACGGTCGCGGCCCATCACCGCATCAAGCCCGAACAGGTTTTCGTCGGCAACGGCTCGGACGAAGTGCTCGCGCACGCGTTCCACGCGCTGCTCAAGCACGACCGGCCGCTGCGCTTCCCGGACATCTCGTACAGCTTCTACCCGACCTACGCGCGGCTGTACGGCGTGCAGACGGCCATCGTGCCGCTCGCGGACGATTTCTCGATCCGCGTCGACGACTATCTCGACGACGCCGGCGGCGTGCTGTTTCCGAACCCGAACGCGCCGACCGGGCGCGCGCTGCCGCTCGCGGACATCGAACGAATCGCGGCGGCGAACCCGTCGTCGGTCGTGCTGATCGACGAGGCCTATGTCGATTTCGGCGCGCAATCGGCGATCACGCTGATCGATCGTCATCCGAACCTGCTGGTCGTGCACACGACGTCGAAGGCGCGCTCGCTGGCGGGCATGCGCGTCGGCTTCGCGTTCGGCCATGTCGATCTGATCGATGCGCTGAACCGCGTGAAGGACAGCTTCAACTCGTATCCGCTCGACCGGCTCGCGCAGGTCGCCGCGCAGGCCGCATACGAGGACACCGACTATTTCGCCGCGACCTGCCGTCGCGTGATCGACAGCCGGACGCGGCTCACGCACGCGCTCGGGGCGCTCGGTTTCGACGTCGTGCCGTCGGCCGCGAACTTCGTGTTCGCGCGCCATCCGGCGCACGATGCGGGCACGCTCGCGGCCACGCTGAAGGATCGGGAGATTTTCGTGCGGCATTTCCGCGCGCCGCGCATCGACCAGCATCTGCGCATCACGGTCGGCACCGATGCCGAATGCGACGCGCTCGTCGCGGCCTTGCGTGAAATGATCGGCTGAACACCGGAAGGACGCCGGCGCGCGGCTGCGCCGGCCGAAGAAACGGTGACGCGCCCGCGTCACCGCGACATCACTGCGCGCCGTCGCCCTTCGCGGCGATCAACGCGTGATACTTCTCCATCAACTGCGCGTGCGATTCCTCATGCTGCGGATCGCGCGGAATGCATTCGACCGGACACACCTGCTGGCACTGCGGTTCGTCGAAATGGCCGACGCATTCGGTGCACTTGCCGGGATCGATCACGTAAATGTCCGGGCCCATCGAAATCGCGCCGTTCGGGCACTCGGGCTCGCACACGTCGCAATTGATGCACTCGTCGGTAATCATCAAAGCCATGCTGCCACCAACTTTCCTAGAAAAAACAATACATTATAGCTTTTCAGCCTTCCGCACGGTCGTGCAAAATTCCCCGAAATCCATGTTTTTGAGTTGCGGCTGAGTTGCATAGGTGTTGCAGATTTTGCAGCGCGCAAAGTCGAGATAGCACGCCAGGCCATGAGCAACAAGACGTTTTCCGCACAATTGCGACGTTTGCGAGCCCGAGTGCCCGAACGGCGCGATTTCGATGGGCCCGGAAATCGACGTGATCGACCCGACATGACTCAGCAGTAACCTGAATTGTCGGTGTAACCGACAACTCCCTTACGGTTTGGCTTAACGAGCCGCCAAGCGTTTAGCTGGCCTGTTCGACACAAGCGCAGCCTCAAGCTCAAGCGAAGCGCCAGAACGCCGTTAAACCGATTTAGCCACACTACGCTCGACCTTCTCAAACTTCGCCCGCGCCCCATGACTGACATCGCACTCACCCGAAAATTCGGCGAACCCTTCCCTATCTTTGAATCGATCGAAGCAGCATACGACGCGATCGTCAAAGCGGCGTTTCGGCTTTACATCATCATTCAGCCCGAGAAGTCAGCGGAGGACTTTCGAGACGAAGTCCTCATGCCAATAGCCCTGTCATCTAGCGAAAACCCAGCGCAGATCGAAGTTCAGGCGCTCAAGAACCACACCAAGCATTCGTTCATCATTTACATGCGAGCAATCAGTCGAGCTTGCGCCTATGCTCAGGAAGCAGAAAACGCTCACAGAGATGGCCGGGACAGCGAAGGATGGTCCCATATCGGCAATGCACACTACCAGTTGGGTTTCGCTGAGGGTATCTTCATGCTGGAGCCCGCCTTGGCGAGCGTCATTTCGGCACAAAACCGGTCAAGTGCTTCCGTGCGCGATACGACACAATACGAACCGCTTCGCAAACTGGCACGCGAGTTGGCTGAGGCTGGCAACTACAAGAGCAAGCGGAATGCAGCGCTCTCGATCAAGGACCGGATCATCGCAGAGTCGCGCAAGACTGGCGCGAACATGTCCGAAATGCAGGCGGAGAAAACGATTACCGGATGGCTTGGCGGCATGACGTTTGCGCGCAAACAGGGAACTTCTGCAAGCTGACGGTGTGCTCCCGCGGGCAGGACCGCTATTTTCAAGTCTCGCTCCGAAATAAAGTTCGTTTCGTCGATTCACAGAACGACGATTAACTTAACTTTACAAGGAGTGAAACATGCAAGGTATTAACGCCGCCGAAGCCATCACAAGCACCATCTCCGAAAACACCATCGATATAAAAGAGCATGCGATTGAAAAGTCGAATCTTCAATATGCATTGCAGAAATCTAAAAAATCAGAAGACTCCGTATCACAAGCAAAAGATGATCATGTTGACAGCGACAAACCACTGCCGCTCGATGAGAAAATTCTGATCCCTCTCCTTGAAAGCGAGCTCGATGCGCTTAAGAAGTATGGCGAGTCAGTTCGAAAAAATAGGGACACCTATCACGGAAAGATCCAGCAGGCTGCAATTGAAGCACTGGCAAAATGTCTTGGCCTTCGTCAGAAATATTTTAAGATTGATGACACTCTGCTGCATGACAGTATGTATGCGGCTCTATACAAAAAAGCAACGACCAAAGAATTCAAGAAGAAGCGCAAAAACACGACGGAGTACCATTTGATTTCTCGAATTTATCGCGGGGAAGAACGACGACAAGCCTCTTCGGACGCACTCATTCTTCAGCGCGCCAATAACGCTGGTCAGTCGGAACCGACCTTTGCAGCATGGGTATTGAGTGAGGGTGGGCTTGACAAGATTCGCCAGAAAATTTCAGCAGAACGCAGAAAAAACCAACCTAAGAAAGAAGAAACGAAGCCTGACACGCGAAAGATTAGCGAGAACTTCTTAGCCGCATGGAAGCAGATGCGTGCCGCCAAACTGGTCGTTTATATTAAGTCAATGGAAAAAGACGAACTTTCTAAAGTCATCGGGAAATGGGGCATTCCGTCGGCAGGAGAGTCGATGCCGATTCTTGTTTCTCAGGCCACTGACGGCTCCTTTGTGATCTCGAGATTCGATATGCGACTCGACGACGAAAAACCGTCTGCCAACGACTATTTGTAATACGGTGATATAAAATGTCTGTTGACCAGACATTTTGCCAAGATATTTCTTGATGACCCAATAACCCCTCGCTACCCTCTTTTTATCCCGGCATCGGGCTTGATGCCGTTTCGATATAAAAGAACGTAGCTTGGGGTTAAATGTTCGCGATCACACGATTCCACAACTTCATGTCACTGTATCAAGGGCGGTACGCTAGCGCCCTTGCAAAATCGCTCGGCACGTCGGTGTTCGCGGCGAAGGCGCTCGACATCGCACTGTCCACCGGCGAAATCTCGCTAGGTAAGCTGCATCTGCTGCTCGGTTGCAGTCGCGGGCAGGCGGTCGGTGCCGCGTTTGATCTGCACGAACGTGGATTGGCCGCCATGAAGCGCCGGAACGCCGAATACTTCCTCGCGCCCATAGATGCGCGCTGCGAAGCTGCCCGACTGTACCGCGCCAAGCTGGAACGACTCTGCCGTGACATGGGCCCATATGGTGTTCTGGAACAAACGCTGCCTGTTTTGCAGGCAAGCTTCATGGAAGCCCTGACTGCGATGGAAGCAAGGCGACGCAGACGATAACACCATCGACAGACTAAGCCAGTGTATTTGTTTGGGCGAGCTCTTGTACTTGCTCTTCTGGTGCTATAATTTTTATATCGTTATAAATTTCATATCGCAACAACCCTAATCCGGCCCACGCCATGCGCGACTACCCACGGCAAGATATGTACGCGATCACCCACTTTCACAATTTCATGTCCTTGTACCAAGGACGCTTCGCAACCGCCCTTGCGAAAACCCTCAATACATCGGTGTTCGCAGCAAGTGCCCTCGACATCGCGCTGGCGACAGGTGCTATCTCACTCGACAAGCTGCATCTGCTGCTAGGATGCAGCCGAGGTCAGGCGATCGGCGGCGCTTTCGATCTGCAGGAACAAGGACTCGCCAAGGACATCGAATCCACGAAAAGCCAGAGTGGGGAATACTTCCTCGTTCCCATCGATGAGCGATGCGAGGCTGCCCGGCTCTACCGGACAAAGCTGGAAAAGTTAAGCCGACAGCAGGGCTTGTCTGATGCCTTCGACAAAACGCTGCCCGCTTTACAGGCAATCTTCCTGGAAGCGCTGTCCGCAATGGAAGGCAAACATATCAATCAAAGCTCATCCTGATACGATCCGTTTGTCCCCATCGGCACGGTCTTTCCGCGTCATGTTGCGACGCTCGGCCGCGCCTGGAAGTACCGACAGCAGTATCTTGATGGTGTACAGGATGATTAGAGTGCCAGACAGATCACCGACGAACATGGCAAAGAATCGTTCGCCAATGTTCGTCGTTTGCCCGCGCAACGCCAACCAAATGTTAGTCAACAGCGGGTTCGCAACGGAAAAGGCAAGGGCTAGGATAAGCAATCGCTTCGGCGTGAGATTGGTCAGCGAGGCATGCAGGCCGTAATGCTCTCTTGCAAGCCGATATGTTGCATAGGGAGCAACCGTCGCAATTATGCCACCAGCTATCGAGCGGATCGGATCGTTAGGAAAGAAGTACAGGAAGTCCACCAGCCAGCTTGCTACAAGCAGGCCGATAGCGCCATCGCTACCGAGCAGCAATGTCGCAAGAAGCCTGACGCCCGACGGCAAGTAGATCCAGTTCACGCCACGCACGAACTCCGAATGCGTGAACACCTCTTGATTCACCCAGAGCGAAACAACGAAAACCAAGGCAGTGCCGATGACCGATGCCAACCGTAAGCGCCAGTTGCTCATTGAAGTACAATTCCCCGTTCCGATGTACACCGCCGACGCGTCGATCTTCGTTTTCCGTACGGCGGTGTGAGCGTTCTGGTCAACGGAGCGTCGGACTCGATATGACACGCCCAGCTGATATCTACTTACGCTTTCTGCAACTTACCGAAGCCTTACGCGGACTTCCGTCGCTACCGGCGCTTGACCCACTCGAAGAAAAGATCCTCGAGTTCGTTGCTCGCATGACGCAAAAAAACGAGCGCCTCTCCGTACGCGACATGATGGCACAGAGTGATCTCGGTTCGCCGGCAACACTGCACGCCCGACTCAAGTCGATGCGTGAAAAAGGGTGGCTCACACTTGGCGACACCGACGACTCGCGGCGCAAACAGATCGAACTCACTCCTGCCGCCCTAAAGCATTTCGATAAACTCGCCGAGGCGTTCGCCAGAGCCGCCAAGGGTACCTGACTTCCCCCTGGATTGTCGGTTAAACCGACAATTCGATCCGCCGCTCCGGAAACTTACGGAACAGGCTTCATAGTGCCGTGACCTCCGCAACGCAAGCAACCGTCGTTGCTGCTCCAATTGTGGTTCGTACAGCGATGATCGCGGCATCCGACAGCGCCGCATTTCGTGCACCGATAGAGGGTCGCAGAGTGCTGTCCTGCTTGGTTGAGAATACGACCTGCGCAACTAGCCATGAGATTTTCTCCGTAGGTTTTCTATACGTTCGTGACCCTGAACAGGTCTGCTTTGTCGGCCGACGCAAACCGGGCAATGCCAATGCGCCGATTGAATAGCTGGACTGCTTTCGCGAAATATTGCTGATCGGTCATCCGGCGCATGTCCTGTCCGAGCGACCAGCCGTTACCGAGTACGTTCGTCAGGTCAGGTCTGTTCTCGCGCCTGAACGCTAGCGCAAACCGGCGACGCGCTTCTAACTGAGCAGGATTCGCACGCCTCATCACACGAGGTCCACGGCCTTGCGCTGCATGTCGTCGTTGACGTCGATGTATCGCTGCGTAGTTGAAATATCTCGATGCCCTGCGAGCGACATCAACACGCGGACGCCGACGCCCTTGTTCGCCAGATTCGTGATGAACGAACGTCGACCTGAATGACTGCTCGCGCCGTGGATACCCGCTTCCTTATAGAGCCAGTGGAAATACTGACAGAGCGTATTGGGCGTGAACCCGGCCCGCTTCTGCGTATAAAACAGCGGGCCGTCGAGCTTCGGGTTCTTCAAGCTCGAAACATACCCGGCCAACTCGCGCCGCAATTTCTGCCCGAGGAAAACCGTGCGCGCATGTCGGCCCTTGGTCTGCTCGGGAGCAAGCCGAATTTCTGACTTGATCGAACCGTCCGTATCAAGCACATCTCGCACAAGCAACGCGGCGACTTCTCCTACACGCATGCCAGCCCAGTGCGTCAGGAGCACCATCACTCGGTTACGCAACGCATGGCGTCGCAACGAGACGTAGGTCAGTACCTGCTTGAGTTCCTTTTCCGTAAATGTCTTGGCCTGCTTCATTTCGCCCCTGAACAAACAAAATCTATGTCCAGAGGATGTATTCTTTAGTTTTACGGATCAACAAAGGAATGACACCACGTAGATGTCAGAGAAAACAAGCGCTTACGCGATAACAAAAGGTTTTAGCAAAAACCTTTTGTTTCGACCTGTTGCAGAAATGAGATGTCGGTTAAACCGACAAGTGACGCGTGTGCTGCCGCTGAAATTGTCGGTTGACCGGATAAATTTCCGTGCAAGGAGCGCCGTTGAAGTGGGATCGGAAGTAAGGAGGGAAGCAGGAGAGGAGCGGATGTGATGTGCATCTGGTTATTTCCTATCGCATGCTCTATCCGCTCCTTGTTCGCCGTATTGCTCACATGCAGGTGTCTGTAATTTCTTCTGGTCGTTCTTCATGGGATCTATCAGAGGAGCTATTCATCGGAATCTATAACCGTAGTAAATCATTAAAGAGCCTCGCCTGCAGAGACTCTTCGCAATGAAAGCTGCGAAGGGCACTTAGGCCAACGACACAGCTAGGCAACAGAGCAAATAAGCTGCTTTATTGTTTACGTGGATGGACGTTGTCGTAGTCCACGTTGTCGGAGTCACCCTTTCCGACTTCCTTGGTGATGTAATCGATCCAGCCATCGCCATACATCGGTTGCACGTCAATCTGGACATTGCCAAATCCGGTTTGTAACCAAGCAGTGCGGATCGCAGCCGTGATCAGCGCGTCGTCAGCACCCTCACAAAAGTTACCCATCATGCAGTGGTAGTGAAGCCCCTTGTCAGTTGCAATGCCTTCGATAACCGGCACTACATGAACAGTTTTCCCGTATCGCTTCGCAGCATGTCCATATACCATCGCGTTCAGACGCTTCATGAAGTGAGCAAAATTCGCGCTGGCCTCAATTTGCGTCAGACGCTGGACCGTCTGCCCTTTATCGGTCATAACTGTACGTGACTGCTTCATCGTGAGCGTTACCGCATGGGTGAAATTCGGCGCAATCTGGAGCATCCAGCTACGGGTCTCTTCCTGAATTCGTTGTTGATCATTTTTCATAGCCGTATTTATTACGGCCAGGACAAAACAGCCGATATAACTCAGAAATTCTGTTGATTTCGCCAGTGGCCGAATACATCCTCCTCTGTATCGAAACGACATAGGAGAAGTACATGAGCGCAATCGCAAATCTGAAGATCGTCGCCGCAAAACGACCCGGTGCGCTGCCGCAGATCGTACAGCGTCGTAATCGGCTGATCGCACAGATCTGGGAACAAACGGAACTGGCGAAGGCTCAACGGGCCGGAACGTCGTTTACACCGACGAAGTTCCGTTCTGTGAAAAATGCAGAAACCGGCGAACGTCGCAGCGTTGAAGTGCAGAAGCGTGTCCGTGCTTGGTGGTGGACCGCGGAGAACGGCCGCGTCCACATGTTCGTCAAGTACGGTGCTAAGACGCTGGAACTTGCGAAGGGTAAGCAGGCTATCGAAGTCGGTACGCTGGACGATCTGATTCCAACGCTCGAAACGCTCAAGGCGGCAGTTGCTGCCGGTGAACTCGATGCTCAAATCGAAGGCGCAAGCAGCCTGATGCGCTCGGGGTTCGTCGGCAAAAAGTGACCTAAGCACTGCGGACTGCGCCTCCCAAGCAGTCCGCTCAGCATGTTGCTCATGGCCCAGTAAGTACGTACCCTGCTCTTACTCGGGTGACTTCCGACATGCAGAGACCGGCCCAGTTTCGGACAATCGACAGAGAGAGCCAGGTCGCCGACGATCAGGCTGGCCGCTGAGGCCGTTCGTGATTGAGATGCGTTCTTGGACGGAACAAGGCTTGTGGGCCGGGCGCAAATCCCTGTATCAGCTGTAAATCGGGTATATTTTTCGATATTGATCTCTGTAACACCCGTTCGCGCACGTACGCGCCTTACTTTGCTACGACTAACGTCAGCGAGGCGGCAACCGCGTCGCCAGGAGGAAGGACATGTCGCTGTTGAATTTCCTCAAGCCCAAGCGTGATGTGTCCATCGTGTTCAATCTGGACGGAACCGAAAAAATCCGGTACGGAGAGATCGACGAGGTGTTTGATCGCTTGAAGGATGTTGGCGCGGCACTAGCGCTCTTTCCCATAAAGAATATTTCCCCCCGCGATCCTTCGGCTCAATGGATGTATGCCCTAACCGACGGCATGACCGATGCGCAGGTGCAAGAAGCCTCCGACAGTATTGTCGGTCTCATGGAGACGCTCAAGTGCGGCAGTGAGGAACCCTATCACGCGGATGTTAAGGTAGCGATTAGCAAGGATGGCGCAATGTTGACGTTGAATGGAACCGAGATCGGCTTTCCCTTTCAGGGTGTAACTCAGGAACCGCCCGGCGGCCACAAGCAGCAACGCATTGCCGAGAGACGCGGCGAGAATCTATACCTCCGTCTGGTCGTCAATGACGGCGACGAAGTATATTCTGACTGTACGTGGATCATTGACCGGGCGAATCAGAAAATCAGCTTTTCTCTGAAGGAAGCGCGCTACTGGCAGGTCAAGGACTACGGCCGAGTGCTATTGAATCAGGAGATCGAAGCATCGGGAGCGGCCCGAGGATAGCGGCGAAGGGCATTCAATGCGCTTCGAGCGCGCATACATATGCCTCACACGATCACTGCCAACTTGGCTATTATCAGCCTGAATACGTTCGGGGCGTTAGAAAATGACACTCGCACCTTCCTTAACTTCACCCACCGCGCTTTATCGAAAACTTGAACGTGAGTCATATCGAGCACTCCATTCACACAGTCGCGTTCATAAGGCAGACCATTTTTTTAATTTTTGCGTTACTGCGCATGCCATGCGCGACTATGTTCTCGAGTACCTTGGCAAGATCAAACGGAAGGACCAGCAGCCATTTCATGACGAATGGAGCAAAATTCCTGCGCTTGTCGCCGTGAAAGACATTGCCAATTGCTCCAAGCATTTTGTGCTTCGTGACCGGAAGACCACAAACCGAAAACCGCCTTCCAACATGGCTGTTCGTCCGAGAAGGTCCAAATTCGTCGACGTCTACTCGAACGGCAAAGGAAAATTCGAATTCGTTGAAGTGGATAAACCTGATATTAGCATCAAACTTTCAGACGATACGGTACTGCTACTGCATGAATTAACTCATGAAATCATGAGCTATTGGCGAGAATATCTGTCTCGACTTGGAATCACCGTTCGCCGCCAACCGGTATCGCAGCTTATTGGAAATGTTGCCTAGTTACCTGTTCTCAGCAACTCCAGAAGCTGATCGGCGAATGAATTAACCGAATGTCGACCCAGGTCGATCACGATTTATGGGCGCATAAATATCGGCATCCAACGACGGAGACGATGCCCATGAGATACCACGAAATCCTGACCCAATCCGGTCTACACGAAGTCGCTGACCTTGAGCAACAGCGCATCAAAGCCCAGACGCAGGCCGCCAAGCGTCAGACGGTCGCAGCAAAGCGCGCCGACTTGACCCATCGCATCGACAAGGCGAAGAAGCAGCTCGCCGACCTCAACGCCAAGCCGATCTGATCGACATCCAGCGAATGTCGGTTAAACCGACGTTTGAAGCAGACACAAGCCCTGTTCGTACGCAATCGAACAGGGCTTCGTCATTGGAAAACCCCGTTTTTCGAGGTTTCCCGTGTGTACGGTATACACAAGTTATCACGGCTTATCCGAGCTTCTTCGCCAGTTCGCTCGCCGACGTGTGGTAGTACCGACTCAGCATCTGAACGTTGGAATGCCCGGTCACGGATGCAAGCTCGATCACGTTTGGCAGCTTTTTCGCGAGATTCGTCGTTGCCATGTGCCGCAGATCGTGAAAGTGAAAGTTTTCGATTCCAGCGCGTTTGCATGCTCGCGGCCACGCACACAAGACGACGTTCTGGCTGATCGGAATAACGCGCTCGTCGATGCGCTCCAATTCCTCCAGAATCGCAATCGCGGCCCTGCTCAACGGAACATGCCGATCCTTGCCGTTTTTCGTCATCGGCAGATAGGCCGTGCGCTGATCGAAATCGACGTGCCTCCATTCCAGTGACAGCAATTCGCCCTGCCGCATCGCTGTCTCCAGCGCAAGCTTCGCGAGCGGTAGCAACCACCTGCTCCGCAATTCGTGGCGCTCCGCATGCAGTTCATGCAAGAGGCGATCAAGCTCGGCTGGCTTCAATATGCGATTTCGACCGGGCGGCAATCGCGGCTTTTTCACGAGCTTCGCAGGATTGGTTATTGAAAGCCCCCATTCACGCTGCGCATGCGTGATCACCGCGCTGATCGTTGCGAGTTCGCGGCAGACGCACGAGTTGGTAGCAACCTTGAGACGTTGATCGCGGTAATCGGCCACCAAGCTCGCGGTCAAATTTCGCATGCAGTACTCGGCGATCTTGTGGCGCAGCATTTTGCCGATCCGATATTCTTCGCTGCGCCTGCTACGCTTGGTCGGCGTGATCGATTCCTTGTAACGCTCCAGCAGTTTGCCGAAGGTTATGTCGGTCGTGCCTGCCGGATCGACCCACGTTCCGTCGTCCATCGACGTTTCGACGGAACGTGCCCAGACTTGCCCTTCTGCCTTCGTCGCAAACGATTTGTACTGCGTAGGAAATCCCTTGCGATTGATTTTGACTTGCCAGCGTCCGCTGCGCTGACTGAATGTCGCCATGCTTTTGCCTCTGAGTTGCGGTTGAGTTGCAAAAACATGATTTCGGACAATTGGAAAAGCTGGAAAGCCTTGGGCCACGGTTAAATTAGAATCCGACCCCAATTTTCAATTGATGCACTCGTCGGTAATCATCAAAGCCATACTGATCTCACTTCTTCAAGCCCGCGGCCGGCTTCGGGGCGAAACCGGCCGGCGCCGCGTCATGCGGCCGGGCCTCCCATCGCGGCGACTTTCTCGGTCAGCCACTTCTCGACGGACGGGAACACGAACTTGCTGACATCGCCGCCCAACTGCGCGATTTCGCGCACGATCGTGCCGGAGATGAACTGGTACTGATCGGACGGCGTCATGAACATCGTCTCGACGTCGGGCAGCAGATAGCGGTTCATCCCCGCCATCTGGAACTCGTATTCGAAATCGGACACGGCACGCAGGCCGCGCACGATCACGCGTGCGTTGTTGGTGCGGACGAAGTCCTTCAACAGGCCCTTGAAGCCCATCACCTTCACGTTCGGATAGTGACCGAGCACCTCGTTCGCAATCTTCAGACGTTCTTCCAGCGAGAAGAACGGCTTCTTCGCGCGGCTGTCGGCGACGCCGACCACCAGCGTATCAAAAATGCTCGACGCACGCCGCACGAGGTCTTCGTGCCCGCGCGTCAGCGGATCGAACGTACCGGGATACACGGCGACTACCATGTCGCTCCTCCTGTCATCACGCCAACGGGGTGGCAGCCGTGCCGTGCGCACGTGGCTGCCGAGATGGGCTTGCGTCGCCTTTGGGGCGCGCCGCCTCGTATGGAACGCGCATTATTCATCATTTTCGCGTTGCAGCAAATGATAGTGAACCGCGCCTGCCTTGCCGTGCTTCACCACCTGCCAGCCGGCCAGCGCTTCGTGCGCATCGGGTTCCAGCGCCTCGCCGGTTTCGACGTACAGCGCGCCGTCCGGCGCGACGAGCGGCGCCGCCAGCGCGAGCGCGCGCGCCAGCACGGCCGGCTCGCCGAACGGCGGATCGAGGAACACGACGTCGAACGCGCCCGGCGTCAGCCCGGCCGCGAGCCGCAGCGCGTCGGCTTCCGCGACCTCGACCGAGCGCGCGCCCAGCTTGTCCTTGATCGCGCGAAGCTGCTGCGCCGCGCGCGGGTGGCGCTCGACCATCACGACGCTCGCCGCGCCGCGCGACGCGGCCTCGAAGCCGAGCGCGCCGGTGCCCGCGAACAGGTCGAGGCAGCGCCGGCCGGCGAGATCCTGGCCGAGCCAGTTGAACAGCGTCTCGCGCACGCGATCGGGGGTCGGCCGCAGGCCGTCGAGATCGAGCACGGCGAGCGGAGTGCGTTTCCAGTCACCGCCGATGATGCGGATCGTGTGCGGCTTGCCGCGGCCGGCAGAGGCCGCGGGGCGGCCGGAAGAGGAACGGGACATACGGAGTATCGACGACGGGGGAGACGGGGGCGCGCACGCGGGCGTGCCGCCAAACAGGCGCACGTTACCACAGCGGCGGCGACGGCTGACGCGACTGTCTCGCCGCACTGATAAAATGCTCGGTTTCGGCCGCCGTGCGCACGCCCGACGCCTCCCGGCGCGCCGCCATGCCGGCCCCCGCCCTCTTCCCGACGTCAAACCATGTTCAGCTTCTTCAAACGATTCAAGAAAACGCAGGAGCCCGACTCCGCGGAATCGCAACCGGCCGACGCGCCGCAGCCGGACGAGCCGTCCGCTGCGCCGGCCCCCGCCGCGCGAGCGGCGGACACTGCGCGCGCGCCCGCCGTCGTGATGACGGTCACGCCCACCAACGACGGCAGCGACGAAGTCGTCGAAGCGGTCGAGATCGTGCCGCCGCCGACGCAGGACGCGTCCGCGAAGAAGTCCTGGCTGTCGCGCCTGAAATCGGGGCTCGCGAAGACGGGCTCGAGCATCACCAGCGTGTTCGTCAACACGAAGATCGACGAGGACCTGTACGAAGAACTCGAAACCGCGCTGCTGATGTCCGATGCCGGCGTCGATGCGACCGAATACCTGCTCGGCGCGCTGCGCGAGAAGGTGCGCGTGGGCCGGCTGACCGACCCGCAGCAGGTGAAGGCGGCGCTGCACGATCTGCTCGTCGAGCTGCTGCAGCCGCTCGAGAAATCGTTGATGCTCGGCCGCGCGCAGCCGCTCGTGATGATGATCACCGGCGTGAACGGCGCGGGCAAGACGACCAGCATCGGCAAGCTCGCGAAGCATCTGCAGAGCTTCGACCAGTCGGTGCTGCTGGCCGCGGGCGACACGTTCCGCGCGGCCGCGCGCGAACAGCTGGCCGTCTGGGGCGAGCGCAACAACGTGACGGTCGTGCAGCAGGAAAGCGGCGATCCGGCCGCGGTGATCTTCGATGCGGTCAGCGCCGCGCGCGCGCGCAAGATCGACGTGATGATGGCCGACACGGCCGGCCGGTTGCCGACTCAGCTGCACCTGATGGAGGAGCTGAAAAAGGTGAAGCGCGTGATCGCGAAGGCGCACGACGGCGCGCCGCACGAGGTGCTGCTCGTGATCGACGCGAACACCGGCCAGAACGCGCTCACGCAGGTGAAGGCCTTCGACGATGCGCTCGGCCTCACCGGGCTGATCGTCACGAAGCTCGACGGCACCGCGAAGGGCGGGATCCTCGCCGCGATCGCGCGGCAGCGTCCGGTGCCCGTCTACTTCATCGGCGTCGGCGAGAAGGTCGAGGACCTGCAGCCGTTCAACGCGGTGGAATTCGCGGACGCGCTGCTCGGCTGAACGCCGTCGACACGTCCTGCAACGGGCGCCTTCGGGCGCCCGTTTTCATTGGCGGCGGCGGGCCGCGGCGACGTCAGCCGGCCATCATTCGGCGTCGGGCTGCACACCGGGCGCGGCGGCCTTGAACGCATCGAGCGTCGACGCGTAATCGGCGATCCGCCGCAGCGTCGGGAAGCGCGTCGTATCGATCGAGAAACGGTCGGCGTTGAACATCTGCGGCACGATGCAGATATCGGCGAGCGTCGGCGAGTCGCCGAAGCAGAGCTTGCCGGTGCGCGGATCGTTCGCGAGACGCGTCTCGAGCGACGCGAAGCCCGCGTCGATCCAGTGCCGATACCATTCGCTCTTCGCGTCCTCGGACACTTGCAGCGTGTGCTTCAGGTACTTCAACACGCGCAGGTTGTTCAGCGGATGGATCTCGCACGCGATCTGCAGCGCGATCGCGCGCACATACGCGCGGTCGGCCGGCGCCTTCGGCAGCAACGCGGGCTCGGGGTGCATTTCGTCGAGATACTCGATGATCGCGAGCGACTGCTGCAGCGTCGCGTCGCCGTCGATCAGCGTCGGCACGACCGCATCCGGATTCACCGCGCGGTATGCGTCCTTCAGTTGCTCGCCGCCGTCGCGCAGCATGTGCACGGGCACCGTGTCGAACGGCAGCTGCTTCAGGTTCAGGGCGATCCGTACGCGGTAAGACGCGGAACTGCGGAAATAGCTGTAGAGCTTCATCGGTTGTCTCTCGTAATCGTATTCGGCCGGCGCCGCCGGGCGGAAGCCGCGATGCGCCGCCGGGGACTCCGAGTTTAGCGCGCCGCACCGCGTCGGCATACGCGGCCGCGCTTGCGCGACGCGCGCCCGTGCGATACTCGGGCATTCCTCACCGCTCAGCGCGCGGCCCGATGCCGGCCGCCCGCCCCGTCACGATGACCGCTTCCCAAGACTCCACAGCCGCTTCGCCGTTCCCGTGCGCCCGCTTCATCAAGGAAATCGGCCGCGGTCCGCACGGCGCACGCGCGCTGTCGGCCGAAGACACGTTCGAGCTCTATCGCGCGATGCTCGATGCGCGCGTGTCGGACGTCGAACTCGGCGCAATCCTGATCGCATATCGACTGAAGGGCGAAACCGCCGACGAGCTGGCGGCGATGCTGGCCGCCGCACAGGCGTCGTTCGAACCCGTGCACGTGCAGGACGCGGCGTTCCGGCCGGTGTCGATCCCGAGCTACAACGGCGCGCGCAAGCAACCCAATCTCGTGCCGCTGCTCGCGCTGCTGCTCGCGCGCGAAGGCGTGCCGGTGCTGGTGCACGGCGTCGAGCGCGATCCCGGCCGGGTGACCAGCGCGGAGATCTTTGCGGCGCTGTCGATCGCGTCGGCAAGCTCGCACGACGCAATCGAAGACACGCTCGCCGAACGCCGCGTCGCCTTCGCGCCGATCGACGTGCTGGCGCCGCGCATTGCGCGTCTGCTGTCGCTGCGCGCCGTGCTCGGCGTGCGCAACTCCACGCATACGCTGGTCAAGATCCTGCAGCCGTTCGCACCGGCCGGCCTGCGGCTCGTCAATTACACGCATCCGCCGTACCGCGACAGCCTCGCGCAACTGTTTCGCGAGCATCCGGAAGCGGCGCTCGGCGGCGCGCTGCTCGCGCGCGGCACCGAAGGCGAGGCGGTGGCCGACACGCGCCGCCAGGTGCAGGTCGACTGGCTGCACGACGGCATCTGCGACACGCTGATCGCGGCCGAGCGCTCGTCGGACGACGCGCCGCCCGTCGCGCTGCCGGAATCGCGCGACGCCGCGACGACGGCCGCGTGGACCGGCGCCGTGCTGCGCGGCGAGGTGCCGGTGCCCGACGCGCTCGCGCGTCAGGTCGAAACGATCGTGCGGCTGACGCGGCTCGCACCGTGACGGGCCTCCGCGGGCGGCGCGCTGTCGTGCCGGCCGCTGACGTATCGGCCGCTGTCGTGCCGGCCATTCGGCCGACTATCCAGGCCGCGATTTTCCCGACCATTTGACACGCGCTGGCATCCTGGCATAGAGTTCTCGCCATGCGTTCCTTTCCGAACCCCCTCCGAATTACCTCCGGCCGCCTAGCGCGGTCGCTATCGCTACGACTAGCCTAAGGCTGTCCTAGCGCCGTGTGCTGTCCGCACGGTCCCTCCCTGCAGTTCCTCGCAGCACCTTTCTCGCAGTTTTTACAACCCGAAGTCGTCAGCATTCGTCCGTCTATCCGTCGGTCGATTCGCGAAGATCATCCGCATCTGCTGCGCGCGTTGCGCGCGCCGGTGCGAGGCAGCGCCAACCGTCGCCCATGCCGCCCGTCTTCGCTCGCGACTTGAGACCCGAGGTCCAGAAGATGAAGCGCAATCCGCAAGACAAGTACCGTCCGTTCGAACCCGTCCGCATCAATGGCCGCCGTTGGCCGACCCGCACCATCGAGCGTGCGCCGGTCTGGATGAGCACCGACCTGCGTGACGGCAACCAGTCGCTGATCGAGCCGATGAGCATCGAGCAGAAGCTGGAGTTCTTCGACATGCTGGTCGCGATCGGTTTCAAGGAAATCGAAGTCGGTTTTCCGTCGGCGTCGCAAACCGACTTCGATTTCGTCCGCAAGCTGATCGACGAAAAGCGCATTCCGGACGACGTGACGATCGAAGTGCTCGTGCAGTCGCGCGAAGACCTGATCGCACGCACGTTCGATGCGCTCGACGGCGTGCCGCGCGCGATCGTCCATCTGTACAACGCGATCTGCCCGTCGTTCCGGCGCATCGTGTTCGGGATGTCGAAGGACGACGTGAAGGCGCTCGCGGTCGACGGCACGCGGCTCATCAAGGAGCACGCGGCCGCCCGCCCGGACACGCACTGGACCTATCAATACTCGCCGGAAACCTTCAGCATGACCGAGCTGACGTTCGCGCGCGAAGTGTGCGACGCGGTCGCGCAGGCCTGGCGCCCGACGCGCGATCACAAGATGATCGTGAACCTGCCGGCGACCGTCGAAGCGGCGACCCCGAACGTGTTCGCCGACCAGATCGAGTGGATGGACCGCAATCTCGCGTACCGCGACAGCATCGTGTTGTCCGTGCATCCGCACAATGATCGCGGCACCGCGGTAGCCGCCGCCGAGCTGGCGCTGCTCGCGGGCGCCGATCGCATCGAGGGCTGCCTGTTCGGCAACGGCGAGCGCACCGGCAACGTCGATCTCGTCACGCTCGCGCTGAACCTCTATACGCAGGGCATCGACCCCGGCCTCGATTTCTCCGACATCGACGCGGTGCGCCGCGTGGTCGAGCGCTGCAACCAGATTCCGGTGCATCCGCGCCATCCGTACGCGGGCGATCTCGTGTTCACCGCCTTCTCCGGCTCGCACCAGGACGCGATCCGCAAGGGCTTCGCGCAGCAGCGCCCGGACGCCGTATGGGAAGTGCCGTATCTGCCGATCGACCCGGCCGACCTCGGCCGCAGCTATGACGCGGTGATCCGCGTGAACAGCCAGTCCGGCAAGGGCGGCGCGACGTTCCTGCTCGAACGCGGGATGGGCTTCACGCCGACGCGCCGCGTGCAGATCGAGTTCAGCCACGCCGTGCAGACGCTCGCCGACGCCTCCGGCGAAGAAGTGACCGGCGACGCGATCTGCGCGCTGTTCGCCCGAGAATTCTTCGAGACCGACGGGCCGGCCGCGCGCCACGGCGATACGGCGCGCTGGAGCAATCGCGACCTCGCGTACGCAGCGCCGGCCAACGCCGCGCCCGAAGAGGTCGTGCAGCAGGCGGCCGCGGCCTTCGCGGGCGCCGCCGGCGCGCCGATCGAGGTCGCGTCGTGCGAACACACGCGCACGACGGACGGCCGGATTGCGATATCGGTCGGCTGCCGGGTCGGCGATGCGCCGCTGCGGCATGGCGTCGGCGTGCATGCCGACGTGGCGAGCGCCGCGCTCGATGCGCTCGTGAGCGCGATCAACCGGTCGGCGTGGCACTGCGCTGACCGCCGTGCGGCGGCCTGAACGGGCTGCGGGAACAGGTTCAAAGGTCAGCGAGCGGTGCGTGACCGCCCGTGCACCGCGCGATCCGCGCTGCACGGGCCAATGAAAAGCGGCTCAGAAAGCCGCTTCGGTCGGGACACGAAAACGAGCGCCACGCGCGCTCATGTCTCGGTCGCGCATCGCGTCGCCTGCCACGCGAGCAGACGCCACTGCCCGTGCTCATGGGTATGGACGGCCGTATAGGCAATCGGAAACACCAGGCCGCCGTTGTTGGTTTCCATCTCGATCAGCGCGCGCCCGGTGACGACGCAGGTTGCGTCGCCGACGGGCAGCAGGTCCTGCGACTGGATCTCGATCTGGCGGTAGCGGCGGCGGCCGGCGACGATGGCGTCGATGAACTGCTGCTTGGTCTCGCGCTTGCCGTTGGTGTGCACGAAGAACACCTTGTCGGACAATTGCGCGTCGAGCGCCTCGCCGTCCCCATCGACCATCGCTCGGAACCGATCGCGCTCGAGTGCGCGAATCGCATCGACCACCTTCGCCATCGCCTGACTCCTCGGCAACGCGCCCGCCGTGGGCGGGCGTGCGGATCAGAAGTTGTACTGCAGGTAGAACTGGTGGAAATTTATACCAGGATTCGGCTCTTTGATACCCGCGTTAGACACATGTTCGAAACGGTAGCCGACCTGATACTGTTGCCGTTGGCCGAACTCCACGCCGACGCCTGCGGTCGGCGCGAACTGGAACGCCGTCGACAGCGAGAAATGATCGGAGATCGTCGGATGCGTGAGCACCCGCACGCCGCCGCCGGCCTCGATGAACGGACGGATCTGCCCCGCGCTCTTGACGAAGCGGAACATCGGCGTCACTCCGAATTCGCCGATGTTGCTGTGGACGTTGCCGCCCGTATGCCAGTAGCCGGCATGCCCTTCGACCACGAAAGCGAAGTGCCACCCGCCGATTTCCCACCAGTTCCAGCCCGGATCCCACACGACGCCGAGATCGCCCTTGTCGACGCCGTGGCGATCGGAGAAACCGCCGCCGGCCTGAATCCCCCAACGATCGGCGCACGCGGCTCCCGATCCGGCCAGCAGCGACGCCGTGAGCAACGCATGCAAGGCAAGCCGGCTACGGGGCCGACGGTTCTTCTTGTTGTTCATCTAACACTCCAACTTTATGGGTTGAATGTGGGCCTTGCCGCACCGGCCGGGCCCGAGCGAACAGAATGGTATGGTAAAGGACTTTTCGGATCGGCATCACGAAGTGAAATGGTTTCCTTCCGAAACAACAAAAATCGAAAACCTGTACTGATTACCAACAAAAACAACGCTTTACGGAACTTCGCCCGAGTTGGCGAGTCGCACGATATACTATCAACATGGGCATTCCGATAGAAAACGGGAACTTCGATGCCCACCCGCGCTCTAAGGAATTAGCACTCGGATTACGGGAGTGCTAAGATGAGACTCGGAATCTCGTCCGAGACCAGGGGTTTGTCCCTGATTCCAAAGGAGTTTTTAGTGAGCCACGCCCTGACCCTTCCGAACACCCTGAGCCCGACGCCGGCCAAGGCCGCATCGGCAGGCTCGCTGGCGCTCGCAACCCAATCGCTGTTGCCGGGCCAGTTGGGCAACATCGACGCCTATATCCAGGCCGTCAACCGGATTCCCCTGCTGAGCGCCGAGGAAGAACGCCGGTATGCGACCGAGTTCCGCGAGGACAACAACCTCGACGCGGCACGCAAGCTCGTGCTGTCGCACCTGCGGCTCGTCGTGTCGATCGCGCGCAACTATCTCGGTTACGGCCTGCCGCACGGCGACCTGATCCAGGAAGGCAACATCGGCCTGATGAAGGCGGTGAAGCGGTTCGACCCTGCGCAAAACGTGCGCCTGGTGTCGTACGCGATCCACTGGATCAAGGCGGAGATCCACGAGTACATCCTGCGCAACTGGCGCATGGTGAAGGTCGCGACGACGAAGGCGCAGCGCAAGCTGTTCTTCAACCTGCGCAGCCACAAGAAGAGCATGCAGGCGATGACGCCGGAGGAAATCGACGGCCTCGCGCAGGAGCTCAACGTCAAGCGCGAAGAAGTGACCGAGATGGAAACGCGCCTGTCGGGTGGCGACATCGCGCTCGAAGGCCAGGTCGAAGACGGCGAGGAAGCATACGCGCCGATCGCGTATCTGGCCGACTCGCACAACGAGCCGACCGCCGTGCTCGCCGCGCGCCAACGCGACATGCTGCAGACGGACGGCATCGCGCAAGCGCTCGAGGCACTCGACGCGCGCAGCCGTCGCATCATCGAGGCGCGCTGGCTGAACGTCGACGACGACGGCTCGGGCGGCTCGACGCTGCACGACCTCGCGGCCGAATTCGGCGTGTCCGCAGAGCGCATTCGTCAGATCGAAGCGAGCGCAATGAAAAAGATGCGCACTGCACTCGCCGAGTACGCATAAGCGCCGGCATAAGCACCGGCAATTCAGCGCGCTTCACGCAAAAACCGCTGCCAAACGGCAGCGGTTTTTTTTGCACTTATGATTGCCGCCTTTCCGCCGTTAATAGACATATTCGATTGGGTATCGGCAGGCTGCGAGCCCCTTCCGCACAACCTTGATCTGCCTCAATCTTTGGCCGGCAGTTCGCGACGGTCTGCCGCAGCGCGACACTCGGCATCGTAAGGCGCGCAATCTAAAATTGGCATGTCGGCTTAAAAGGATTAAAACACCTTCATTGCGGTCATAAATCCGACGTAAAGTCGCCCCCAAACCACACACGTCGATTCAGGATAATTACCTTGATCTCGATCAATAAAGAGCCTGCGCCGCCCCCCGCGCAGGCCGCCGCCCCGATCGGCTGGCGCACGCGCATCGTCGCGTGGGCGCGAGGGCCCACATTGATGCGCGACATCACGCTGCTATTGATCGTCAAGCTGATCCTCCTGATGTCGCTCAAATACGCATTTTTCAATCATCCGCAGGCTGCGCACATGTCGCTTCCGCCTGCCGTCGTCGCCGAGAAGCTGCTCTCGGTGCCGGCGCCTGCATCCACCGAGGGAGACCACCATGATAAGTAGCGAAGTAGTCGATCTGTCACGTCTGCAGTTCGGCATCACGGCGCTCTACCACTTCTTGTTTGTGCCGTTGACGCTCGGCATGTCCTGGCTGCTCGTCATCATGGAAGCGGTATACGTGATGACCGGCAAACAGGTCTACAAGGACATGACGCAGTTCTGGGGCAAGCTGTTCGGTATCAACTTTGCGATGGGCGTGACCACCGGGATCACGATGGAATTCCAGTTCGGTACGAACTGGTCGTACTACTCGCACTACGTCGGTGACATCTTCGGCGTGCCGCTCGCGGTCGAAGGCCTGATGGCGTTCTTCCTCGAATCGACGTTCGTCGGCCTGTTCTTCTTCGGCTGGAACCGGCTGTCGAAGGTCAAGCACCTGATCGTGACGTTCCTCGTCGCGCTCGGCTCGAACCTCTCCGCGCTGTGGATTCTGGTGGCGAACGGCTGGATGAACAATCCGGTCGGCGCCGAGTTCAACTACCAGACGATGCGCATGGAGATGACGAGCTTGTTCGACGTGGTGTTCAACCCCGTCGCGCAGGTCAAGTTCGTGCATACCGTGTCGGCCGGCTACGTGTCGGCGGCGATGTTCGTGCTCGGCGTGTCGTCGTGGTACCTGCTGCGCAAGCGCGACGTCGACTTCGCGCTGCGCTCGTTCGCGGTCGCGGCCGGCTTCGGCCTCGCGGCGACGCTGTGCGTGATCGTGCTCGGCGACGAGTCGGGCTATACGACCGGCGAAGTGCAGAAGATGAAGCTCGCCGCGATCGAATCCGAATGGGAAACGCAGCCGGCGCCCGCCTCGTTCACGCTGATCGGCATGCCGAATCAGGAAGAACAGCGCACCGACTACGCGATCAAGATCCCGTACGCGCTCGGCCTGATCGCGACGCGCTCGATCGACGAACCGGTGACCGGCCTGCGCGATCTCGCCAAGCTCAGCGAGGAGCACATCCAGAGCGGGATGATCGCGTACGGCGCACTGCAGAAGATGAAGCAGGGCGACAAGAGCGACGCAACCCGCGCGTTGTTCGACCAGCACAAGCAGTATCTCGGCTACGGGCTGATGCTCAAGCAGTTCACGCCGAACGTGACCGATGCGACGCCGGACCAGATCAAGGCCGCGGCGAAGAAGACGATCCCGCCGGTGGCGCCCGTGTTCTTCTCGTTCCGGATCATGGTGGCTCTCGGCTTCCTGTTCGTCGCGACGTTCGTTACCGCGTTCTGGCTGTGCGCGCGCCGTCAGCTGCTGCAGGACAACCGCCGCTGGTTCCTCCGCTATGCGGTGTGGGCGATCCCGCTGCCGTGGATCGCGATCGAATTCGGCTGGATCGTCGCCGAGCTCGGCCGTCAGCCGTGGACGATCGCGGGCGTGCTGCCGACCCATCTGTCCTCGTCCAGCCTGCAAGTGAACGACCTGTACCTGAGTATCGCCGGCTTCGTGCTGTTCTACACGGCACTGTTCATCATCGAAATCAAGCTGATGTTCAAGTACGCGCGCCTCGGCCCGTCGTCGCTGCATACCGGCCGCTATCACCACGAACTCGCCCCGGCTGGCGAGCGTGCCTCGGTTTGAGCACGCCCTCGCAACGGAACAAGGAATCGCTATGGACTACGCAACTCTCAAGCTGATCTGGTGGCTGCTCGTCGGCGTGCTGCTGGTCGGCTTCGCCGTCACGGACGGCTTCGACATGGGCGCAACCGCGCTGCTGCCGTTCCTCGGCAAGACCGACGACGAACGCCGCATCATCGTCAACACGGTCGGCGCGACGTGGGAAGGCAACCAGGTGTGGCTGATCACGGCAGGCGGCGCGATGTTCGCAGCCTGGCCGCTCGTCTACGCCGCATCGTTCTCCGGCTTCTACTTCGCGATGCTGCTCGTGCTGTTCGCGCTGTTCTTCCGGCCGGTCGGCTTCGACTACCGCAGCAAGCGGCCCGATCCGCGCTGGCGCGCGGGCTGGGACTGGGCGCTGTTCGTCGGCGGCTTCGTCCCGGCGCTGGTGTTCGGCGTCGCGTTCGGCAACCTGCTGCAAGGCGTGCCGTTCCAGTTCGACACCGACCTGCGCGTCACTTACTACGGCGGCTTCTGGGCGCTGCTGAACCCGTTCGCGCTGCTCTGCGGGCTGGTCAGCCTCACGATGCTCGTCGCGCACGGCGCCGCATTCATCAAGATGAAGACGGACGGCGCGATCGCGCGCCGCGCGTCGGTCGCACTGCGCGTGTCGTCGTTCCTCGCCGTCGTGCTGTTCGTGCTGGCCGGCGTGCTGGTCGCGTCGTACATCGGCGGCTTCCACATCACCCACGCCGCGCCGACCGACACGGTCGCGAACCCGCTGTTGAAGGACGTCGCCGCCGGCTCGGGCCTGTGGCTGTCGAACTACCACGAATTCCCGTGGATGATCGCTGCGCCCGTCGTCGGCATCGCGGGCGGCCTGCTTGCGCTGCTGCTCGCCGGCTCGAAGCAGGAAAAGACCGCGTTCTTCTGCACCGGCCTGATGATCGCCGGCGTGATCATGACGGCGGGCTTCTCGATGTTCCCGTTCATCATGCCGTCGTCGCTCGACCCGCGCAGCAGCCTGACCGTCTGGGATTCGACGTCGAGCCACAAGACGCTGCAGGTGATGCTGATCGCGGTGATCGTGTTCCTGCCGATCGTCCTGCTCTACACGGGCTGGGTGTATCGCGTGATGCGCGGCAAGGTCACGCATCAGGCGCTCGAAGAGAACAAGCACTCGATGTATTGAACTCGGCCGGGGGCGCACGGCGCCCTCGTCCACCGTTTCGCAAGGAGTCGGACCATGTGGTATTTCAGCTGGATTCTCGGTATGGGCGTCGCGCTGTCGTTCGGCATCGTCAACGCGATGTGGCTCGAAGCGCGGCAGAAGCCGCAGGAAGCAGCGGTGCGTACGCGCCGCGACTGACCCGCGGCCGGCGGCAGATCGCTGCGCCGCCGTCGTCCGGAAAGAACCTCGCCTCGCGCGAGGTTTTTTTTCGTCCGCAGGCGGCGCGTATGCCGGTGGCGCCGATGCCAATTTAGCGCCAGATTGATACCACTTGAATACCAATCAAAGGTTTCATAAGATCGTTGGACACGGCCGCCGCAAGGCCGGATCCATCTGGTGGGGCAGACATGCGCATCCCGTGTCAGGCGCGCGCACGCGCGCCGTTTCGCCGGCCGCACGCCGCGGCTGATCGCCGTGCAGCGGCGTATCACGTGGCCGGCCTGGCGCAGCGCGGCCACGACCCCCGCGTCGACTCCGCCGCGGCCGCTCTCCCTCGATGAACACGCCGTCACGCGCCGGCCGCCCCGATCGGCACGCGCGCCCGCCTCCCGTTCCGTAATGCACGCGCGTCGCGTGCCGAACCCGCGTGGGGCGATCCGCTCGCACCGCGCGTCGATGTCCCCGCAGCTCCGTTGAAAGACCCGATCGCAGCGACGTCATCCGACGCCGCCGCGGCGCCACCCTTTTTCTCAGGAGTTCCAATGAAACGCCCGTTGCCCTTCCTGTTTGCCGGCGTGCTGATCGCGGCGCTGCTGCCGTCCGCAAGCCGCGCCGAACCCGTGCCGGCCGGCGCCGGCTCGGTGGCCGCCTCGGTGGTCGTGCCGGCCGCCGGCATCGCGCGGCCCGCCATGCAGCCGGCCGACCTCGCTGCGTTGCTGTCGAACGGCCTCGCGCTGCGCGTCGCCGTCGACAACAACCATGCGGCGGCGGCCGGCGTGCCGTGCGCCGATCTCGGCGCCGACGGCGCCGCCTGCGCGACCGGCCGCCTGTTCCTGCAGAACCGCGGCCACCAGCCGATCGCCGACGGCGGCTGGAAGCTCTATCTGCACAGCATCCGACGGCTGCTGCGTATCGATCGTCCGGGCTTCGCGTTGCGGCGGCTCACGGGCGACCTGTACGAGCTGACGCCGCAGCCGGGCTCGCTGCGGCTCGCGCCCGGCGAGCGCATCGCGTTGCCGTTCGTCGCCGAATACTGGCTGCGACGCTACAGCGACGTGATACCGCGCCCGTATGTGGTGGTCGACGGCGCGCCGCCGGCGGTGCTGCGCTACAACGATACCGACGACGAACTGCGCTACGTCGAATCGCTGCCGGCCGATGCGCAGAACAGCTCGACCGGCAATGCGCCGCCGGTGGCCGCGCGGCCGGACGCGAGCCGCGCGCTGCCGAGCGTGAAGCGCGAGCAGCGGCTGCCCGGCGCGCTCGAGCTGCGCGGCGTCGAGCTGGTGCTGCCCGAGTTGCCCGATGCGCAGGTCGCGGCGCTGCGCGAACGCGCGGCGACGCTCGGGCTGGACGGCGCCCGCGCGCGCGTGCGCGGCGTGGTCGCGCCGCGCCGGCTGCCGGCCGACATCGCGACGCCGGGCGGCTACCGGCTCGCGATCGGGCCGCGCGGCGTGCTCGTCGAAGGCTACGATCGCGCCGGCCTCTACTACGGCGTGCAGACGCTGTTCTCGCTCGCGCCGGCCGGCGGCGGCCCGGTTCCGGCACTGCTCGTCGAGGACGCGCCGCGCTTCACGCATCGCGGCATGCACGTCGATCTCGCGCGCAACTTCAAGCATCCGGCGACGCTGCGCCGCCTGATCGACCAGATGAGCGCGTACAAGCTCAACCGGCTGCACCTGCACCTGTCCGACGACGAAGGCTGGCGCATCGAGATCCCCGGGCTGCCCGAGCTGACCGACATCGGCGCGCGCCGCTGTCACGATCCGTCCGAGACGCGTTGCCTGCTGCCGCAGCTCGGCTCCGGTCCGGACAACCGCTCGGGCGGCGGCTATCTGACGCGCGCCGACTACGTCGCGCTGGTGCGCTACGCGGCCGACCGCTTCGTCGAGGTGATTCCCGAAATCGACATGCCGGCCCACGCGCGCGCGGCCGTCGTGTCGATGGAAGCGCGCTACCGGCGCCTGCATGCGGCCGGCCGCGACCAGGAGGCGAACGCGTATCGGCTGCTCGACCCGCAGGACACGTCGAACCTGACCACGGTGCAGTTCTACGATCGACGCAGCGATCTGAACCCGTGCGTGCCGGGCGCGCTGAACTTCGCGTCGAAGGTGATCCGCGAGATCGCGGCGATGCACGCGGACGCGCAGGCGCCGCTGCGGATCTGGCATTTCGGCGGCGACGAAGCGAAGAACATCCTGCTCGGCGGCGGCTTCCAGCCGCTGAACGGCACCGATCCGAACAAGGGGCGCATCGACCTCGCCGCACAGGACAAGCCGTGGGCGCGCTCGCCCGCGTGCGCGGCGCTGCTGCAGGGTGGCGAGATCCGCTCGATCGACGAGCTGCCGACGCGCTTCGCGAAACAGGTCAGCGCGGCGGTCGACGCGAACGGGATCGACACGATGGCCGCGTGGCAGGACGGCATCAAGCACGCAAACGGGCCGCGCGATTTCAGCACGCGCCACGTGATGGTGTCGCTGTGGGACACGATCTTCTGGGGCGCGGCGGACAGCGCGCGCGACCTCAGCAACGCCGGCTATCTGACCGTGCTCGCGCTGCCCGACTACCTGTACTTCGACTTCCCGTACACGCTGAATCCGCGCGAGCGCGGCTATTACTGGGGATCGCAGGCAACCGACGAGTACAAGGTGTTCTCGCTCGCGCCCGAGAACCTGCCGCAGAACGCCGAGGTGATGGGCGATCGCGACGGCAACGCGTTCGAGGCGACCGGCACGGGCCCCGCGCCGCGCATCGAGGGCATCCAGGGGCAGGCATGGGGCGAGGTGATGCGCAACGACACATTCCTCGAGTACATGGTGTATCCGCGGCTGCTCGCACTCGCCGAACGCGCGTGGCATCGCGCCGACTGGGAGCTGCCCTATGCGGCCGGCGTGCGCTACAAGCGCGGCGACACGCATCACGTCGACACCGCGGCACTCCAGCGAGACTGGGCCGGCTTCGCGACGCTGGTCGTCCAGCGCGAGCTGCCGAAGCTCGACCGCGCGGGGATCGGTTATCGCAAGCCGAGCTTCACGGTGACGAACCCGTAAGGGGCGCACAGTTGCACGGGGTGGGCGAGGCGCGAGGCGGATCGGAGCACCGGCACTGAACACTGAGCAGTGGCACCGCCCCCAAGTAAAAACGGCTTGCGCCCCATCGGTCGCAAGCCGTTTTCGTACTGGGGCCGGCAGCCGGCCCGCTGCGGCAACGCAGACGGACCGGCAGCGTCGCGTCAGGCCGGTTGCGCGGCCGCGCCGCCCCCGGTCGACGGCAGGCGTGCGCCGAGCTGCTGCGCATAGCGCGCGGCCGCATTGCCGCAGACGATGTGGAACGTGTCCGGCGACACCCATGCGGCGTCGAGCGTGCCGAGCCGTTCGCGATCGACGGCCGATGCGTCGCGCACGACCACGCGCAGCCGCGTGGTCGCGATCGCGTCGAGCGCTGCGACGTTGGTCGCGCCGCCGAACACCGCGAGCCAGCGCAGCGGATCGGGATCGAGCGGCCCGGCCGCCGCGCCCGTGACCGCTTGCGCCGTCGATTGCGCGGCCGCGGCCGGCGCTGCGGCTGCGGCCCCGGCCGCACCGCTCCCGATCACCGCCCGCATCTCGTCGGCGATGATGTCGGCCTCCGGCCCGATGATCACCTGCACGCTGTTGCCGCCGCGCTTGAGCACGCCGCGCGCGCCGATCGCCTTGAGCTCCGGCTCCGACACCTTGTCCGGATCGACGACACTCAGGCGCAGACGCGTCGTGCAGGCGTCGACGACCGTCAGGTTGCCCGCACCGCCGAGCGCAGCGATGTAGCGCTGCGCGCGCGGGGCGGCCGCAGCCGCGCCGCCGGCCGGTGCGACGAAGCCGCCCGACGCGTACGATTCGGCCGCCGCATCTGCGCTGGCCGGCTCGCGGCCGGGCGTCGCCATGTTGAACTTGCGGATGAAGAAGCGGAACAGCCCGTAGTACGCGACGCCGTACGCGATGCCGAGCGGAATCGCGATCCAGCCCTTCGTCGACAGCCCGTAGTTCAGCACGTAGTCGATCGCGCCGGCCGAGAACGTGAAGCCGAGCTTCACGCCGAGGATCTGGCAGATCGCGAGCGACAGCCCGGTCAGCACCGCGTGGATCACGTACAGCACCGGCGCGAGGAACATGAAGCTGAACTCGATCGGCTCGGTCACGCCGGTCAGGAACGACGTGAGCGCCATCGAGAACAGCAGGCCGCCGACCATCGCGCGGCGCTCCTTCGGCGCTTCGTGCAGCATCGCGAGACACGCGGCCGGCAGGCCGAACATCATGATCGGGAAGAAGCCGGCCATGAAGGTGCCCGCGGTCGGATCGCCCGCGAAGAAGCGGTGCAGGTCGCCGTGCACGATCTCGCCGCCGGCCGGCGGCGTGAAGTTGCCGAACACGAACCACGCGAGCGAGTTGATGATGTGGTGCAGGCCCGTGACGAGCAGCAAGCGGTTCAGGAAGCCGAACACGAACGCGCCGATCGCACCCGCGGTCGTCAGCCATTGCCCGGCCGCGTCGATCGCATGCTGGATCGGCTGCCACACATAGCCGAACACGATGCCGAGCACCACGCACGCGAGCCCCGTGATGATCGGCACGAAGCGCTTGCCGCCGAAGAAGGCGAGGTAGTCGGGCAACTTGATGTCCTTGTAGCGGTTGTACAGCAAGCCCGCCACCACGCCCGCGATGATCCCGGACAGCACGCCCATGTTCAGCTTGGGATCGATGTCCTTCATGATCGCGGTTTCGATCAGATAGCCGATCGCGCCCGCGAGCGCCGCGACGCCGTTGTTGTCCTTCGCGAAGCCGACCGCCACGCCGATCGCGAACAGCAGCGGCAGGTTGTCGAAGATCGCCCCGCCGGCGTCGGCGATCATCTTGATGTTGAACACGTCCGGCTGGCCGAGGCGCAGCAGGATGCCGGCGACCGGCAACACCGCGATCGGCAGCATCAGGGCGCGGCCCAGCCCCTGTATCTTCAGAAACGGATTCCCGTCCATTCAGTCCTCCAGTCCATTGTCTCGTCGTGAAGCGTCGTTGACCTAATTGCTTTCGTGGTGATACGGGACGCGCGCCCGCCGTCGACGTTCAGTCGAGCGGCCAGACCTCGCGGCTTGCTGCCCTTACCGCCTGTGCCGAGTCGAGTGCGAGCAGATCCTGCGCACGCTGGCGACACAGCTGGTAATCGAGACGGCGCACGCGCGCCTTGATGCCCGGCACCGCCACCGGGTCGACCGACAGCTCGGTCACCCCGAGGCCGACGAGGATCGGCACCGCGAGCGGATCGCCGCCGAGCGCGCCGCACACGCCGACCCACTTGCCATGCTTCGCCGCACCGCGCACCGCGATGTCGATCAGGCGCAGCACGGCCGGATGCAGGCCGTCGGACTGCGCGGCGAGGTCGGCCTGGCAGCGGTCCATCGCGAGCGTGTACTGCGTGAGGTCGTTGGTGCCGATCGACAGGAAATCCGCGTGCCGTGCGAGTTGATCGGCAAGCAGCGCCGCCGACGGCACCTCGATCATCACGCCGACCTCGATCGGCTCGGTGCGGCCCTGCGCCCGCGCGAATTCGTCGATGCGCGCGCGCAGCCGCACGAGTTCGCCCGCGTCGGTGACCATCGGCAGCAGGATGCGCACCGCACCGAACGGCTTCACCGCGAGCAGACCCTGCAGCTGATCGTCGAGCAGATCGGGGCGCACCTGCGCGAGCCGGATGCCGCGCAGGCCGAGCGCCGGATTCGGCTCCGGCGGCAGCGTCAGATAGTCGACTTCCTTGTCCGCGCCGACGTCGAGCGTGCGGATGATCGCGGTGCGGCCCTGCAGCGCGTCGACGATCGACTGGTAGCTCTGCCGGTGCTCGACGACGCTCGGCGCGGTTTGACGATGGATGAACATCAGCTCGGTGCGCAGCAGCCCGATCGAATCGGCGCCGTTGTCGAGCGCGGTGTTCGCGTCGTCGAGCGTCGCGATGTTCGCGGCGACTTCGATCGCGCGGCCGTCGGCCGTCGCGGCGGCTTCGCGCGCATGTTGGCGGTTCGCTTCGCGCACGCCGTCGAGGCGCTCGCGTTCGTGGCGCGCACGCTCGACGTCGACCGCGCTCGGCGCATGTTCGAGCCGGCCCACGCTCGCGTCCACGACGACCTGCGTGCCGTCCGGAATCGCGTACAGCGCATCGCCGACCGCGACGAGCGCCGGGATGCCGAGCTGGCGCGCGATGATCGCCGCATGCGAGGTCGCGCCGCCGCGCGCCATCACGAGCGCGGTCACGCGTTCGCGATCGAGCGACGACAGGTCCGACGGCGTGAACTCCTCGGCGGCGAGCACGGCCTCGTCGGGCAGCGCGCGCGTCGCGCCGCTCGTGTGACCGAGCGCGCGCAGCACGCGCTTCTCGATGTCGCGCAGATCGGCCGCGCGCTCGGCGAGCAGCGCGTCGTCGAGCCGCGACAGCGTGTCGATCTGCGCGCGGATCGTCGCGCGCCACGCGAAGCCGGCGCTCTTGCCGAGGCTGATCTGGTCGCGCGCCGCGTCGACCAGCGTCGGGTCCTCCAGCAGCACGCGATGCACCGCGAAAATGCCGGCCTCGCCCACCGCGCCGCGCGCGGACGCGTTGCGCACCGTTTCGCCGAGCTCGGCGTCGACCGCCTTCAGCGCCTCATCGAGGCGGCGGCTTTCCGACGCGGGCGTGCCGCTCGCCTGTTCGGGCGGCACGATGTCGGCATCGTCGAGCCGCACCAGCGTGCCGACCGCGATGCCGGGCGCCGCACATACGCCCGCGAGCGTGTTCGGATCGAGGGGCGCGCCGGCGCGCGCCGCGCCGTCGTCGTGCCGCAGCGTCGGCGGCGCCGGCGAGCGCAGCCGTGCCGGCGTCTCTTCCACTTCGCCGTGCGCTTCGCGCAGCAGCTCGCGCGCGACCGCGTCGACGGCCTGCTGCGCATGCGCGCCGCGGCCGATCAGCTCGACCGTCGCGCCTTCGCCGGCGCCGAGGCCGAGCAGGCCCACGACGCTCGCGATCGACGCGTGGCGGCCGTCGAACTGCACGTCGACCGTCGCGTCGAAACCGCGCACGGACTCGCGCGCCCGCGCGGCCGGGCGCGCATGCAGGCCGCCCGGCTGCGTGAGCACGATCTGGCGGCGCACTTCGTGCGCCGAAGTCGCGGTCGCCGTCGCATGAGCGGCCTGCGTGGCCTGCCCGGCCGCTGCGCCGTTGGCGCGCAGCGTCAGCAGCGGCGTCTCGCCGGCCGTCGCGAAGCCGCTGGCGCGCTCGACGACGTCGAATGCATCCGAGTTCGCGATCGCGATCACCGACACGAGCGAATGCGCGCTGCGTGCGACCACGTCCTGATCGAACTCGATCAGCAGGTCGCCCGGCGCGACGTGCGCGCCGTCCTCGACGCGTGCGGTGAAGCCCTGCCCGTTCAGCTCGACGGTGTCGATGCCGATGTGCAGCAGCACTTGCGCGCCTTGCGGCGTCGTGATCGTCACCGCATGGCCGGTACGCGCCAGATGCGACACGACGCCCGCGCACGGCGCGACGAGCCGGCCCGCGAGCGGGTCGATGCCGATGCCGTCGCCGAACATCCCGCCGGCAAACACCGGATCGGGCACATCGGCCAGCGCGACGATCGGCCCGCTCAGCGGGGCGAGCAGGACGATCTGATCTTGGGCGGAACTCTTCAACTGGGACTCCTCGGCGCGTCTCATCGGCTGTCTCGGCTATCAGTGCGTTTCGGTGACTTTGTTCAGGTGACGCGGCGTGTCGGGATTGCGACCGCGCGCGACGGCGAGCTCGGCCGCCATCACGTAGAACGACAGAATGGCGGCGATCGGATCGAGCGCCGCATGGGCGGACTGCGCGAGCGGCAGGTTCGCGCCCGGCGTGCCGGCGGGCGCAGCGAGCAGCACCGCCGCACCGCGTGCGCGCATGTCCTGCGCGAGCTGCAGCAGCCCGGCCTGCTCCGGCCCCGGCGGCGCGAACACGAGCAGCGGATAGTCGCGCTCGATCAGCTCCATCGGGCCGTGCCGGACTTCGGCGCTCGAAAATGCCTCGGCCTGGATGCCCGAGGTTTCCTTCAGCTTCAGCGCGGCTTCCTGCGCGATCGCGAGGCCAAGGCCGCGGCCGATCACGATCATCCGCTCGATGCCCGAAAGCGCGGCCACCGCCGCCGACCAGTCGAGCCGGCCCGCTTGCGCGAGCACGTCGGGCAGGCCGCGCAACGCGGTGACCAGCGCGGCGTCGCGCTGCCAGAACGCGACGATCTGCGCGGACAGCGACAGCATCGCGATATAGCTCTTGGTCGCGGCGACCGACAGCTCGGGGCCGGCCAGCAGCGGCAACTGGTGCTCGCACGCATCGGCGAGCGGCGACGGCAGCACGTTGACGGCAGCGACGGTCCGCGCGCCGGCTTCGCGCAGCGCGGCCATCGTGTTGACGAGATCGGGGCTCTGGCCCGACTGGGAAAACGCGAGCGCGAGCTGGTCGTGCACCTTCAGCGGCGCCTGCTGCAAGGTCGCGACCGACATCGGCAGCGACGCGACCGGCACGCCGAGGCGGCTCATCGTCAGGCTCGCGAAATAGCTGGCGGCGTGATCCGAGCTGCCGCGCGCGACCGTCAGCGCGACGGCCGGCGGGTGATCGAGCAGCTGGCCGGCGAGCGCCTCGACGCGCGCGGTATCGGCGAGCTGCGCGGCGACGACCTGGGCGGCCTCGCGTGCTTCCTTAAGCATATTCGACAATCGATTCTCCTTCGACGTAGGTCGCGGTGAGGTTCAGGTCGCGATCGAATACCGCGAGGTCGGCCCATGCGCCGCGCTCGAGGCGGCCGCGATCCGCGATGCCGAGGTAGTCGGCCGCGTAGCGCGACATGCGGTTCGACACGTCGGCGATCGGCAGGCCGAGCGACACGAGGTTGCGCAGCGCCTGATCCATCGTCAGCGTGCTGCCCGCGAGCGTGCCGTCGGCGAGCCGCACGCCGCCGAGGCACTTGGTCACGTGCTGGCTGCCGAGCCGGTATTCGCCGTCGGGCATGCCGGTGGCCGACGTGCTGTCGGTCACCACGTACAGGCGCGGGATCGCGCGCAGCGCCGCGCGGATCGCGCCGGGATGCACGTGCAGCAGGTCGGGGATGATTTCCGCGTACTCGGCATGCGCGAGCGCCGCGCCGACGAGGCCGGGGTTGCGGTGATGCAGCGGCGACATCGCGTTGAACAGATGCGTGAAGCCGCACGCGCCGTGCTTGAGCGCGGTGACCGCGTCGTCGTACGTCGCGAGCGAGTGGCCGAGCTGCACGCGCACGCCGCGCGCGGCCATCTCGCCGATGATCTCGATGTGGCCGGCGATCTCCGGGGCGAGCGTGACCACGCGAATCGGCGCGATCGACAGGTATTTCAGCACTTCGTCGAGCACGGCCGACACGGCCGCGTCCGGTTGCGCGCCGAGCTTGCCGGGGTTGATGTACGGCCCTTCGAGATGCACGCCGAGCACGCGTGCGCCGCCCGGCGTGCGCGCGCGCGCGGCGGTGCCGAGGTTCGCGACGACTTCCATCAGCTCGTCGCGCGGCGCGGTCATCGTGGTGGCGAGCAGGCTCGTCGTGCCGAACTGCGCGTGGGTGCGCGCGATCGTCTCGATCGCGTCGCCGCCTTCCATCACGTCGGCGCCGCCGCCGCCGTGCACGTGCAGATCGATGAAGCCGGGCAGGATGTACGGCGCGTCGTTGTTGGCCGGGTCGGCGGGCGTGCCGTCGACCATCGTGATGCGGCCGTTCTCGCTGTCGAGCGAGCCGTGAATCCAGCCGTCGGGGGTGAGGATGTTGCCAGTCAGCATGACGTTTCTCTTGATGATCCGGTGACGCGGAGCGCCGCGTCGCGATGTGCCAGTTCGTTGGGATGCATTGCGCGCGATTGCGTTCCGTTGCGTTGCATTGCGTTCCAGTCGTGTGGCGCGCGCAGTCTCGCGCGTCAGCGTTTCAGTTCGGCGACGAAGTCGTAATAGTCGTCGCGGCAATACGATTCGGTCACTTCGAGCGCGCGCTGATCGGCGCCATAGCCGATCCGCCTGATCACCAGCAGCGCCGCGCCCGGCTTCACGCCCATCCATTTCGCGATCTCGTGCGTCGCGTTGGCCGCGCGAAAGTGCTGCAGCGCGCGCACGACGCTCGACCCGTGCGCCGCCAGATAGTCGTACAGCGATGCGCCGAGCGCCTGCGGATCGGGCAGCACCGCGGCCGGCAGCGTCGAGTGCTCGACGGCCATCACGGTGCCGTCCGCGCGGCGCAGCCGCTCGAGCCGCGCAACCGTCGCGCCCGGCGCGAGCCCCAGATGCGCGATTTCGTCGCGACTCGCGACGCGCAGCGTGCGCGCGAGCCACACCGAATCGGGGATGAAGCCGCGCTGCCGCATCTTCTCGGTGAAGCCGACGAGCCGCGACAGCGGATCGGCGACGCGCGGCGTGATGAAGCTGCCCGCCCCGCGCACCCGCCGGATCAGCCCCTGCTCGACCAGCAGCGCGAGCGCGCGGCGCGCCGTGATGCGCGATACGCCGACCGTGTCCGACAGCAGCCGCTCCGACGGCAGCGCCTCGCCCGCGCGCCACGCGCCAGCGTGGATCGCGCTCGCCAGATTGCGGGCGAGCTGCAGATACAGCGGCGTGTCGTCGAGGGGATCGGGCGCCAGTTCGGAGCAGCCGGTTTCCATATGCCTCCGCGGGTCGGACGACGGCCGTCGAGCCGTCGAAAGTGAACGCATTATATAACCACCATAATACCAGTCAACGAACTGGTATTAGACGTGTGGAAATCGCGGGAAGCCTTGTCCGACAAGCGGTTTAGTCGCAAGAAGTCCTTTGTTTACAAGGCGATGCTGGATAGGGATTTACCCGGAGTGGTATGCAAAGGGACGGGTTGCAGCCTCGCTTCGGCGTGCGCAACGAGGCAGAAACGATACCGGAATAGAACCAGTTAGGGCCACTGGTATGCATGCGACCGAGCGAGGTGCGGGTGAGCCGGGATGACCGGTGTATGGATGAGCGTTTCGCGGTGAGCGGTGAGCGGTGAGCGGCAATCGACACGCCCCGCCCTCTGTCGCGCCCTCAGTGAAATTCCCGGCTCGACGTGCGCAGGCCGCCGAGCAGCGGCGTCAGATCCTCGAAATGCTGCGCGACGAGGTGCCTCACGTCGCTGACGACCTGCCACACGCCCGACGCAGCGAGCAGCCGCGAGTCGAGCGTTTCGCGCCGCTGCCGGGCGAGCAGCTCGGGCCGCACGATCACGTTCACGCAGCCCGTTTCGTCTTCGAGCGTCATGAACATCACGCCCTTCGCGGTGCCCGGCATCTGCCGCGCGATCACGAGCCCGCACGCGCGCGCGAGCCGGCCGTCGGGACGGTCGCGCAGCTCGGCCGCGGACGACAGCCGCTGCGCGCGCAACGCGGGCCGCAGCAGCGCGACCGGATGGCGGTTCAGCGTCAGGCCGATGGTGTGATAGTCGGCGAGGATGTCGTCGGCTTCGGACGGCGCGCCGAGCGCCGGCTGCTCCGTTTCGTCGATCGGCGCGGCGGCGAGCAGGTCGCGCTCGGGCGCCGCGGCGACGGCCTGCCACAATGCGTCGCGGCGATGGCCGGCGAGCGCCGCCAGCGCGTTCGCGGCGGCGAGCGCCTCGAGATCGCGCCGCTCGAGCTGCGCGCGGCGCGCGAGCGCGTCGACGCTGTCGAACGGGCCGGCCGCGCGCGCGGCCTCGATGCGCCGCGCGGCCGCCTCGCCGAGCCCGCGCACGAGCGCCAGGCCGAGCCGCACCGCCGGCTGGCCGTGTGGCGGCGGCTGACCGGGCAGCGCTTCGAGCGACGTCTCCCAGCCGCTTTGCGTGACGTCGGCCGGCAGCACCTGCACGCCGTGGCGCTTCGCGTCCTGCACGAGCTGCGCGGGCGCATAGAAACCCATCGGCTGGCTGTTCAGCAGCGCCGCGACGAAGATCGCGGGCTCGTGGCACTTGAGCCAGCTGCTCGCATACGCGAGTTTCGCGAAGCTGGCCGCGTGGCTTTCGGGGAAGCCGTATTCGCCGAAGCCCTTGATCTGCTCGAAGATCTGCTCGGCGAATTCACGGGTGTAATTACGCGCGAGCATCCCTTCGACGATCTTGTCGTGATACTTCTCGAGATTGCCCTTGCGCTTCCACGCGGCCATCGCGCGCCGCAGCTCGTCGGCCTCGCCCGGCGTGAAGCCCGCCGCGACGATCGCGATCTGCATCACCTGCTCCTGGAAGATCGGCACGCCGAGGGTGCGCTCGAGCACCTCCTTGAGCGCGTCGCTCGGATAGGTGACCTTGCCTTGCTCCTCGCCGGACATGATCCGGCGCCGCTTCAGGTACGGATGCACGGCGCCGCCCTGGATCGGCCCCGGCCGCACGATCGACACCTGGACGACGAGGTCGTAGTAGTTGCGCGGCTTCAGCCGCGGCAGCATCGACATCTGCGCGCGCGACTCGATCTGGAACACGCCCACCGTATCGGCCCGGCAGATCATGTCGTAGGTCGCCTCGTCGTCCTGCGGGACGTGCTTCATCGTGAACGGCTCGCCGTCCGGCTGCGGGCCGCGCCACGCGGTGCGCAGGTCGAAGGCGCGATGCAGCGCCGACAGCATGCCGAGCGCGAGCACGTCGACCTTCATCAGGCCGAGCGCTTCGAGATCGTCCTTGTCCCACTGGATCACGCGCCGTCCGTCCATCGCCGCGTTCTCGACCGGCACGAGCCGCGTGAGCTTGCCGCGGCTGATCACGAAGCCGCCCGAGTGCTGCGACAGGTGGCGCGGAAAGTTCAGCAGCCGCGCGGCGAGCGTGGCCCACGTGGCGATCAGCGGCGTGGCCGGATCGAGCCCAGTCGACGCGAACTGCTTCAGCAGATCGCGGCTGCCGTCGAACCAGCGGTGCGCCTTCGCGACGCGGTCGACCAGCATCGGATCGACGCCGAGCGCCTTGCCGGTTTCGCGCAGCACGCCGCGCGGGCGGTAGGTCGAGACGGCGGCGGCGATCGCCGCGCGATCCTTGCCGTACTTCCGGTAGATGTGCTGAATCACCTCTTCGCGGCGCTGGTGCTCGAAGTCGACGTCGATGTCGGGCGGCTCGCCGCGCTTCTCGCTGATGAAGCGCTCGAACAGCATCGTGCTCTGATCGGGATCGACCTCGGTGATGCCGAGGCAATAGCAGACGACCGAATTCGCAGCCGAGCCGCGGCCCTGGCACAGGATGTTCCGGCTGCGCGCGAATTTGACGATGTCGTAGACGGTCAGGAAGAACGGCTCGTAGCTCAGCTTCGCGATCAGGTCGAGCTCATGGCGGATCAGCTTCGCGACCTTCTCCGGCACCCCGCGCGGATAACGCGCGCGCGCGCCGGCGAGGGTTTCCTGTTCCAGATAGCGCGTCGGCGTGAGCCCCGCCGGCACGATCTCGTCGGGATACTCGTAGCGCAGCGAGCCGAGCTCGAAATCGCACGCGTCGAGAATCTCGCAGGTTTGCGCTATCTCGTCCGGCGAGTACAGCTGCCCGATGCGCTGCCGCGACCGCAGGTGCTGCTCGGCATTCGGCGCCAGCGCGTAGCCGCACTCGGCCACCGGCATGCCGACGCGGATCGCCGTCATCACGTCCTGCAACGGCTTGCACGAGCGCCGGTGCATCGTCACGTCGCCGAGCGCGACGACGGGCACGCCGCGCCGCTCGCCGGCCGCGCGGATCTCCTCGCGCTGCGCGCCGTCGAGCGCGCGCTGCAACTGCACGAGCCCGAGCCGCGCGCGCTCGCCGAAGGTCGCGCGAAACCATGCGACCTGCGCATCGAGCACGTCGGCGCGCACCGGATACACGGGCACGAGGATCGCGAAACAGTCGGGCATGCCGCGCAGGTGCGCGAACGCCGCAGGCGGCGCCGACAGCATCCGCGACGTCAGCGTGTAGGTGCCCTTCGGCGCCGCCATGCGCCGCCAGGAAATCAGCTCGGCAAGATTGCCGTAGCCCTCGCGGTTCTGCGCGAGCAGCACGAGCCCGAAGGCGCCGGGCCCCGGATCGTGGCCCGGCGCGACCTCATCGGGCGTGACGGCGAAATACGCGCCGACGACGAGCGGCAGCCCTTGCGCCTGCGCGGCGACATGCATGCGCGGCGCGCCGGCCAGCGAGCATTCGTCGGTGATCGCGAGGCCGCGATAGCCGAGCTCCGCCGCGCGCGCGACGAGCTCCTCCGCATGCGACGCGCCATGCAGGAACGAGAAGTTCGAGCGGCAGAACAACTCCGCGTAGTCGGGCAGCCAGGTGATTTGCGCGGCCATCGTCGCTCACCCGAACAGGCCGTGCAGGAACCAGCGCGGCTCGGCCGCGCTTTCGGAACGCTCGAGGAACACCCAGTAGCACGCACCCGCTTCGTCCTGCGCGACGTGGTAGTCGCGCGCCACGTGCTGCCCGTCGAACCAGCCGCCTTCGATCCGCTCGGCCGACGACATCATCCTGAGCGGCGTATGGAATACCGGCCGCTCGCCGCGCATCAGCAGCGGCAACGGCTCGGCCAGCAGCCATGCGGGACGCGGCGGCGCGTCGGGCGGCCCGGCCGCGGCCTTGCCCGCCTGCGCGTCGAGCGGCAGCCAGCGGTTGGCGGCCTCCGGACGGTGATCGGCGACGCGCGCCGCGCGCAGCACGTTGTCCGCGCCGAGCCGCGCCGACAGCAGCTCGAACAGCCGCGCGCGCGTCTCGCGCGTGCCGCCCGGCTCCGGAAACAGATCGTCGGCCGGCGGCGCGACCGATTCGACGCGCGTGGCCTTCAGCCGCACCGCGATCACCGCGGCCGGCAGCTCGACGCGCGCGAGCCGCTCGCCGAGCAGCCGCATGAAGTGCGCTTCGTCGCGCACGGGCGCGGCGAACGCGAGCTCCAGCGCGGTCGGCGGCACGGCCTGGCGGCCGCGCTCGTGCTCGAGATCGAACGTCATCGCAGCGAGCGACAGCTGGCGCGCGGCCAGCCAGCCGCAGAGCTGCACCACGAGCCGCTGCGCGGCGAACAGCACGGCTTGCGCGTATTCGACGCGCTCCGGCAGCTCGAGCCGCACGTCGAAGACGGGCGGCACCGTCATCCATGCGAGCGGCTCGAGCGCATCGCCGTACGCGCGATCGAGCGCCGCGAGCAGCGCGGGCCCGCAGCGGCGCTGCAGCCCGGCGCGCGGCAGCGCGCGCAGATCGGCGAGCGTGCGGCAGCCGAGCCCGTCGAGCCAGCCCGCATACGGACGCGCATCCGGCAGCAGCACGCACGGCAACCGATCGAGCGTGCGGCCGAGCGAAGCCGGTCGCGCCACGCGGCGCCGCACCCGCGCACGCGCCGACGTGCGCGCGAGCAGCCACGCGCCGCGCCCGGTCGGCGCGGCCGACAGGTGCGCCGCATAGCCGAGCGCCGCGAGCGTCGCGCGCACCTGGCGGCACAGCGACGGCAAGCCGCCGAACAGCCGCAGGCTCGGGCCGACGTCGACGATCAGCGTCGCTTCGTCGTCGAGCGCGACGCACGGCGAGAAGCGCAGCAACGCGAGCGCGACGGCGCGCAGCGCGTCGGCCTCGCGCGCCGGATCGCGCTCGACGAGCCGCGTGCCGGGCGCGAGCGTCAGCACGCCGCCGCGCTTCATGCCCGCGCGCACGCCGTGCCGGCGCGCGGGCGCGTCGGCAATCAGCACGACGCCCTGCTCGAGCACCGCGCAGCCGGCCGCGCCGGCTTCTGCGTCAGACGGCGGCGGGGCGCACACGTCGAGCGGCAGGCGCGGCAGATGGATGCCGAGCAAGACGCGCATAGCGGCTCTCCACGATGGGCGACGGCAATTCGAGCGCGAGCGGTTCGCTGCGCGCGGGCCCGCGACGCTTGACGATGTCGAGCGACACGCCGCCCGGCACCGGATGCAGCGCGACGCGCAGCACGGCCGGCGACGGCTGCCGCACGGCCGACAGCGCGCGCAGCATCACGAACAGCGTGTCGCCGGTGCGCGCGGCCGCCAGATGCAGGCGCCGCAGTGCATCGGGCCGCGCGTCCTGCCACAGCAGCAGCGCTCCGCAGCAGCCCGTCTTGAGCGCCTGCTCGGCGGCCCACAACGCGTCGGTACGGCTGCCCGCGCGCAGCCACAGCAGCGCATCGGACGGCACGCCGAGGGCGGCCAGCGCGCTCGCATGCGGCGCATGGGGCGGCGCGACCAGCGCGAGCGGACGCCGCGCGCTGACCGACTGCGCGAGCGCGGGCGCGAGCAGGCGCATCTCGCCGCAGCCCGGCTGCGCGGCCAGCAGCTCGACGAGTGCGCCGACCGGCCAGCCGCCGCCCGGCAGCTCGGCGGACAGCGACGCGAAGCCCGTGTCGATCGTGCGCGGGCCGCCGCGCGCGAGCTGCGAACCGCGCCACAGCGACGGATGAAGGGATTCGGGAGAAATGGAGGATGCGAGCATGACGCCACCCACAACTGTATGGATATACAGTATATGGCAATGCGCCCGCGTCGCACAGTCTCGGCACGAAACCGGCCTTTCGTCAGATGAACGTGCCCGTGGCCGCACGCGCCGCCAGCGGCCACGGGCCAGCGCCCGCCCCAATGAAAAAGGGCCTGCGCGCGGCAGGCCCTTCGGGTCGGCAATCGGACCGGTGTGCGGCGTTCAGAACGACGCGACCATTGAGCCCTTGAACTGCTTCTTGATGAATTCGCGCACTTCCGGCGACTGGTACGCGCTGACCAGCTTCTTCACCCACGGCTGGTCCTTGTCCTTCGCGCGCACGGCGATCAGGTTCGCATACGGGCTCGTCAGCGATTCGAGCGCGATCGCGTCCTTGGTCGGCTGCAGGTTCGCGGCGAGCGCGTAGTTCGTGTTGATCACGGCCGCGTCGACGTCCGACAGCACGCGCGGCAGTTGCGCGGCGTCGAGCTCGGAGATCTTCAGCTTCTTCGGGTTCTCGGCGATGTCGAGCACCGTCGCGTTGTTGCCGCCCGTGCCGGCGCCGGCCTTCAGCTTGATCACGCCTTGCGTCTGCAGCAGCAGCAGCGCGCGGTTCTCGTTCGACGGATCGTTCGGCACCGCGAGCTTCGCGCCTTGCGGCAGATCCTTCAGCGCCTTGAACTTCTTCGAATACACGCCGATCGGCGAGATGTAGGTCAGGCCCGCGCTGACGATCTTGTAGCCGCGCTGCTTCACCTGGCTGTCGAGGTAGGGCTGGTGCTGGAAGCTGTTCGCATCGAGGTCGCCCGCGTCGAGCGCCGCGTTCGGCTGCACGTAGTCGTTGAACTCGATGACCTTCACGTTCAGGCCTTGCTTCTCCTTCGCGACCTTCTGCACGACCTGCCACACCTGCGCATCCGGGCCGGCAACCGTACCGACCTTGATCACCTTGTCTTCGGCGTGGGCGCCCGCCGACAGCGTCAGCGCGGCACCGGTGGCCACCACGGAAAATACCTTCAGGAGACTGCGACGCTTCATCTGTTTCTCACTTCGTTGCTAACTGAAATAGGGGCGCGATACGGGTATCCCCGGACTCGCAGGAAGGGGCAAATGGTGTCACAGGATCGCGCGGAAGTGAAATACATCCCGCTCATATATGTATGCACCGCAACGGGGCCGACGAACGACCGCCGCCACGGCCACCGGCCGCCGCCCGCCGGCCGGATGAGTCAGCGCGCGCCGCCGGCCGCCTCGGCGACGCGGAACGCGCCGATCGCCTCGCGCAGCCGCCCGGCCTGCTCCTGCAGCGACGCGGCGGCGGCCGCGGCCTCCTCGACGAGCGCCGCGTTCTGCTGCGTCACCTGGTCCATCTGCGTGACGGCGCGCCCGACCTGCGTGATGCCGCTTGCCTGCTCCTCCGATGCGGCCGCGATCTCGCCCATGATGTCGGTCACGCGCGCGACCGCCTGCAGGATCTCCCCCATCGTCGTGCCGGCCTGGCCGACCAGCGCCGAGCCGTTGCGCACGCGCTCGACCGAATCGACGATCAGCGCGCGGATCTCCTTCGCGGCCGTCGCGCTGCGCTGCGCGAGCGAGCGCACCTCGCCCGCGACCACCGCGAAGCCGCGTCCCTGCTCGCCCGCGCGGGCGGCCTCGACCGCCGCGTTCAGCGCGAGGATGTTGGTCTGGAAGGCAATGCCCTCGATCACGCCGATGATGTCGGCGATCTTGCGCGAACTGTCGTCGATCTGCCCCATCGTGCCGATCACGCGGCTCACGACGTCGTGGCCGGTGCGCGCGATCTCCGACGCGTTGTTCGCGAGCCCGCTCGCCTGCCGTGCGTTGTCGGCGTTCTGCTTCACCGTCGCGGTCAACTGCTCCATGCTCGCGGCCGTTTCCTCGAGCGACGCGGCCTGCTCCTCGGTGCGCTGCGACAGGTCGTTGTTGCCCGACGCGATCTCGCGGCTCGCCGACGCGATCGACTCCGCCGACTGACGAATCCCGCCGATCGTCGCCTGCAGGCGCGCCTGCATGTCGCGCATCGCGGCCATCATGCTGGTGCGGTCGTCCGCGCGCACCGGCACTGGCTGCGTGAGGTCGCCCTGCGCGATGCGGGCCGCCAGCGCGGCCGCTTCGTCCGGCTCGCCGCCGAGGCTCCCGCGCACGTTGCGGATGATCACGAGCATCGCCGCGCTGATCACCAGGCCGATCACCAGCACGACCGCGAGGTGGCCGAACAGCGTGCGGTAGTAGACGGTATCGATGTCCTTCAGGAACACGCCGCTCGAGATGTTCCAGTCCCACGGCGCGAAGCGCGTCACGTAGCTGATCTTCGGCACCGCGGTCTCGCTGTGCGGCAGTCGCCCGCGATACTCGGCGAAGCCGCTGCCGGTCGCCTTCGCGGCGTTCAGGATCGTGACGAACAGCGGCTTGCCGTCCGGATCGAGATAATCGCCGACCTGCGTGCCGACCAGTTTCGGCAACGTCGGGTGCATCAGCACGACCGGCTTCGAATCCATCACGAACACGTAGCCCGACTCGCCGTAGCGCATCGCGGCGAGGCTCGCGAGCGCGTCGCGCTTCGCGTCGGCCTCGGGCAGCGTGCCGCTCTGCGCGAGCGCGTGATACGCGGCCACGATGCCGGCCGCCGAATCGACGAGATTCGCGATGCCTTGCTTGCGTTCGGCGAGCATCGTCGCGCGCGTCTCGTATGCGCTCCATGCGCCTACGCCCAGCAGACCGATCCATACCAGCGCAAGCGCGAGCCACAGCTTGCGGTTCAAACTCATTCTGCTCATCTACGTGCCTTGTTGTCGAAGTCATGCCCCGCTGCGCGCCGACGGCCAGCCGCGCGCAAACGGTTGCGTACGTATTTACGGCAGCGACGCTTACGACTTGAATACAACCGGCCGGCGCACGGCACGACACCGGTGCGCGCCTGTGCTACAAAGACCGGCTGACCGGCGCGCAGCGCGCCGGCGCCATTCCGGGATCATCCATGTACGTCATCGACATCCAGTACCACGCGTCGCTCGAGCGCATCGACGATGCACTCGAACGCCATCGCGCGTATCTGCAGCCGCTGTTCGAGCGCGGCATCTTCATCGCGGCGGGGCCGAAGGTGCCGCGCGAAGGCGGCGTGATTCTCGCCGCGCGCATCGACCGCGACGAACTCGACGCGATTCTCGCCACCGATCCGTTCGTGACCGAAGGGCTCGCGACCTATCGCGTCACCGAATTCCGGATCACGCGCGCCGCGCAGGGTTTCAACGTGCCGGCGCTGCCGTGACCGACGCGGCGGCGCATGAACGCACGCGCGCACGACGTGCGCACGCGCATCGTGCATCGCAATCGGACAGGAAAGAGGGAAGCAGGCGTGACGGCGGCGCCGTCACGCGTCGCGCCGGGCAGCGGCCCGCGCGCTGAGGCGCCGAGGCGGCTTGGCGCCGCTCAGTCGACCAGCAGTTTCAGGTCGTGGACCCACGGGCCGGGGCCCTGGCCGTCGCGCACGAACAGGCGCAGCTTGCCGTCGCGATCGAACACGTAGCTCGCGGCGGTGTGATCCATCGTGTAGCTGCCGGGCGTCTTGCCGGGCACCTTCGCGTAGTACACGCGGAAGTCCTTCGTGACCTTCTTGAGCTGCGCTTCGTCGGCCGGCCGCAGCCCGATGAACGACGGATCGAACGCGGGCACGTACTGGCCGAGCAGCGCCGGCGTGTCGCGCTCCGGATCGACGGTGACGAACAGCACCTGCACCCGCTTCGCCGCATCGGGGCCCAGCTGCTTCAGCGCCTCGGACAGCTCGGCCATCGTGGTCGGGCACACGTCCGGACAGTGCGTATAGCCGAAGAACATCACGACCGCGCGGCCCTTGAAGTCGGCGAGCGTGCGCACCTTGCCGGCGGTGTCGGGCAGCGAGAAGTCGGTGCCGAACTGCGTATTGCCGGTGATGTCGAGATTCTGGAATTTCGGCGCGTTGTCGCAACCGGCGAGCAGCGTCGCGGCGGCGAACGCGCACGCGAGCAGCCAGCCTTGGCGCGCGCGGCGCCCGAACCGTGAATGGAGCATTGCGTTCAAACCGTGCAGTTACACGCCGAGCAACGGGCGCGCATAGTGATCGACGAGCAGCGCGGCGAACAGCAGCGACAGGTAGACGATCGAGTAGCGGAACGCCTTGCGGGCCAGCGCATCCGAATAGTCGCGGTAGATCTTCCACGCATACGCGAGGAACACCGCGCCGAGCAGCACCGCGCTCGTCAGGTAGACGGCGCCGCTCATGCCGGAAATGAACGGCATCAGCGTGACGGCGAACAGGATCACCGTGTACAGCAGGATGTGCAGCCGCGTGTATTGCTCGCCGTGCGTGACCGGCAGCATCGGCAGCCCCGCGTTTTCGTAATCCTTGCGGCGATAGAGCGCGAGCACCCAGAAATGCGGCGGCGTCCACACGAAGATGATCAGCACGAGAATCCACGCGTCGCCCGGCACCGCGCCGGTGACCGCGGCCCAGCCGAGCGCCGGCGGCATCGCGCCCGACGCGCCGCCGATCACGATGTTCTGCGGCGTCATCGGCTTGAGCAGCAGCGTGTAGATCACCGCGTAGCCGACGAACGTCGCGATCGTCAGCCACATCGTCAGCGGGTTCGTGAACGTGTAGAGCGTCCATGCGCCGATGCTGCCGAGCACGGCCGAGAACAGCAGGATCTGCGGCGTCGTGATCTCGCCGCGCGCGGACGGCCGCCACGCGGTACGGCGCATCATCGCGTCGATCTTCTGCTCGACCAGACAATTGATCGCGAACGCGGCGCCGGCCAGCAGCCAGATGCCGACCGTACCGCCGATCAGCACGCGCCACGGCACCATGCCCGGCGTCGCGAGGAACATGCCGATCACCGCGCAGAACACCGCGAGCTGCGTAACACGCGGCTTCGTCAGCGCCATGTACTGCGAAAACCGGCTACCGGGCGATTGGGAGAGGATGCTTTGCATGGGGGCGGTCACGCCGGGGCGGCGTCGCGCGCGGGCTGCACGACACGGCCGGGGCGGCTTGAAAGGATGCGAAAGTTTAACATGACGACGAGCAGCAGCAGGATCGCGGCGCCGCCGTTGTGCGCGACGGCGACCGGCAGCGGCCACTGCAGCACGATGTTGGTCAGGCCCGTCAGAAACTGCAGCAGCACGACCAGCAGCACGCCGTTCGCCGGCCGCCGCAGCGACTCGAAGCGGCGCATCTTCAGCGCGAACGCGACCAGATACGCGACGACGACGAACGCGAACGTGCGGTGCGTCCAGTGGATCGCGACCAGCGCGTCCTGCGTGATCGCGTCGCCGTCCTTCGTCATCCCGAGCGCGCGCCACAGATGGAAGCCCTGGCCGAAATTCATCGGCGGAATCCACTGGCCGTTGCAGGTCGGGAAGTCGGTGCACGCGAGCACCGCGTAGTTCGTGCTCACCCAGCCGCCGAGCGCGATCTGCACGACCAGCAACACCAGCGCGGCGAGTGCGGCGGCGCGGTAGCGGCCGGCCTCCGGATCATGCGCGGGCAGCGGCGTCTGCCGCGCCGCGAGCCAGCCGAGCGTGCCGAGCAGCGCGAGGCCGAGCAGCAGATGGGTCGTGACGATCACCGGCTGCAGCTTCATCGTGACGGTCCACGCGCCGAACGCGCCCTGCACGACGATCAGCAGCAGCAGGCTCGTCGGCCACCACGGCGACACCGACAGCGGGCGGCGGCGCAGCCGCGCCGACCACGCGATCACCACCTGCGCGATGATCAGCACGCCGATCGCCATCGCGAAATAGCGGTGGATCATCTCGATCCACGCCTTCGACATGCTGACGGGGCCGCTCGGCATCGCCTGGTGGGCGGCCGTGATCGCCGCGTGCGCGATGAACGGCGACGACGTGCCGTAGCAGCCCGGCCAGTCGGGGCAGCCGAGGCCCGAATCGGTGAGACGCGTGAAGCCGCCGAACATCACGAGGTCCAGCGTCATGAAGGTGGTGACCCACACCAGCTTGCGGAACTTGTCGTCGTCGGCCTTCACCCACACGTACGACAGCGGCAGCAGCGCGATGCACAGGCCGATCAGGCCGAGTTGCAGTAGATACGACATCGAATGTGTGCCTCGTTGTGTCGCCTTAACCGATGCTCGACCACTTCAGCAACTTCGTGACGTCCGTCTTGATCTTGCTGGGGTTCGGGTTCTTCGGGAAACGCATCATCAGGTTGCCGTTCGGATCGACCAGGTAGAGGTGATCGCTGTCCGTCGTGCCCGCGTCGGCCGGCAGCCATGCGGCGACCGCGGCCGGATCGGCGACCAGCCGCCGCGTGTCCGGGTAGGCCTCGAGCACCTTCGGCGGAATCGCGCCCGCATCGCTGCGCAGCCACACCATCGTCAGCCGGTGGCGCTCGCCCGCCTGCGTGACGCGGATCTGGCGCATGAAATAGAGCTTCTGCGCGCAGGCATCGTCGCATGCGCTGCGGTCGGTCATCACGAACAGCCACACGCCGCGCAGCGACGCCAGCGGCACCGTCCTGCCGGTTTCGTCGGTGACCTGCAGGTCGGCCGGGATCGGCCGCTGCGGCTCGATCAGCGTGCCGTAGTTGGTCGAGCCGCCCTTCGGCTTGATCACGTAATAGGTGAAGTACGACGCGATGATCGGCGCCGCGCACACGAGCCCGAGCAGCACGAGCATCCAGCGGCCGCGCTTGCGCGCCGCCGGCGAAACCGGCGTCGCGGCCGGACCCTGACGGGAAGATTGCATGGACAAATCAAACCTCTCGAAACGAACCCGCGGCGCCGTCGCCGCGTCCGGGCACCGCGCTCACGCGTCGGCCGACTTCTTCGCCGCCCGCCGCGCGGCGTACAGGCCGAAACCGAGCGCGGCTGCGGCGATGCCCCACCACTGAAACATGTAACCGTAATTGCGCTCGACGCCGGTCGTCGCGGCCGGCCAGTCGCGCACGAGCCGGTCGCCGTCGTCGCTCGTCTGCTGGATCACGAACGGCTGCAGCGGCAAGCCGGTTTCCTTCGCATACGCGGCCACGTCCAGGTTCTGGCGGATCTTCTGGTACGCGGCCGAGCCGCCTTCGCCGAGTTCGAACGCACGCGACGCGTCGGCGCGCGCGATGCCTTCGATCTCGATGTCGCCCGCGGGCGTCGAAAACGGCTCGATCGCCGTGCGATCGGCGATGTTGCGCGGCAGCCAGCCGCGATTCACCAGCACGACGCCGCCGCCCGCGAGTTTAAACGGCATCACGACGTAAAAACCCGGCTGGTCGTTATACGGCCGATTGTCGAGGAACACCACCTGCTCGGGCATGAAGCGGCCTTTCGCCCGCACGCGGTGAAACTCGATCGACGCCAGCGCAACCGGCTGCGCGCCCAGGTCGACCGGCGCGGCGTGCTCGTAGCGCACGATGTCCGCCTGCAGCGCCTCCTTCTGATGCGCGCGGTCGCGCTGCCAGAAGCCGAGGCGGATCGCCGCGGCGACGACGGCGAGTATCAGCAGCGCGGGCAGCCAGCGGATCTTCATCGCGCCGCCCACCGGCCGCAGCCGCGAAAGCGAAGTGAGATAATTATCCGCTTCCTGTCGAATTGCCGTCGTCCGGTTCGTGTCATGCACATCCTCGTTCCCATCGCCTTCGTCCTGATCATCGCCAGCATGGGCTCGGCGCTCTACTTCATGATGCACGACCGCGGCCACACGAAACGCATGGCCTGGTCGCTCGCCACCCGCGTCGGGCTGTCGGTGTCGCTGTTCCTGTTCATCCTGTTCGCGAACTGGATGGGCTGGATCCATTCGACCGGCCTGCCCATCGGGCGTTGATGGATTCGGTGCGGCGGCCGATGCCGCGGCAACCGACGCTGCGGCAGCCGGTGCTGCGTCTGCCGGGGCCACAGCAGCCGCTGTGACATATCGCCGCACACCGGCGCCGCCAAGCAAAAGCGCCGCCTGACTGAGTCGCGGCGGCGCCCGGTGGCGTCGGGCGCGCGGCAACCGTCAGCTGCCCGCACCCCGCCAATCTGAAACGGCCCGCGCATCGCTGCGCGGGCCGTCGTTCCATTTACAGCCAGTAGACGACGACGTACAGGCCGAGCCAGACGACGTCGACGAAGTGCCAGTACCACGCGGCGCCTTCGAATGCGAAATGGTGATCCGGCTTGAAGTGGCCGCGGATCATCCGCACCAGCACCACCGCGAGCATCGTGCCGCCGAGGAACACGTGGAAACCGTGGAAGCCCGTCAGCAGGAAGAACGTCGAGCCATAGACTCCCGAATTCAGCGTGAGGTTCAGTTCGTTGTACGCGTGGTAGTACTCGAAGCCCTGCAGGAACAGGAAGCAGACACCGAACACGAGCGTCGCGGCGAGCCATGCGATCGCCTTCTTGCGGTGATCGTCGCGCAGCGCATGGTGCGAGATCGTCAGCGTGACGCCCGACGACAGCAGCAGCGCGGTGTTCAGCGTCGGGATCGGCCACGGCCCCATCGTCTTGAAGTGACCGGCGAGCGCGCCCGGCCCTTCGTTCGGCCACACGGCGGAGAAGTCCGGCCAGATCAGCTTGTAGTCGAGGCTGCCGAGCTGGTGCAGCGCGATTTCACGGGCGTAGAACAGCGCGCCGAAGAATGCGCCGAAGAACATCACTTCGGAGAAGATGAACCAGCTCATGCTCCAGCGGTACGACTTGTCGACGTTCTTGCCGTAATGACCGCCTTCCGACTCGGAAATCGCGTCGCCGAACCAGTGATACAGCGTGAAGAGCAGCCACAGCAGCCCGAGCAGCGCCGTAAACGGCGCCCAGTCGTGACCGTTGAGCCACAGCGCCACCGACCCAAGCATGACCAGCAGGCCGACGGCCGCGCTGATCGGATGCTGCGACGGATGCGGCACGAAATAGTACGGGGTCTGGTTTTGACCGCTCATGCTTGATTCTCCACTTCAGTCCAATTTGTGTACCGGAAACCGCTCCGGTCTTATTTCTGGCGCGGCGCGACGGCCGCCACTCTTTCCCGTACGCGGCGCCCGGGGCGCCACGCACTGCATTCTTTCGTCGCCGCGGGCGTCAGCCCACGACCGCACGCACGATCAGGATCAGCACGCCGATGAACATGCCGGCCGCGATCAACGCGACGATCAGCACGTGCAACGGATTGAGCTGCGTCGCATCGGCTTCGAGATCGCGCCGCTTGCGCACCCCGAAGAACGACCACAACACCGCCCGTACCGCCTGGCCGAACGTCCCGCTCCGCTTGGTCTCCGTCATCGCCCCGTCTCCGTGGTCATGCGGCCGGTTTCGCCGCGCCCTGCTCCGCGCTCTTGCGCGGCGCCGGCGCCGGCGCGGCCGGCGTATTGAGCTCGAAGAACGTGTACGACAGCGTGATCGTCTTCACGTCCTTCGGCAGTTTCGGATCGATCACGAACACCACCGGCATCTTGCGCGACTCGTTCGCGGCCAGCGTCTGCTGCGTGAAGCAAAAACACTCGATCTTCTTGAAGAACTCCGTCGCCTGCTTCGGCGCGTAGCTCGGAATCGCCTGCGCCACCACCGACCGGGCCTGCCCGTTGGTCACGTCGTAGACGATCGTCGTCAGCTCGCCCGGATGCACGTCGAGGCTGTTGTGCTCCGGCTTGAAACCGAGCGGGCCGCGCGCATTCGCATCGAACTCCACCGACACCGTGCGGCCGTAGTCGACCTGCGAGCTCTTCGCTTCGCGCGCGCTGACATCGCGCTGCACCAGATTGTTGATGCCGGTGACCTGGCAAATCGCGCGATACATCGGAATCAGCGCGAAGCCGAAGCCGAACATCAGTGCGGCGACGACGAAGAGCTTCACCAGCATCGAACGATTGAACGCCCGATCGACGGCGCCATCTTCCGGCTTCGACATACGACTACTTCCTCGCTACTGCGTCAGTTGCTGCATCAGTGAGTGGACAGCCACCACTGCTTGATCACGACACCCACAAAGAAAACGGCGGCGATGACGAGCAGGATGAGGCCGAGCCGCTTGTTGCCCGCGCGAATCTGCTCGGGCGTTCGTCTTTCTTGTGGATTCCGGTTCATCTGGAACTTCGCTGAAACTGCGCTGAAACTTCGGTCCGGCGTCCGCCGCTGCCTGCCTGCACGGCAGGCAGCGGCGGAACGCACGGCGTAACTTATTCCACGTGCGGCGGTTGCTCGAACGTGTGGAACGGAGCCGGGCTCGGCACCGTCCATTCGAGGCCCGTCGCGCCGTCCCACGGCTTGTCCGACGCCTTTTCGAGGTCGCCGCCGCCACGGTAGGCCGGCAGCGCGACCGCGAACAGGAAGTACACCTGCGCGAGGCCGAAACCGAATGCACCGATCGTCGCGATCTGGTTGAAGTCGGTGAACTGCGCCGGGTAGTCCGCATAGCGACGCGGCATGCCCGCGAGGCCGACGAAGTGCATCGGGAAGAACGTCAGGTTGAAGAAGATCATCGACGACCAGAAGTGGATCTTGCCGCGCGTCTCGTTGTACATCCAGCCCGTCCACTTCGGCGACCAGTAGTACCAGCCCGCGAACAGCGCGAACAGGGAACCGGCCACCAGCACGTAGTGGAAGTGCGCGACCACGAAGTAAGTGCCGTGGTACTGGATGTCGAGCGGCGCCATCGCCAGCATCAGGCCCGTCAGGCCGCCGAACGTGAACACGAACAGGAAGCCGATCGCGAACATCATCGGCGTTTCGAACGTCATCGAGCCGCGCCACATCGTCGCGAGCCAGTTGAACACCTTCACGCCCGTCGGCACCGCGATCAGCATCGTCGCGTACATGAAGAACAGCTGACCGGTGACCGGCATGCCCGTGGCGAACATGTGGTGCGCCCAGACCATGAACGACAGGATCGCGATCGACGCGGTCGCGTACACCATCGAGCTGTAGCCGAACAGCGTCTTGCGCGCGAACGCCGGGATCACCTGCGACACGATCCCGAACGCCGGCAGAATCATGATGTACACCTCGGGGTGGCCGAAGAACCAGAAGATGTGCTGGTACATCACCGGGTCGCCGCCGCCTGCCGCGTTGAAGAACGACGTGCCGAAGTGGCGATCGAACAGCACCATCGTGATCGCGCCCGCGAGAACCGGCATCACGGCGATCAGCAGGTACGCGGTGATCAGCCAGGTCCATGCGAACATCGGCATCTTCATCAGCGTCATGCCCGGTGCGCGCATGTTCAGGATCGTCACGACGATGTTGATGCCGCCCATGATCGACGACGCGCCCATGATGTGGACCGCGAAGATCGCGAAGTCCATGCCCGGGCCCATCTGCGTCGACAGCGGTGCGTACAGCGTCCAGCCGGCGGCCGTCGCGCCGCCCGGCGCGAAGAACGAACCGACCAGCAGCACGGCCGCGACCGGCAGCAGCCAGAAGCTGAAGTTGTTCATCCGCGCGAACGCCATGTCGGATGCGCCGATCTGCAGCGGAATCATCCAGTTAGCGAAGCCGACGAACGCCGGCATGATCGCGCCGAACACCATGATCAGCCCGTGCATCGTCGTGAGTTCGTTGAAGAACTCCGGACGCATGATCTGCAGGCCCGGCTCGAACAGCTCGGCCCGGATCGCGAGCGCCATCACGCCGCCCGACAGGAACATGATGAACGAGAACAGCAGGTACAGCGTACCGATGTCCTTGTGGTTGGTGGCGAACAGCCAGCGGCGCCAGCCGTGCGGTGTTTCGTGCGCGTGGTCGTCGTGCGCGTGGCCCGCGGCTACGTCGTGCCCGATGCTAGACATGAGAATCTCCTAATGCGAATACGTCGACTAACTCAGCGACACGTCAAGCCGCCGGCCCGATCTCGACGCGCCGCGCTTCCTTCGCGTCGGCGCCGCCCGTGATCGTTTCCGGCTTCTTGAGAACAATGTGGTCTTCCGCCACGCCTGCAGCCTTCAGCGCATCGCGCACGGCTTGCGCGCGGCGCTTCGCGAGCTCCGCATTGGCGTCGGCCGAGCCCGACTTGTCGGTGAAGCCCGACAGCGCGAGCTTCGCGTCCGGATGCGCCTTCGCATAATCGGCCGCGGCGGCGATCGCCGCCTTCGCGTCGGCCGGCAGCACGCTCTTGCCCGTTTCGAAGTAGACCGTGGACACTGCCGCCGCTGCGGCCGGCTGCTCGGCCGCGCCCGACGCGGCTTGCGCCGGCGCCGATGCCGCGTCGGCCGGTGCGGCCGCGCCTGCTGCGTCTTCCGGCATCTTGCCGTTGCGTGCGTCGGCTACCTGCTTCGGTTGCAGCAGGTCGTTCTTGTGGTTGCCCCACGAATTGCGTTCGTAGGTGATGACCGATGCGATGTCGAGGTCCGACAGCGACGCCCACGACGGCATCGCGCCCTTGCCGTGCAGCACGCGCTCGACGTGGCCGGCGATCGGGCCGTTCACGATCGCGCTGCCGTCCATCGCGGGAAACGCGCCGAGGCCCTTGCCGTTCACCTGGTGGCAGGCCGCGCAGTTCGCCTTGTAGACTTCCTCGCCGTGCGCGACGAGTTCGGCCATCGTGTAGACCTTGTTCGGATCGACCGCTGCGTTCGCGAGCTTGCCCTTCTGCGCGCTGACCCACTTCGCGTAGTCTTCGTCCGACAGCACTTCGACGACGACCGGCATGAACGCGTGTTCCTTGCCGCACAGTTCGGTACAGAAGCCGCGGAACGTGCCGACCTTGTCGGCCTTGAACCACGTATCGCGCACGAAGCCGGGGATCGCATCCTGCTTCACGCCGAACGCGGGCACGTACCACGAGTGGACGACGTCGTTCGCGGTCGTGATGATCCGGATCTTCTTGTTGACCGGCACGACGAGCGGGTTGTCGACTTCCTGCAGATAGGTTTCGGTGATCGGCTTCTTGCCCATCACTTCGTCACGCGGCGTGCTGAGCGTCGACAGGAAGCTGATGCCCTCGCCCGGGCCCTTCACGTAGTCGTAGCCCCACTTCCACTGATAGCCGGTGACCTTGATGGTGAGATCGGCGTTGGTGGTGTCCTTCATCGCGACGACGGCCTTCGTGGCCGGCAGCGCCATCAGCACGACGATGATGAACGGCACGATCGTCCAGATGATTTCGACGGTCGTGCTTTCATGGAAATTGGCGGCCTTGTGGCCTTTGGATTTGCGGTGCGCGAAGATCGAATAGAACATCACGCCGAACACGCCGACGAAGATCACCGTACAGAGGATCAGCATCATCGTGTGGAGATCGTAGAGCTCCTCGGCGATCTTCGTGACCGGCGGCTGAAAGTTGATCTCGTTGACGCGGGGGCCGCCCGGGCTATCACCGACCGCCAGAGCAGCGCCGGCAAAGAGCAGACCGCTGCATGCCAGCACGCCCGTGAGGGCTCGCTTGATTGTTTTCATAGCATCCTTACCCAAAATTTCCATTCAAACCCTCCCCCGTCGCAAGCCTCCGGCCCTGGGCCGGTGCCTGCGCCTCGTCAGCCGCAGCGCCTGAGCGACACGCGCAGTTCGTCGGCGAACTGCGCACGCTTGTACTGCGCGAGATGCTGCCCGATTACGACGGTCTGCCCGCGCGATACCAGTCGAATCGGATCGCGTGGCGTCGCACCCGGCTCGACCCGCACCCAGCGCGGGTTGAATTCGATCTGCGTGAACCGCTCCGCATCCATCCGCTCGATCACGAGCCGGTGCGGAAACAGCCTGATACGCTCGTAATCGACTGCATGGCGCGCATAGATCGCGAACGCGACGCCTACCGCCAGCAATTCGATCCCGGTGAAGGGCATGACGAGCCACGCTCCCCGCCACATCAGCAATGCCGCGATCACCAGCGAGAAGCCCGCGAGCGACACGTAAAACAGCACGAACTGCCGCGGCGATACCGAACAGTTGCGTTTCATGAGCCAGTCTGCGATGACCGGTTCGCCGTTCGTCGACTCCGCCAAAACACTCGCTGCTTCCATCGCCGCCTCACGCGAATGGCATGCGATGCATGCCTGCATCGGACTCGTCGCACCGTATTGCGGGGACCCCGGGGCGACAAGCTGACGCATTATAGGCGCGTTCAATGGCATCCACAAGCAAGCGACTATCGGCCCGCGAGCCAAGCGCCACAAGCCTCCTGGCCGTTTTTCGGATCACTTCGACCGCGCTTCGCGCCGCTAATTTCTGACATAACAAAACCGCTCTTTACCGCTTCACCGATTCTTCGGACGCCCCTTGCCGATGTCCTCGATGCGCACGATCCCGTGTCCGTCCGCGGTCGTGCGCGGCACGGCTTTCCACGCGTGGCCGTAGATCACCTCGAACGTCAGCGCGATCGTGCCGTCCGTGCGGCGGCGCGCTTCCAGCGCCTCGCAGAGCGCCGCGCGAAAGCGCCGCGTCGCGCGCTGCGGCGCGACGCGCTCGAACGGATACGCGCCCCAGCGACGTACGTCGGCCAGCAGCGAATCGGGCGTCTTATATGTAACGGTGAGCACTTCCTGGTCCATCACGGGGATCTCGAAGCCGCTCTCGACGAGCATGTCGCCAAGGTCGTGCATGTCGACGAAATCGATCACGCGCGCGGCGGGCGGCGCGATGCCGAGCGCCGCTTCGGCGTCCGCGCAGGCCGCGCGCAGCTCGCGCAGCGTATCGGGGCCGAGCGTGCTGAACATCAGCAGGCCGTTGACGCGCAGCACGCGCTGCCATTCGGGAAACACGGTATCGGGACGCGAATGCCAGTGCAGCGCGAGATTCGACCAGATCAGGTCGAATGCGCCGGCCGCGAACGGCAGCACCGAGAAGTCGGCCTGTGCGACGCGCGCGCCGCGCTGGCCCAGCGCGCGGCCGAGCGAGGCGGGCAGCCAGCGGCGCCAGCTGGTCTGCTCGACTTCGCGCTGGCCCGCGCGCGCCAGCATCGCGCCCGACAGGTCGACGCCGAACACCGGCGCTTCGGGAAAGCGCGCGCGCAACGCCGGCAGGTCGTCGCCCGGGCCGCAGCCCGCATCGAGCACGGCCGCGGGGCTCACCTTGATGTATTCGAGCCGCTCGTTCATCCGCTGCGCGATCTCGCGCGGCAGGAACGCAACGGCGTCGAATGCGGCCGCGCGACGATCGAAGATTCGCCGCAAACGCCGGGCGTCATTGGCCGGACGGCCGGTTGGAGTCGAAGCTGGGGACATGTCGGGCACACTGGCGAAGAGCCCGAAGTATACTCGCTCGCCTCGCGGCCTTCAGCGAGCGGGCACCTGCGGAGTGTTGGCGATGGACGGCCGTTCGTCGGCGCGCGTCACGCGCGTCGTTTTGTCGCATGCTCGCATGCTGTTGACACACGTCATTGCAGCCGCGCTGCCGAATCGGTGTGCGCTGTGCGGCAATTTGTCACATAACGTCATTTGCGAAGCCTGCGATGCCGCGTACTGGAATGAAGCGCGGCTGCGTTGCGAGGTCTGCGCGCTACCGCTGGGCGTCGGTCGAGCAAGCACGCGCAGGCCGGGCGGCCGACACGGCGGCGCTGACGCGACGTCCGCCTACTGTTGCGACGGATGCCGCGCGACGCCGCCGCCGTTCGACGCGACGCTCGCGCTCGCCGATTACCGCGCACCGCTCGACGGGCTCGCGCGCGGGCTGAAATTTCGCGCGCGCCTCGCGCTCGGTGCGGAATTCGCCGCGCGGCTCGCCTCGCGGATCGACGATACCGACACGTTGCGCCGCGCGAGCGGCTTCGACGTGATCGCGCCGGTGCCGCTCGCGCGCGGACGGCTGGTCGCGCGCGGCTACAACCAGGCGTGGGCGATCGCGCGACCGCTGGCGCGCCAGCTCGGTGTGCGCGCCGACGCGGCGCTGCTCGAACGCGTGACCGAAACCGCGCCGCAGTCGCGGCTCGACCGCCGCGCGCGGCGCGACAACGTGAGCGCGGCGTTCGCGGTGACGCGCGAGCTCGCCGGCCGTCACGTTGCGCTGGTCGACGACGTGATGACGTCCGGCGCGACGCTCGCGGCCGCCGCGCATGCATTGAAGGCGGCGGGCGCCGTGCGCGTAACGAATCTGGTTGCGCTGCGCACCGCGAGGGATTAATTAGATGGACAGCAAAGAGGCCGGCCGCCCGGATGCGGCGCCGGCCGCCACGAACCGGCCGGCCGGGAACGAGCAGCAGCGTTGCTCCGCCCCGGCCGGCCCAGCCAGACCCAACCCATGTTCAACGTCGTTCTCGTCGCCCCCGAAATTCCGCCGAACACCGGCAACGTGATCCGCCTGTGCGCGAACACCGGCGCGCGCCTGCATCTGATCGAGCCGCTCGGCTTCCCGCTCGACGACGCGAAGATGCGCCGCGCGGGCCTCGACTATCACGAATACGCGGAAATGCGCGTGCACCGCGACTGGGATGCGTTCGTCGCGGCCGAGTCGCCCGATCCCGCGCGGATGTTCGCGTTCACGACCCGCGGCTCGGGGCGCTTCCACGACCACGCGTTCGTGCCGGGCGACTGGTTCGTGTTCGGCTCCGAAACCCGCGGGCTGCCGGCCGAGCTTCTCGAGCGCTTTCCGGGCGAGCAGCGCGTGCGCCTGCCGATGCGGCCCGGCAACCGCAGCCTGAACCTGTCGAATACGGTGGCCGTGGTCGTGTTCGAGGCTTGGCGCCAGGCCGGCTTCGAAGGCGGCGCCTGAACGGCGGCGCGCGGCCGCGCTAGATGCGCGCGAGCCGCGCGCGATAGAGGTCGTAGATGTCCGGCGCAAAGCACGCGAACACCACACGTGCGACGTTCGGCGCCTGCGGCAGCATGTCGATTACCGTGCCGACCGCGATGTCGACGGCGTCTTCAGCCGGATAGCGGTACACGCCGCAACTGATCGCCGGAAACGCGATCGACGTCGCGGCGACTTCTTCGGCGAGTTCGATGGCGCGCCGGTAGCACGACGCGAGCAGCTCGGGCTCGCCGCGCGCACCGCCGTACCAGACGGGGCCGACCGCATGAATCACGTAGCGCGCCGGCAGCCCGTGCCCGCGCGTGAGCTTCGCGTCGCCGGTCGCACAGCCGCCGAGCGTACGGCATTCGGCCAGCAGCCCGGGGCCGGCCGCGCGATGGATCGCGCCATCGACGCCGCCGCCGCCGAGCAACGAGCCGTTCGCGGCGTTGACGATCGCGTCGACGTCGAGCGTGGTGATGTCGACGAGTTGCGCGTCGAGCGCGGTGGAACCGATCTGCAGCATGACGCTCTCCCGAAAGCTATGGCGACGGTTCGAGCGTAATGCGCTTTCGCGCCGCGCGCGTTGCGCGAAGGCACGCGGGCGCGAGAACGGCGCGCTGCGCCCGCACCGACGCGTCAGCGCGTCATTCGGCGCGCGCGTCGCGGCGCAGCAGCCCGCTCACCGCATCGCGCGGTGCGACGCCGTCGAACAGCACGCCGCACACGGCCTCGGTGATCGGCATTTCGATCGCCTGCGCGTGCGCGAGTGCGAGCACCGCCTGCGCGCAGCGCACGCCTTCGGCCACGTGGCCGAGCGCGCCGAGGATGTCGGCCAGCGAGCGGCCGGACGCCAGTTGCAGCCCGACCGTGCGATTGCGCGACAGGTCGCCCGTCGCGGTGAGGATCAGGTCGCCGAGGCCCGTGAGGCCCGTGAAGGTTTCCGCCCGGCCGCCGAGCGCCACGCCGAGGCGCGACATTTCGGCGAGGCCGCGCGTGATCAGCGCGGCGCGCGCATTGAGCCCGAGCCCGAGGCCGTCGGCGATGCCGGTGGCGATCGCCAGCACGTTCTTCACCGCGCCGCCGACCTCGACGCCGACCACGTCGTCGCCCGTATAGATCCGCATCGCGCCGTGATGGAACGCCGCAAGCGTGCGCTCGCGGCACGCGGCCGACGCGCTGGCGACCGTCAACGCGACCGGCAGCCCGAGCCCGACCTCGCGGGCGAAGCTCGGCCCCGACAGCACGCCGTTGCTGCGCTGCTCGGGCAGCTCGGCCGCGATCACCTGGTGCGGCAGCAGATGCGTGTCGGCCTCGAAGCCCTTGCACACCCACACCACGTGCGCCGGTACGCAGCGCGCGTCGCGCATTGCGCGCAACAGCGTGCGCAGCCCGGCCACCGGCGCGCCGATCACGCACAACGCGTCGTCAGCGGCGCCGTGCGCGAGCGCGGCGTCGAGATCGGCGTCGTAGCGCAGCGCATCGGGCAGCGCGATGCCTTCCAGATAGCGGGAATTTTCGTGCCGGGCCTGTAGCCCGGCGATCAGCGCGGCGTCGCGCGCCCAGAGAAGCGTATCGTGCCGCGCGGCCAGATGGCCCGCGAGCGCGGTGCCCCAGGCACCGGCGCCGAGAACGGCTACTTTCATACCCAGCACCGGTCCGGAGTGAAACGTCAGTTCAGCGTCGTGCCGTTCGGCGCGCCGGCCGCACCGGCCTGCTGCTGAAGCTGCGCGAGACGCTGCTCGTACAGCGCCTGGAAGTTGATTTCCGCGAGGTGAATCGGCGGGAAGCCGGCACGCGTGATCGCGTCGGCGATGTTCGAACGCAGGTACGGGAACAGGATCGTCGGGCAAGCGATGCCGACGAGCGGATCGAGCTGTTCGTCCGGAATGTTGCGGATGTCGAAAATACCGGCTTGCTTCGCTTCGATCAGGAACGCGACCTTGTCCTTGACCTTCGCGGTGACGGTGCCCGACACGACGACTTCGAACACGCTTTCCGCGAGGCGCTCCGCCTTGACGTCGACTTCGACTTCAACCGACGGCATGTCCTGCTCGAGGAAGATCGCCGGCGAATTCGGCTGCTCGAGCGACATATCCTTCAGGTAGACGCGCTGGATGTTGAAGAACGGTTGGTTTTCGACGTCGGACATGGTGTTTCCCTAAAAGTGGTGACGAGGCGGCCCGGCTCGATGCCGGCCGCCGCGGTTGGATCCTGCGCGCCAAGAGCCGCGGCGCGGCCGGCGGCCATTCTGCCCTAATCAGGCCGCTTGCAGAAGCGGCAACAGGCCGCCTTCGCGATCGAGCTTCGACAGATCGTCGTAACCGCCGACGTGGGTGTCGCCGATGTAGATCTGCGGCACCGTGCGGCGGCCCGTGCGCGTCATCATCTCCTCGCGGCGGGCCGGATCGCGGTCGATCAGCACCTTTTCGATCTGCTCGACGCCGCGCAGCTTCAGCAGACGCTCGGCCTGCATGCAATACGGACACACCTGCGTGCTGTACATCAGAACCTTGTTCACTTCGCCACTCCTTGTTTGACGACCGGCATCCCGGCCTGCTGCCACGCGGCGACGCCGCCTTCGAGCACGTGCACCTCGGCATAACCTGCCGCCTCGACCTCGCGCGCCGCCTTCTGCGACTGCTGGCCGTTCTGGCAAACGAGCAGCACCGGGGTGCTCTTGTTCTTGGCGATCTGCGCAATTTTCGCGCCGAGCTCGCCCGCGGCGATCTGGCGCGCCGACGGCAGATGGCCGGCGGCGAATTCGGGCGCGGCGCGCAGGTCGATCACGACCGCGTTGCGGCGGTTGATGAGCTGCGTGGCTTCCGCAGCCGACAGGCCGCCGCGGCCGCGACGCAGCACGGGCCACGCGAGCAGGCCGCCGGAAACCAGCAGGATCGCGATGAGGGCCAAGTTCGTGTATTGAGTAAAGAACGTCACTGAATGCCGCCGGAAAGAGAAGAAAGAGAGAAATCGGGAAAGGACAATCCCGCCATTATAAAATAACCGTCTTGCGCGATGGCGGACCCCGATCGGGAGCCGCGCGACGCGCCCCGCTTCCCTATCACTACCGACCGCAAGATCCATGTACAAACTCGTTCTCATCCGCCACGGCGAATCGACGTGGAACAAGGAAAACCGCTTCACCGGCTGGGTCGACGTCGACCTGACCGAACAGGGTCGCAACGAAGCCTACCAGGCCGGCGCATTGCTCAAGGAGGCCGGCTACACGTTCGACATCGCGTACACGTCGGTGCTCAAGCGCGCGATCCGCACGCTGTGGCACGTGCAGGACAAGATGGACCTGATGTATCTGCCGGTCGTTCACTCGTGGCGCCTGAACGAGCGCCACTACGGCGCACTGTCGGGGCTGAACAAGGCCGAAACGGCCGCGAAGTTCGGCGACGACCAGGTCCTCGTCTGGCGCCGCAGCTACGACACGCCGCCGCCCGCGCTCGAGCCGACCGACGAACGCGCGCCGTTCAGCGATCCGCGCTACGCGAAGGTGCCGCGCGAGCAGCTGCCGCTCACCGAATGCCTGAAGGACACGGTCGCGCGCGTGCTGCCGCTGTGGAACGAGTCGATCGCGCCGGCCGTGCGCGCCGGCAAGCAGGTGCTGATCGCCGCGCACGGCAACTCGCTGCGCGCGCTGATCAAGTACCTCGACGGCATCTCGGACAGCGACATCGTCGGCCTGAACATCCCGAACGGCGTGCCGCTCGTCTATGAACTCGACGAGAACCTCAAGCCGATCCAGCATTACTACCTGGGCGACCAGGACGCGATCGCGAAGGCGCAGGCCGCCGTCGCGAAGCAAGGCAAGGCGGGCTGACGCCCGTCGCGCCGGGCGGCCCGCGCTGCGCGCGGCCTGCCCGGCGGGCGACGCGAACCTTTGCCGCCCCGGCGCTGTCGAAGCGGCTTTCGAACACCGCCGCGCGTGCGGCGGTGCGGCGCCGGAGCCGCTTGGCACCGGTTTTGCACCGGTTTCGCACCGTTGCACTGAGTAATCGGACGAACAGTTATACTTGTCCGCTACATCCCCGCTACCGCCACGCGCTTCCCGACCGCACCAGACTCTCTATGCGAATGAAATTGAAGAACATCGGCCTGATTGCCGCGGGCCTCGCCACGGGCGTATTCGCCACGCTGCAGATTTCGGCGTCGGCCGAGCAGACGGCCACGGCGCCGCTTCCCCTCGACCAACTCCGTCTGTTCGCGGAAGTGTTCGGCCAGATCAAGCGCGAGTACGTCGAGCCGGTCGACGACAAGAAGCTGCTGACGGCGGCGATCAAGGGCATGGTGTCGAGCCTCGATCCGCACTCGTCGTTCCTCGACAAGACCGACTACGACGAGCTGCAGGAGCAGACCAAGGGCCGCTTCGCCGGCCTCGGCATCGAGATCTCGCAGGAAGACGGCCTCGTCAAGGTGATCTCGCCGATCGAGGACACGCCCGCGTTCCGCGCCGGCATCCGTCCGGGCGACCTGATCACCCGCATCAACGACAAGCCGGTGCGCGGCATGACGCTCGACAAGGCCGTCAAGCAGATGCGCGGCGAGCCGGGCACCAAGGTCACGCTGACGATCTTCCGCAAGAGCGACGACCGCACGTTCCCGGTCACGGTCACGCGCGCGATCATCAAGGTCCAGAGCGTCAAGATGAAGATGCTCGACCCGGGCTACGCCTACATCCGGATCACGAGCTTCCAGGAACGCACGACGCCCGACCTCGCCGCGAAGCTGCAGGACATTGCGCGTCAGCAGCCGAACCTGAAGGGCCTGATTCTCGATCTGCGCAACAACGGCGGCGGCCTGCTGCAGAGCGCGGTCGGCGTCGCCGGCGCGTTCCTGCCGCCGGATTCCGTCGTCGTATCGACCAACGGCCAGATCCCGGATTCGAAGCAGGTCTACCGCGACACCTACGACAACTACCGTCTGCCCTCGTTCGACGGCGATCCGCTGAAGAATCTGCCGCCGATCTTCAAGACCGTGCCGATGGTCGTGCTGACCAACGCGTATTCGGCGTCCGCGTCGGAAATCGTCGCCGGCGCGCTGCAGGATTCGAAGCGCGCGCAGATCATGGGCAAGACGACGTTCGGCAAGGGCTCGGTGCAGACGGTGCGCCCGATGACGGCCGACACGGCGCTGCGCCTGACGACTGCCTACTACTACACGCCGAGCGGCCGCTCGATCCAGAACAAGGGCATCACGCCCGACGTGCCGGTCGATCAGTACGCGGACGGCGATCCGGACGACGTGCTCGTGACGCGCGAGGTCGACTACACGAACCACCTCGCGAACACGCAGGACCCGAACGAGAAGAAGGAACAGGAAGAGCGCGAGCAGCGCCGGATGGATCAGCTGCGCCTGCTCGAAGAGCAGAACGACAAGAAGACGCCGGAGCAACGCCAGAAGGATCGCGATCGCAAGCCGATCGAGTTCGGCAGCGCCGACGACTTCATGATGCAGCAGGCATTGAACAAGCTCGAAGGCAAGCCGGTGCAGGAATCGAAGTCGCTGCTCGCCGAAAGCACGACCAAGAGCCCGGCCGGCAAGGCCGCGTCCGCCGCGAAGGCGTCGGGCGCAAAGGCAGCCGCACCGAAGCCGGCGTCCGCGCCGCAGTAAGCCTCGGCCGGCATCCGACGGGCCATCGCGGGAAGACCGCGATGGCCCGTTTTTCATGTGCGCCTAGAATACGCAGACAGACGCCAAGGCAAGCGCGCCGCCGCCGGCATGCGGCGCCCGACACTCCATGAACGACGATCAACTCCTTCGCTATTCCCGCCACATCCTCGTCGACGAAATCGGCATCGACGCGCAGCAGCGCTTTCTCGACGCGCATGCGCTCATCGTCGGCGCGGGCGGCCTGGGCTCGCCGGCCGCGATGTATCTCGCGGCGTCCGGCGTCGGCACGATCACGCTGGCCGACGCCGACACCGTCGATCTCACCAACCTGCAGCGACAGATCCTGCACGCGACGGCGTCGGTCGGCCGCAGCAAGGTCGAGTCGGGCCGCGACGCGCTCGCGCAGCTGAACCCGGAAGTGACGGTGCATGCGGCCGCGCTGCGCGCCGACGATGCATGGCTCGACGAACATGTGCCGCGTGCGAGCGTCGTGCTCGACTGCACCGACAATTTCGCGACGCGCCATGCGATCAACCGCGCGTGCGTCGCGCACGGCGTGCCGCTCGTGTCGGGCGCCGCGTTGCGCTTCGACGGCCAGATCAGCACGTTCGACTTCCGCGACGCGGCCGCGCCGTGCTATGCGTGCGTGTTTCCGGAAGACCAGCCGTTCGAGGAAGTCGCGTGCGCGACGATGGGCGTGTTCGCGCCGACGGTCGGGATCATCGGCGCGATGCAGGCCGCCGAGGCGCTGCGCGTGATCGGCGCGTTCGGCACGACGCTCAACGGCCGGCTGATGATGCTCGATTCGCTGCGGATGGAATGGACCACGATGAAGATCGCGCGGCAGGCCGACTGCCCGGTATGCGGCGGCCGGCACTGATTGCGTCATGCATGCGCCCGCGGGCGCCTGCATGACGTCGCGCTGCCATTGCAGGCGTGGCGGCCCGCGGCCTAAGCCGCCGCGTCCGCGCGCGGCTCGGCGACCGCCAGGCGCTGGAGCGCCGCCTGCACTTCCTCCGGCTCGAACGCGGCCAGCACGTCGGCCGTCGGCTTCTCGAGCGCCTTCAGATGCGCCCGCAGGATCTCCTGCTTGACCACCAGCAACTGGCTGGGGTGCATCGAGAATTCCGTGAGCCCCATGCCGAGCAACAGACGCGTCAGCGCCGGATCGCCGGCCATTTCCCCGCATACCGACACCGCCACGCCCGCGCGCTTCGCCTCGCGCAGCGTATAAGCGATCAGATGCAGCACCGCCGGATGGAGCGGGTCGTACAGGTGCGCGACCGCGTTGTCCGCGCGATCGATCGCGAGCGTGTACTGGATCAGGTCGTTCGTGCCGATCGACAGGAAGTCGAAGCGCTTCAGGAACAGCGGCAGCGCGATCGCCGCGGCCGGAATCTCGATCATCGCGCCGACGCGCACGTTCGGATCGTACGCGAGCCCCGCATCGTCGAGCTGGCGCTTCGCCTCGCGGATCAGGTCGAGCGTCTGGTCGATCTCCTGCGCGTGGGCCAGCATCGGGATCAGGATCTTCACCTGCCCGAACGCGGACGCGCGCAGGATCGCGCGCAGTTGCGTGAGGAACATCTGCGGCTCGGACAGGCTCCAGCGGATCGCGCGCAGCCCGAGCGCCGGGTTCGGCGCCGTCTCGTAGCCTTCGTCGAGCGCCTCGAGCGGCTTGTCCGCGCCGACGTCGATCGTGCGGATCGTCACCGGCATGCCCTTCATCCATTCGACGGCGCGCTTGTACGCGGCGAACTGCTCCTCCTCCTCCGGCATCTGCTTCTGATGCATGAACAGGAACTCGGAGCGGAACAGGCCGACGCCAACGGCGCCTGCCTCGACGGCCGCCTTCGCGTCGTCGGGCAGCTCGATGTTCGCGTACAGGTCGATCTTGGTGCCGCACAGCGTTTGCGTCGGCGAGAACTTCAGCCGCTGCAGCTTGCGCTGCTCGAGCAGTTTCTCCGATTGCCGGTACGAATATTCCTCGAGGACGATCGGCGCCGGATCGACGATGACGATCCCCTGGTCGCCGTCCACGATGATCAGGTCGTCCTGACGGATCAGCGCGCTCGCATGCTGGACGCCGACCGCGGCCGGAATGCCGAGGCTGCGCGCGACGATCGCCGTGTGCGACGTGCGGCCGCCGAGATCGGTGACGAAGGCCTGGAACGACTGCGACTTGAACTGCATCATGTCGGCCGGCGCGATGTCGTGCGCGACCACGATCATCTCGTTCTGGCCTTGCGCGGCGGCACGGTCGAGCGCCTGCGACGCCGACGGCGCGCCGGCCAGCGCCTTCAGCACCCGCTCGACGACCTGCTCGATGTCGGCCTTGCGCTCGCGCAGGTATTCGTCCTCGATGTCGTCGAAGTGACGCGTGAGCAGCTCGAGCTGCTCGGTCAGCGCCCATTCGACGTTGTAGCGTCGCGTGCGGACCAGGTCGATGGTCTCCTGCACGAGCATCGCATCGCTGAGGATCATCGCGTGGACGTCGATGAATGCGCCGACTTCGGTCGGCGTGTCGTCGGTCAGGTCGGCACGCAGCGCCTCGAGCTCGCGATGCACACCCTCGCGCGCCGCGCGAAAACGCTCGACCTCGGCATCGATCTGGCTCGTGTCGATCAGGTAATGGGCGACGTCGAGCGCCGCCGGCGCGATCAGATACGCTCGCCCGATCGCGATACCACGTGAGACGGGAATGCCATGCAGCGTGAAGGACACGCGCACCTCCTCTGTACATGAAAAGCCGCGGCACACTGCTGCGATGCGATTATGACCCCGGTCAGCGATTATAAATTCCGCGCCTGCCCGCTGGCTGCGAGCAGTGCAGCATTGCACCTTCCGCATCAATGCCGCGCGCGAAAAAAATGCCGCGGGAAACGCGGCATTCTGCTCGGAAACGGCAACGATCCCGCGACGCTCACTGACCCTCGCCGAACTTGTCGGCGATCAGCTTCAGCAGCGCGTCCATCGCTTCGCGCTCGTCCGGACCTTCGGTCTCGATCGTGACCGTGCTGCCGATGCCGGCCGCCAGCATCATCACACCCATGATGCTCTTCGCATTGATCTTGCGCCCATTGCGCGTCATCCAGACTTCCGACTGGAAGTTGCCGGCCAGTTGCGTGAGCTTGGCCGATGCGCGCGCATGCAGCCCCAATTTGTTGACGATGGTGGTTTCTTGTTGAAGCATGATTCTCGGTCGGGTCGGTCGAGGCCGCCGGCGACGTGCCGTCGGCGGGTCAGTCTAAAACGTGAATACGGGGCGTCAGTGCGATTCCGTGCGCGGCTGCGGCTCGGGCGGAATCGGCGCGCACTGCCCGCAGCCGGCTTCTGACGGCGGCGGCGGCGTGCCGGCCGCCACTTCGTGGACGCCCTTCGCGCCGCCGGACAGCGCCTTGTCGACGAGCTTGTCGAGCGGCACGGAACGGTAGCAGACGGCGCGCACGAGCATCGGCAGATTCACGCCGGCCAGCACGCGCACGTTCTCGAGCTTCGCGAGCTGCCCGGCGATGTTCGCGGGCGTCGCGCCGTACATGTCGGTGAGCACGACGACGCCGTTTTCTTCCCGCAGCCGTGCGAGCTCGGCATGCGCGAACGCCATCACCTGGGCGGGGTCGCTGTCGGCGAGTACGTCGATGCAGCCGATGCGTGCGGGCACGCCGCCGTAGATATGGGCGATGCAGTCGCGCAACGCGGTGGCGAGCGGCGCATGCGCGATGATCAGGATCCCGGCCATGTCAGACTGCCTCCGCCCCGTGGCGGGGCAACGAGCATAGCGAGTGGGGAAAACGTGTCATGTTCAGCCTTGCAACGGTTTCGGCCCGACCGCCGGGCCGTCGGCGCGCTGGTCGCGGCACCGGGCAGGCGGGCATTGTAGCAGGCCGGTCGAACCGCTCCGGCAGCGGTGGACCTGCGCGGCCGCCGCCGGGATTGCGCGCGAAAGCGGGCTACGCGGCCGCCCGCTCCAGCGCGTCGATGAACATCGCGGCGACGTCGAAGCCGGTCTGCTCCATGATCTCGCGAAAGCACGTCGGGCTCGTCACGTTCACCTCGGTCAGCCAGTCGCCGATCGCGTCGAGCCCGACCAGCAGCAGCCCGCGCGCGGCGAGCACCGGGCCGAGCGTCTCGGCGATCTCGCGATCGCGCGGCGTCAGCGGCTGCGCGACGCCGAGCCCGCCGGCCGCGAGATTGCCGCGCACCTCGCTGCCCTGCGGAATCCGCGCGAGCGAATACGGCACCGGCTCGCCCGCGATCAACAGGATGCGCTTGTCGCCGGCCTTGATCTCCGGAATGAACTTCTGAATCATCAGCGAGCGCGTGCCGTCATGGCCGAGCATCTCGATGATCGCGCCGAGGTTCATCCCGTCGGCCTTCACGCGGAACACGCCCATTCCGCCCATGCCGTCGAGCGGCTTCACGATCACGTCGCCGTGTTCGGCATGAAACGCACGCAGACGCGCCGCGTCGCGCGTGACGAGGGTCGGCGCGACGAATTGCGGAAACTCGCCGATCGCGAGCTTCTCCGAATGATCGCGGATCGACTGCGGCTTGTTGAACACGTGCGCGCCCGCCCGTTCGGCGAGCTCGAGCATCCAGGTGGCCGTCACGTACTCCATGTCGAACGGTGGATCCTTGCGCATCAGCACCGCGCCGAACGACGTCAGCTGGCGCGACTCGTGCGCGGCCGCCTCGTACCACGGATGGCGATGCAGGTCGGCCGTGTCGCCGACGATCGTCACGCGCTGCACGTCGGCCTCGACGCCCGAGCCCGTCCACGCGAGCTGGTGCGGCTGACACGTGTAGATCGCATGCCCGCGGCGCGCGGCCTCCGCCATCATCGCGTAGGTCGAGTCCTTGTAGATCTTGAAGCGATCGAGCGGGTCGGCGATAAAGAGAATGTCCATGCGGGTCCTGTACGTAGCGAAGCCGTTACACCTGGATGGCTTCGGGATCGGTCTTTTCGAGTTCGATCGACGCTGCGATCAGCGCCAGCCGTGCAACGACGCCGTACATGTAGAAGCGGTTCGGCGGCGCGGCGCCCGGCTTCGCGCCGGCATCCGGCAGCGCGGTGTGCTCGAAGCCGAGCGGCACGTAGTGCATGCCCGGCGCGTTCAGGTTCTGGTCGCGCTCGCGGCCGCCGTGGGTGCGGTAGAAACCGCCGACCACATAGCGGTCGATCATGTACACGACCGGCTCGGCGACTTCGTCGCCGACGCGCTCGAACGTATAGACGCCTTCCTGCACGATCACGTCGCGCACCGCGAGGCCGGCCTTCGACTCGGCCATCTGCGCGCGCTCGGCCTTCGACATGCGGCCGATCTCGGCCGCGTCGTGCACCGTCATCACGCCGCGCCCGGCGGTACCCGCATCGGCCTTCACGACGACGTACGGCTTTTCGCTGATCCCGTATTCGCGGTACTTGCGCGCGATCTTCTTCAGCACGCTGTCGATCGCGTCGGCGAGCGCCTGCTCGCCTTCATGCGCCTGCCAGTCGACGCCTTCGACGTGCGCGAAGTACGGGTTCACCATCCACGGATCGACGCCGACCATCTTCGCGAACTTCTTCGCGACGTCGTCGTAGCACGAGAAGTGCGTCGACTTGCGGCGCACGGCCCAGCCGGCGTGCAGCGGCGGCAGCAGATACTGCTCGTGCAGGTTCTCCAGCACGGACGGAATCCCCGCCGACAGGTCGTTGTTCAACAGGATCGAGCACGGATCGAAATTCTTCAGGCCGAGGCGGCGCTGCGAGCGCTCGAGCGGCTCGAGCACGATCTTCTGGCCGTCGGCCAGCGTGATCGGCGTCATGTCGGTGATGCTCGGATCGAGCGAGCCGAAGCGCACGTTCAGGCCGGCCTGACGCATGATCGTCGCGAGCCGCGCGACGTTCTCGAGGTAGAACGCGTTGCGGGTCGGCAACTCGGGGATCACGAGCAGATTCTTGGCGTCCGGGCAGATCTTCTCGATCGCGGCCATCGCGGCCTGGACGGCGAGCGGCAGCACTTCGGACGGCAGGTTGTTGAATGCGCCGGGGAACAGGTTCGCGTCGACGGGCGCCAGCTTGAAGCCGGCGTTGCGCAGGTCCACCGAACAATAGAACGGCGGCGTGTGTTCCTGCCATTCGAGCCTGAACCAGCGTTCGATTGCAGGCGTCGCGTCGAGGATCTTCTGCTCGAGCTCGAGCAGCGGACCATTCAACGCAGTAACCAGGTGGGGAACCATGAATCACTCGCGAGCGGGAGAATGAAGATTGTAGAGCAATTGCCTTGCCCATTTGGGGATTGTTCCCGGCTTCACAAGGATTTGGAGGGGAGATTTCGGCTATTGACCCGATAGTCTGCAGGGTTATGCGCTACGGCAGCGCACGACAGGAGAAAAAAAGCCCGCCGGGTTGGCGGGCTGAAGTCGCTGCGCTCATTCGGGGCGGGCGCCGCATGCGTGGCGGCCCGCCGTGAATCGTACGACTTACTCGACGTGTTCGCCGTGCAGGATCACGTCCAGACCTTCGCGCTCTTCCTCTTCGGTCACGCGCAGGCCGATCGTCATGTCGATCAGCTTCAGCAGCACGAAGCTCAGCACGCCGCTGTAGACCAGCGTGATCAGCACGCCCTTCGCCTGCAGCAGCAGGCTGCCGTCCGCGCCGCCGATGTCCTTGACCGCGAACACGCCGGTCAGCAGTGCGCCGAGGATCCCGCCCACGCCGTGTACGCCGAATGCGTCGAGCGAATCGTCGTAGCCGAGCTTCGACTTGAGCCACGTGGCCGACCAGAAGCACACGACGCCGGCCGCGATGCCGATCACCAGTGCGCCCGTCACGCCGACGAAGCCGGCTGCCGGCGTGATCGCCACCAGACCCGCGACCGCGCCCGACACGATGCCGAGCACCGACGGCTTGCCCTTCGCGACCCACTCCGCGAACATCCAGCCGAGCGCCGCACATGCCGTCGCGACTTGCGTCGTCAGCATCGCGAAGCCGGCACGGCCGTCAGCCGCGACTGCCGAACCCGCGTTGAAACCGAACCAGCCGACCCACAGCATCGAGCCGCCGATCATCGTCAGCACCAGGTTGTGCGGCGCCATCGATTCGCGGCCGTAGCCGACGCGCTTGCCGAGCACCAGGCACGAGATCAGGCCTGCGATACCGGCGTTGATGTGCACCACCGTGCCGCCCGCGAAGTCGAGCACGCCGTCTGCCGACAGCCAGCCGGTCGGCTCCCACACCATGTGCGCGATCGGCACATAGACGATCAGCGACCAGAGCGCCATGAACACCAGCATCGCGGAGAACTTCATCCGGTCGGCGAACGCGCCGCAGATCAGCGCCGGCGTGATGATCGCGAACGTCATCTGATAGACGAAGTAGACCGACTCGGGGATCGTCGTGGCCAGATGGCTGACGGTCAGCGTGGTCGCCTTGTCGCCCTTGATGTAGTTCATCCCGTGCAGGAACACGCGCGACAGGCCGCCGATGAAGCCGTTGCCCGGCGTGAACGCGAGGCTGTAGCCCACCACCGTCCACAGCACCGTGATCAGCGCGGTGATCGCGAAGCTCTGCATCACGGTCGCGAGCACGTTCTTCTTGCGGACCATGCCCGCGTAGAACAGCGCGAGGCCGGGGATCGTCATGAACAGCACGAGCGCGGAGGAGGTGAGCATCCACGCGGTGTCGCCGGCGCTGATCTTCGACGAATCGACGGAGAACGGTGCGGTCGGCGCTGCCGGGGCGGCGGGCGCGGACGCGGCGGCGGCAGCCGATGCGTCGGCAGCGCCCGAAGCGGGTGCGGTGGCGGCGGCGGGCGCCGAGGCGTCCGTGGCGGCCGGAGCAGAAGCGGCCGGCGCGGCGGCGGCCGACGCGTCGGAAGCCGTGGCGGCAGGCGCGGACGCAGCGGCGGCGGAGGCCGCATCGTCAGCAAGCGCGGGGCCGACGCCGGCCGCGATCAGCGAGCCTGCCATCAGCAGGGACATCAGAAGTTTGCGCATCTCGGGTTTCCTCTTGTCGCTTGTCTTTGTCTGTTACAGCGCGTCAGCGCCTGTCTCCCCGGTCCGGATCCGGATCACCTGCTCGATCGGCGTGACGAAGATCTTCCCGTCGCCGATCTTGCCGGTGCGTGCGGCCCGCTCGATCGCCTCGACGGCCTGATCGACCAGATCGTCGGACACCGCGGCCTCGATCTTCATCTTCGGCAGGAAATCGACGACGTACTCCGCGCCGCGGTACAGCTCGGTGTGCCCCTTCTGGCGCCCGAACCCTTTCACCTCCGTCACCGTGATGCCGGAGACGCCAAGCGCGGAGAGCGCCTCGCGCGTCTCATCGAGCTTGAACGGCTTGATGATTGCGGTAATGAGTTTCATGAAAGTCCTCTCGCTGGGTTGTCCCGTCGAATTGGTTTGGAATGTTGTAACGGTTCTCTCCTCAGCAACTCGCATGCCATGTTTGCGCGACCGCCGGTTCGAACGGCTCCGGAGCGGGGTCGCACCAGCCGTTGAAAGGTCCGCGAGCCCGGCCGAATGGCCAACGTGGCGCGGTTTGCTGGCGCACCGAAAGGATCGTTGCTAGAGTGCACGCACGTCCCGGTTTCCCGGGCCATTCACCCATGCGGGCGCCATGCCCGGAATTCGCGCCGCCGGCGCACCATTTCCGGTCATGAGTGCATCATGGGCACGTACGCAACTGAAGATGCACACTTTTTGTGCAACGAAGGGGAATCACATGAAACAACCCAGCGATGTTTTCAACGACCTGCAGTCGCGCGTCGGCGACCTGCTGAAAAACTCGCCGGCCAAGGATGTCGAGCGCAACGTGAAGGCGATGCTGACGCAAGGCTTCTCGAAGCTCGATCTCGTCACGCGCGAGGAATTCGACACCCAGGCGCAGGTGCTCGCCCGCACCCGCGTGCGTCTCGAGGAGCTCGAGAAGCGCGTCGCGGAACTCGAGTCGAGGCTCGCGGCGTCGCAGGACTGACACGCCGCACCGGCTGACCGGCCGGGCGCGGGCCGCTTCGCGTGGCGCTCGCCCGCGCCGGTAGCACCGGCGAGCGGTCCGGGAGGTTTGCACTGCCTGCTGTTCGCTGTCCTATGCTGTTCGTCGGGTTCTGCTGGCCTTAGATCTTCGCTGTTCGTCGTTCTTCGCTGTCCTTCGCTCTTCGCTGTCCTTCGCTCTTCGCTGTCCTTCGCTCTTCGCTGTCCTTCGCTCTTCGCTGTCCCTCGCTCTTCGCCGTCCTTCGTTCTTCGCAGTTCATCGTTTTTTTCCGCGCCACGCCGGCACGCGCGCCCTGACTCTCCGATTTCCGAAGGCAGGCGGCCTCGCACGCCCGTAGCCGTCCGATTCATACACAGGAGCCTCGCCATGTCGCTCGCCGTGGTGCGCAGTCGCGCGCCGGCGGCCGGCCGCGCGCCGGACGTCACCGTCGAAGTCCATCTTGCCAACGGGTTGCCGTCGTTCTCGATCGTCGGCCTGCCCGACGTCGAAGTCCGCGAAAGCCGCGAGCGCGTGCGCGCCGCGCTGCAGAACTGCGGATTCGACTTCCCGGTCAGGCGCATCACCGTCAATCTCGCACCGGCCGACCTGCCGAAAGAATCCGGCCGCTTCGACCTGCCCATCGCGCTCGGCATTCTCGCGGCCAACGGCCAGATCCCGGTCGACGCGCTGGCTGGCCGCGAATTCGCCGGTGAGCTGTCGCTGACGGGCGCGCTGCGGCCGATGCGCGGTGCGTTCGCGATGGCCTGCGGCACGGCGCGCGACGGACGCGCCGACGCAACCCGCGATGGTTTCGGTTCTGGCTCCGGCTCCGGTGCCGGCTTCGGCACAGGCGCCTGCTCAGGCTCCGACTCAAACTCCGCCGCCAATACCGCACCCGAACCCCACGCGCGAGCGCCGGAGCTCTACCTACCGTTCGACAGCGCCGCCGAGGCTGCGCTCGTACCGGGCGTCATCGTGTACGGCGCCCCCGACCTGCCCACGCTCTGCGCGCACCTCTCCGGTGCGCCCGACGCGCGACTCGTGCCGGTCGCGGCGCCGTGCGTCGACGGCTTGCCGGCACCGGCCGCGCCTGATCTCGCCGACGTCGTCGGCCAGCGGGGCGCACGACGCGCGCTCGAAGTGGCCGCCGCGGGCGGCCACCACATGCTGATGATCGGTCCGCCCGGCGCCGGCAAGTCGATGCTGGCAGCGCGGCTGCCCGGCCTGCTGCCCCCACTGACCGACGACGAGGCGCTGACCTCCGCCGCGCTGCTGTCGGCGAGCCGCCTCGGCTTCTCGCCCGCGCACTGGCGGCGGCGGCCGTTCCGCTCGCCGCACCACTCGTCGAGCGCCGCCGCGCTGGTCGGCGGCCGCAATCCGCCGCAGCCGGGCGAGATCACGCTGGCCCATCTGGGCGTGCTGTTTCTCGACGAGCTGCCCGAATTCGACCGGCACGTGCTGGAAATGCTGCGCGAGCCGCTCGAAGGCGGCCGCATCACGATCTCGCGCGCTGCGCAGCAAGCCGATTTTCCCGCCGCCTGTCAGCTGATCGCCGCGATGAACCCCTGCCCGTGCGGCTGGCACGGCGATCCTTCCGGACGCTGCCGCTGCGCACCGGACGTCGCGACGCGCTATCTGCGCAAGCTGTCCGGGCCGCTGCTCGATCGCATCGACATCCAGATCGACGTGCCCGCGCTGTCGGTGGCCGAACTCGCGGCGCGCGCGTCGGCGCCCGGCGAGCCGAGCGCCGTGGTCGCCGAGCGCGTCGCGCGGGCGCGCGCCGTGCAACTGGCGCGGCAGGGCAAGACGAACCACATGCTGAGCGGCCGCGAGACCGACGACCTGTGCCGCCCGACCAACGACGGCGAGCGGCTGCTGCGCGAGGCCGGCGAGCGCTTCGGCTGGTCGGCGCGCGCGTATTTCCGCGTGCTGAAGGTCGCCCGCACGATCGCCGATCTGGCCGGCGATCCGTCCCCGACGGCCGCGCAGATCGCCGAGGCGATCCGCTACCGGCGCGCGCTCACCGCGCTGTGAGCGCGGCCCGATCACAAAATTGCGCTGTCAAGACTTGACTTATGCACAATTTCGCGAATCCAGCCGGGCCACGGGCAGCGCCGGCAACCGTGTCATCACTCGTCGCTATCTCTTTGTTTCCATTGAATTTTACGAAACGGCGCGGCGAAGGCCAAATGCGCGTGAAGGCCGCCCGGTGCGGCTTCGCGGGCAATCCGGTCAACTTTTCAACAAAGTTATCCACATGCGCTGTGGATAGCCGGAAAATCCCCGCAAAATCCGGCGATTAGCGGCGAAAGCTGCGAACGAACTTTCAATCGCGGCGGGTGTCCGCGCGTCGGCTTCAGTCGAGTTTGAACGAGCCGAAAAATTGATCGAGCTGTTCCTGCGCGAGCGGGCCGTCCATGATCACGACCGCCTGGTATGCGTGGCGGCCGCGCGCGGCGAGCCGCGCGACGATCGTCCGGCGCGCGTGGTCGCCGCCGCTCGCCGCGCCGGCGATGCGCAATTCGAGCCCGTCCACCGCGCCGCCCGCCGCGAGCGGCACGCGCACGGCGGCCGTGGCCGGCGTGCCGTCGAGGTTGCGCGACAGCCCGGCGCGCAGGAATTCGAGCGCCGCACGGCGGGTCTCTTCACGCTCGTCCGGCAGCGTCAGTGTGCCGACCGCGAACACTGCGCCGGCCACATGCGCGGCCTGCATCCGCATGGGCATCGTCGCGCCGCCCACCGCCACCGGCTGGTTTTCGACGGTCGGCTTCGCCGGCAGGTCGATCGTATAGCCCGCGTCGTTGTGCAGCGTGCGCCAGTCATACGACGGCGAGCACGCGGCCAGCACGACGCTCACGCATGCAAGCGCCGCGAAGTGTCGCAGCGGGCGAAAAAAGGGGCTCGACGAATCGGCGGCGTGCTTCGGCATGGCAGTGATGGGGACAGGCGAAACGCGTATTATCCGCCGAAGCCGGCGGCCGACACGCGTAGCGGCGGCCGGTGCGCCAGCCGCATTCGCGCTAGAATGATCGCCGAATTTCGCCGTCCTTCGCATCGATCCGCATCATCGACCGACTCCGAGAGCACCCAGATGAACACCACGCCTTCCGCCCAACGCCGCACCGGCCGCGCCCGCTATATCGCCGCGGCCGTCGTCGTCGCGGCCATTGCCGTTGCCGGCTTCTTCGCGTTCAACGGCAAGTCCACCGTGCCGGACGCCACCTTCACGCTGCTGTCGGGCCAAAAGGTGTCGACCGGCGGCGACCTGAAGGGCAAGGTCTACCTCGTCAATTTCTGGGCGACGAGCTGCGCCACCTGCATGCAGGAAATGCCGCAGATGGTCGATACCTATAACCGTTTCAAGGGCCAGGGGCTCGAATTCGTCGCGGTCGCGATGAACTACGACCCGCCGATGTACGTCGCGAACTATGCACAGACGCGCCAGCTGCCGTTCAAGGTCGCGCTGGACGACGGCAGCGTCGCCAAGCAGTTCGGCAACGTGCAGCTGACGCCGACGACCTTCGTCGTCGACAAGGACGGCAAGATCCTGAAGCGCTACGTCGGCGCGCCGCAATTCGCGGAGCTCGACGCACTGCTCAAGAAGGCGCTCGACGGCAACGCGGCCTGAGCGCCGCCCCACCCGAACGAAACGACCGCGCCGCCCACGGCGCGCAGCTCGCCAGAGCGGACCGCCCGACCGGCCAGCCCGGTTCCGCGGTCCGCTTTCATTTTCAGCGGTCGGTGTCGCCCTTCGCCGACAGCCCGTAGCGCTTCATCTTCTCGTACAGCGTCGCCTTGCCGACATGCAGCCGGTCGGCCGTCGCCGCGACCGCCCCGCCCGTCTGGTTCAGCGCCTGCGCGATCACCGCGCGCTCGAACTGCTCGACGCGCTCCTTCAGCGTCTGGTCGTGCTCCGCGTCGTCGTCGCTCGCGCCCGATTGCTCGGGCATGTCGGCGACGCCGAGCACGAAGCGGTCGGCCGCGTTGCGCAGCTCGCGCACGTTGCCGGGCCAGTCGCGCTGCATCAGGCTCGCGCGCTGGCGGTCGGTCAGCACGGGCGCCGGCCGCCCGTAGCGCACGGCCGCGTCGAGCATGAAGTGCTCGAACAGCGGCACGATGTCCTCGCGGCGCTCGGCGAGCGGCGGCAGCGCGATCGTCACGACGTTGAGCCGGTACAGCAGGTCGCGCCGGAACGTGCCGGCCGCGACGAGTTCGCTCATGTCGCCCTTCGCGGCCGCGACGACGCGGCAGTTCACGCGGATCGGCTGGTTCGAGCCGAGCCGCTCGAGCACGCCGTCCTGCAGCACGCGCAGCAGCTTCACCTGCAGCGCGAGCGGCATGCTCTCGATCTCGTCGAGAAACAGCGTGCCGCCGGACGCGTATTCGAGCTTGCCGACGCGGCGCTTCGCGGCGCCGGTGAACGCCCCCGACTCGTAGCCGAACATCTCCGACTCGAACATCGGCTCGGGCAGCGCGCCGCAGTTCACCGCGATGAACGGCTTGTCGCGGCGCGGCGACAGCTCGTGCAGGCTGCGCGCGATCAGTTCCTTGCCGGCGCCCGTGTCGCCGTTGATCAGCACCGACGCATCGGTCGGCGCGACGTTCGCGATCAGCTTGCGCACCTGTTCGATCGCCGGGCTGCGGCCGATGATGCGCGGCGCGACGATGTTCTGGCCGGCCAGCTCGCGCCGCAGCGCATGGTTCTCGAGCACCAGCTCGCGCCGCTCGAGCGCGCGCCGCACCGTCTCGATCAGCCGCTCGGCCGCGAAGGGCTTTTCGATGAAATCGTAGGCGCCGTCGCGCATCGCCTGCACGGCCATCGAGATGTCGCCGTGGCCGGTGACGAGGATCACCGGCACGTCCGGGACGCGCTCGCGGCACTGCGCGAGCAGGTCGAGCCCGCTCGCGCCGGGCAGCCGGATATCGCTGACGATCACGCCGGCGTTCTCCGCGACGAGCGCCTTGTCGGCCGCCTCGGCCGACTCGAACCCGGCGACGTCGAACCCGGCGAGCTGCAGGCTCTGCACGCTCGCCCGGCGCACGAGCGCATCGTCTTCGATATAGATCACTTGCAGCCGGTTGGCCATCTTGGTCACTCGCTCCTGACACGCCGCGCGACCCGTGCGCGGCTCTCGTTGATGCCGGTGGTGCGGCCAGCTCTATTCACGCCAATAACCAGCTTGCGCCGGCCCCACGAACGAATTTTTCCAAACAGGGGAACGTGCCCGTCATTAGCCTGAACAGGCCCTAGCGCGAGCCGATCGGCTCGGACGCCGCGTCCGGATGATGCGTGCGCGCGCGCCGCAGCGTCAAGACGAACAGCGCGCCGCCGTCCGGCGCGTTGCGCGCGGTCAGCGCGCCGCCCGCGTCGCTCGCGATCGACGACGAGATCGCGAGGCCGAGCCCGAGCCCGCGCCCCATCTCCTTGGTCGTGAAGAACGGTTCGAACAGGCGCGGCAGCAGGTCCGGCGCAATGCCGGGGCCGTTGTCGCGCACCTCGATCGACAGCGTCGCGGCCGACACGACGATCGTCACGTCGATCGCCGGCGCGGCAACGACCGCCGCCGCAGCGGCCCCGCCGACCGCGTCGAGCGCGTTGCCGAGCAGATTGATCAGCACCTGTTCGAGGCGCAGATCCTCGCAGCGCGCGACCAGCTCCGGATAGTCGCCCGCGAGATCGAGCGGCGCGTCCTGCGCCGGCGCCACGGTCGCATCGCGCAGCGTCAGCGTGAGCGCGACGCCGCGCATCCGTTCGCCGAGCAGCGCGAGCACGCTGCGCAGCGCGCGCACGACGAGCGCCCGCTCGTTGCGCGGCTTCGCGCGGCCGACGAACAGCTTCAGCTGGTTGGTGATCTTGCCCATCCGCTCGGTCAGCGCGGCGATCGCCTCGAGGTTCTCGCGCGCGGCGCCCTGCTCGCCGCGGTCGAGCAGCACGCGCGTGTTGTCCGAGAAGCTGCGCAGCGCCGCGAGCGGCTGGTTCAGTTCATGGGTGATGCCGGCCGCCATCTGGCCGAGCGCGGCCAGCTTGCTCGCCTGGATCAGCTCGTCGTGCGCGGCGCGCAACTCCTGCTCCGCGCGAATCCGGTCGCCGACTTCCTTCTGCAGTTGCGCGTTGGCCTGCGACAGATCGGCCGTGCGCTCCTCGACGCGCCGGTTCAGCTCCGCATACGCCTGCTGCAGCAGCGCGCGGCCGCGGATCATCTCGCGCACACGGGCGCGACGCATGCGCCAGTAGAACGCCAGCAGCGCGATCGACACGAAGCCGAAGCCGGTGACGATCGTTGCATTGCGGGCGTCGGCGTCGACGGGGGCGAGCGGCGCGAGCGTGACGAGCAGCCAGTCGGGCTCACCGATCCGGCGCTTGCTCGCGAGAAAGCGCGGCGCGCGCCGGCCGGCGCCCACGCGAACGATCTCCGCGTCGACGCCCAGCACTTGCTCGACGCGCAGCGGCAGCGGCGTGACGGGCTGCTGCGCGTACTGGCGCGTCTCGTAGATCGACGCGGCGACCGGCTCGGTCAACGGATGCAGCGTGTGATATTTCCACGCGGGCACGGACGACAGGAACACGACGCCGTGATCGTCGGCGACCACCAGCGGCTCGGAGGCATCGGCGCCCTGGAACCATTCGAGGTTGAGCTTCACGACGACGACGCCGGCGATCCTGCCGTCGCGCCACACCGGTTGCGAGATGTAGTAGCCGGGATCGCGCGAGATCGTGCCGATGCCGAAGAAGCGGCCGACCCGGCCGTTCATCGCGTCGATGAAATACGGCCGGAAGCGATATTCGATGCCGACGAAGCTGTCGGGCGCGCGCCAGTTGCTGGCTGCGACGCACAGGCCGTCCGCGCCGACCACGTAGGTGACGGTCGCGTGCGCGTGTTCGTTGAGATCTTCGAGATAGCGGTTGGCGCGCGCGGCGAGATCGGCGCGCTGCGGCTCGGCCAGCAGGTCCTGCACGTACGGATGGCTGCCGAGCAGATAAGGCAGCGACTCGTAGCGATCGAGCGTGCTCTTCAGCGCGCTGGTCGTGCGGTTGACCCGCACCGCGGCGTTGCGCTGCAGCTCGGCGACGCCGCGCTGCCACGTGATGCTCCACGTCAGCGCGCAAGCCGCCGCGAGTGCGGCGGCGAGCACGACGAGGATGTACAGGCGGCGCTTCACGGACGAGACTTCCTGGCGATGCGGATCGCCTATTGTGTCATAGGCGTCCCGCCCGCCGCCCGCACCGCCGCGCGGCGCGCCGCCCGCGGGCGGCACCGCCTGCTCGCTCACGCCGTCAGACGCCGGCCGTCTCGGTCGGCGTGACGTCGCGGTTGCCCTTCAGCGCATCGCGCAGCTTGTTGCGGTCGAGCTCCTTCTCCCACGCGGACACGACGACCGTCGCGACACCGTTGCCGACGATGTTGGTCAGCGCACGGCATTCGCTCATGAAGCGGTCGATGCCGAGGATCAGCACCATGCCCGACAGCGGGATGGTCGGCACGACGGCGAGCGTCGCGGCGAGCGTGATGAAGCCCGCGCCGGTGACGCCGCTCGCGCCCTTCGACGTCAGCATCGCGACCGCCAGCAGCGTGAGCTGCTGCATCCACGTGAGTTCGATGTTGGTGGCCTGCGCGATGAACAGCACGGCCATCGTCATGTAGATGTTGGTGCCGTCGAGGTTGAACGAATAGCCGGTCGGCACGACCAGGCCGACGACCGAGCGCGAGCAGCCGGCCTTCTCGAGCTTTTCCATCAGCTGCGGCAGCGCGGCTTCCGACGAGCTGGTGCCGAGCACGATCAGCAGTTCCTCCTTGATGTACGACACGAAGCGGACGATCGAGAAGCCCGTGAAGCGCGCGATCGTGCCGAGCACGACCAGCACGAAGACGATCGACGTCAGGTAGAACGTGCCGATCAGCTTGAGCAGCGGCACCAGCGAGCCGACGCCGTACTTGCCGATCGTGAACGCCATCGCGCCGAACGCGCCGATCGGCGCCAGCTTCGTGACGATGTGCACGATGCCGAACAGCACGCGCGTGAGCCCGTCGATGAAGTCGGTGACGACCTTGCCGCGCTCGCCGAGGTGCGCGAGCACGCTGCCGAACAGCAGCGCGATCAGCAGGATCTGCAGGATTTCGCCCTGCGCGAACGCGTCGACCATCGTGTTCGGGATGATGTGCATCAGGAAGTCGACCGTCGACTGGCCGTGCGCCTTCGCCGCGTATGACGCGACGGCCTTGCCGTCGAGCGTCGCCGGATCGATGTTGAAGCCGACGCCCGGACGCAGCAGGTGCGTGGCCGCGAGGCCCAGCAGCAGCGCGAAGGTCGACACGATTTCGAAGTACAGCAGCGCCTTGCCGCCGACGCGGCCCACCTTCTTCATGTCCTCCATGCCGGCGATGCCGGTGACGACCGTACAGAAGATGATCGGGCCGATCACCATCTTGATCAGCTTGATGAAGCCGTCGCCGAGCGGTTTCATGTCGGTGGCGAGCGCCGGATAGAAGTGGCCGAGGATCACGCCGACGATGATGGCGAAGATCACCTGCACATAAAGCACTTTGTAGAAGGGTTTCTTCTTCACGATGGTTCCTGCTGGTGTAGATGAGCCGGTGGAAACGGCGTCACGCGCGCAGGCGAATGTCTCAGGGGATAAGGCCATTCGCCCGCGCGGCTGCCGTGCCGCAACAAGCGATGCCTCAGAACATCCGAAGGGGGTGGAAGGCAGTGGTCATCGATTGTCTCCTTGATGTAATAGTCGGGCCGGTGGACGGCCGTGCATTCCATATTGCAAGGTCGATGCCAGCTTTCCGCAAGCCGTCAAGCCATTGTTTTTATTGTATTTCTCATAATTCGGAAGGCGAGGAAATCCGGCATTCCGGATTTCCGGAAAACATCCGTCCGGCGATCCGGACGGATTTCCGGTTTCGTCCGACGATTCAGTGCCGGGCGGCGAGGCCCGCGAGCACGCGCGGAAGATCGTGCACCTTCAGGCCGGCGAGCGGCAGCGCGCGCTTCGCCTGGCTGCCCGTCGTCTCGATCCACGCGCCGTGCCGTCATCGTTTCGACAGCGCGATGTAGCGCGCCAGATGATGGTCCTCGTCGCCGAGCTGGTGATCGATCATCACCAGCCGCTTCGCGTAATGCGACAGCGGCAGCTCCCACGTCATCCCGATCCCGCCGTGCAGCTGGATGCTCTCCTCCGCGACCAGCGTGCCGATCCGGCCGATGCTGTACTTGGCCGCCGCGAGCGCGCGTTCGCGCACCGTGCGCGGCGCGTCGAGCTGCGCGGCCGCGTTGATCACCGCCGAGCGCGCCTGCTCGACTTCGAGCAGCAGGTCGGCCATCCGGTGCTGCAGCGCCTGGAAGCTGCCGATCGGCATCCCGAACTGCCGGCGCGTGCGCAGATAGTCGAGCGTCGCCTCCTTCGCGACGTCCATCGCGCCGAGCGCCTCAGCCGACAGCGCGAGCAGCCCGTAGCCGAGCACGCGTTCGAGCAGCGCGGCGCCCTGCCCGTCGTCGCCGTCGGCCGCGTCGTCCGTGTCGACCAGCGCCGCCTCGCCGGGCAGCGCGACGCGTTCGAAGCGCACCTCGGCCGCGCGGCCGCCGTCGATCTTCCGGTAGTCGCGCCACGACACGCCCGGCGCATCGGCCGGCACGACGAACAGGCCGATGCCGTGCGCGTCGTCGTCGCGGCCGGCCGTGCGCGCGCTGACGACGAAGAACGACGCCTGCGCGGCCTGCTCGACGACGCCCTTCGCACCGGTCAGCACCCAGCCGTCGCCGCTGCGCTCGGCGCGCGTGCGCACGGTCGTCAGTTCGTAGTGCGAGCCCGGTTCGTCGTGCGCGAACGCGGCGCACGCGCGGCCGTCGATCAACTGCGCGAGCCGTTCGCGCTGCGCGCCGCCGCCACCGCCGCCCAGCAGCAGCGCGCGGCCCGCGAGCAGCGCGCCGAGAAACGGCTCGACGACGAGCCCGCGGCCGAGGCATTCGAACACCACCGCGATATCGAAGCCCGCGCCGCCGAAGCCGCCGTCCGCCTCCGGAAACAGCGCGCCGACCGCGCCCAGTTCGGCGAAGCGCCGCCACATCGCGCGATCGCACCCTTGCGGCGACTGCGCGATGCGGTCGCGCACCGGGAACGCATACTGTTCGGCGATGAAGCGGTTCAACGTGTCCGCCAGCATCCGCCGGTCTTCCGTGTGCTGAAAATCCATCGTCGCGTTCCTCGTTACAGCCCGAGCATCATCTTCGCGATGATGTTCTTCTGGATCTCGTTCGAGCCGCCGAAGATCGACAGCTTGCGATTGTTGAAGTACTGCTGCGCGGCGCTCGCCGCTTCGTCAGGACCGACGGCCGCGCCGTCGTGCTCGGCGTCGAGCGCCTCCTCGACGAACGGCTGCGCGTACGGCCCCATCGCGCGGCGCATCAGCGCGGTGATCTCCTGGCGGATCTGCGTGCCGCGGATCTTCAGCATCGAGCTTTCCGCGCCCGGCACGCCGCCGCCCGCGACCGCCGCGAGCACGCGCAGGTTGGTCGTGCGCATGTTCTCGAGCTCGATCTCGACACGCGCGATACGGGCCGCGAAGAGCGGATCGTCGGCGAGCGGCCGGCCATTCTTCGTCAGCTTCGCGGCGACGCTGCGCAGCCGCTCGAGCGCGGCCGTCGAGAAGCCGACGCCGGCGATGTTGGTGCGTTCGTAGGTGAGCAGGTATTTCGCGTAGGTCCAGCCGCGGTTCTCCTCACCGACGCGGTTTTCCACCGGCACGCGCACGTCGGTGAAGAACACCTCGTTCACCTCGTGCTCGCCGTCGAGCGTGATGATCGGACGCACGTCGACGCCCGGCGCGTTCATGTCGATCAGCAGGAAGCTGATGCCTTCCTGCTTGCGCACGTCGGTCGCGGTGCGCACCAGGCAGAAGATCATGTTCGCGTAGTGGCCGAGCGTGGTCCAGGTCTTCTGGCCGTTCACGACGTAGTGCGCGCCGTCGCGCACCGCGCTCGTCTTCACCGACGCGAGGTCGGATCCGGCGCCCGGCTCCGAATAGCCCTGGCACCACCAGTCGGTGCCGTCGAGAATGCGCGGCAGCCAGTGGCGCTTCTGCGCCTCGCTGCCGTACTTGATGAGCACCGGGCCGAGCATGTTCACGCCGAACGGCACGATGCGCGGCGCGCCGGCGAGCGCGCATTCGTTGTCGAACAGGAACTTCTGCGCGACGCTCCAGCCGGGGCCGCCGTATTCGCGCGGCCAGTGGCTCGCCAGCCAGCCGCGTGCGTTCAGTATCGCGTGCCATTCGCGCATGTCGTCGCGCGTCAGGTGCAGGCCGCCCTTCACCTTGCGCGCGAGGCGCGCCGGCAGCTCGGCTTGCAGGAAGCGCTGCACGTCCGTGCGGAAGGCTTCCTCTTCGGGCGTGAAATTGAGGTCCATGTTCGGTCCGTGGCAGATGCGGTGGGCGTTCAGTCGATGCGGTTCAGGCTCGCGAAATCCGCGCCGCGCTCGACCAGCTCGACGAGCAGCGGCGACGGCCTCCAGAACAGCGGATCCTCGTTCGCGAACGCGCGGATGTCGGCGAGCACGTTCGCGAGGCCAACCGTGTCCGCGTAGTGCATCGGGCCGCCGCGATGGCGCGGAAAGCCGTAGCCGTACAGGAACACCGCATCGACGTCGAGCGGGCGCAGCGCGATCCGCTCGTGCACGACGTTCGCGCCTTCGTTGATCATCGCGGCGAGGTAGCGGCGCAGGATCTCGTCGTCGCTGAAGCTGCGCGGCACGATGCCCTTCTTCGCGCGCTCGGCGGCGACGATCGCGTCGACCTCCGGGTCCGGCGTGCCGACGCGTGCGCCGTCGGGATACAGGTAATAGCCACGGCCGCTCTTCTGGCCGAACCAGCCGCGCTCGCACAGCCGGTCGGAGATCTCCACGTAGCGCGCGCGCGGATCGCGCGTCGCCGCGCGGCGCTTGCGCGTGGCCCAGCCGATGTCGCCGCCCGCGAGATCGACGACCTGGAACGGCCCCATCGGGAAGCCGAAATCGCGCACCGCGCGATCGATCTGGTACGGCGACGCGCCGTCCTCCATCAGGTAGTCGGCCGCGGTGCGGTAGACGGCGAGGATCCGGTTGCCGATGAAGCCGTCGCACACGCCGGCGCGCACCGGCGTCTTCTTCAGTTGCTTCGCCAGCGCGAACGCGGTCGCGACGACCTCCGCGCTGACGCGCTTCGGCACGACGATCTCGAGCAGCTTCATCACGTTGGCCGGCGAGAAGAAATGCAGGCCGATCACGTCGGCCGGCCGGTCGATGCCGGCGGCGAGCGCGTCGATGTCGAGATACGACGTGTTGGTCGCGAGCACCGCGCCGGGCTTGCACACGCGCGCAAGCTCGGCGAACACCGCCTGCTTCACGGCCATGTCCTCGAACACGGCCTCGATCACGACGTCGGCCTGCGCGAGCGCGTCGTAACGCGTGCTGCCGTCGAGGCGCGCGACGCGCGCCGCGCGTGCGTCCGGCGTCATGCGGCCCTTCGCGACGAGCGCGTCGTACACCTTTTCGACGTGCGCGCGCCCGCGTGCGAGCGACGCGTCGTCGCGTTCGATCATCGTCACCGGCAGGCCCGCGTCGAGCGCCGCGACCGCGATCCCGGCGCCCATCGTGCCGCCGCCGACCACGCCGACCCGCTCGACGGCACGCGCGCTCGCACCGCGCGCCTCGGGCGCCTTCGCGGCCTCGCGTTCAGCGAAGAACGCATGCACGAGGCCCGCGCGCTGCGGGCTGTCGAGGCATTGCAGGAACAGGCTGCGCTCGAGCTTCATCCCCGCGTCGAACGACAGCGTGAGCGCGGCCTCGACCGCATCGACGATCTTCGCCGGCGAGAACAGCCCGCGGGACTTCTTCGGCAGCTCGGCGCGTGCCGCAGCGAGCGCCGCCTGCGCGGCCGTGCGCTCGGCGAGGCCCTGCGCATCGCGCGTGCGCCGTACCGGCGCGCCGAGCGACACGAGCTCCTGCGCATACGCGAGACCTTCGGCGAGCGTGTCGTCGCTGCGCGCGACGCGATCGACGAGGCCGAGCGCGCGCGCTTCTTCCGCGCTTGCGTGGCGCCCGGTCAGCATCAGGTCGAGCGCGGCCTTCGCGCCGATCAGGCGCGGCGTGCGCTGCGTGCCGCCCGCGCCGGGCAGCAGGCCGAGCGTGACTTCGGGCAGCCCGAGCTTCGCGCCGGGCAATGCGAGCCGGTAATGCGCGGCGAGCGCGACCTCGAGGCCGCCGCCGAGCGTCGCGCCGTGCAGCGCGACCACCACCGGCTTCGCGCTCGACTCGATCCGCTCGCACACGTCGGGCAGCGACGGCGGCACGGGCGGCTTGCCGAATTCGCGGATGTCGGCGCCCGCGATGAAGTTGCGGCCGGCGCCGACGATCAGCACCGCGCGGACTGTGTGATCGGCCTGCGCGGCGTCGAGCGCATCGGCCAGGCCGCGCCGCACGTCGGCGGACAGCGCGTTGACGGGCGGATGGTCGATCGTGACGACGAGCAGCGCGTCGCGGCGCTCGTGCGTGACGCTCCCGGCGCGGGCCGGTGCGGGGGAAGCGGTTGAATTCATCGTGTCTCCGGTTCGGTGCGCGCGGTGTGCCGGAACGTTTCCCCGGGCCGGACGGCGGCGCAGGTTCGCGCGACGGGCATCGCGTGCATGCCGTTCATGCCGCGCAGCGCAAGCGATCCGCTGCGACGGCCGGGCATCACTGGATTCTCGATTGATCGAGATTCATTGACAATTCCCGCATGCCTTTACAAGCTGTCAAGTCCGACTTGACATTGAATGCGTTCGAACCGTCGCACGGGACGGACCGGGAGACCTCGCGGATGGACCTGAATGCGCTGACGCTGCTCGTCGAGATCCTCGATGCGGGCAATCTGAGCAAGGCCGCGCAGCGGCTCAAGATGAGCCGCGCGAACGTCAGCTACCGGCTGAACCAGCTCGAACGCTCGATCGGCCAGCAGCTCGTGCGCCGCACGACGCGCCGCATCGAGCCGACCGAGATCGGCTTGAAGCTGTACGAGCACGGCCGGCGCATCCGCAACGAGTTGCTGGCCGCGCAGGAATCGGTGACGACGCTCGGCCAGGACCTGCAGGGCCGCGTGCGGCTGTCGGTGCCGAGCGGCTATGGGCAGATGGTGATGTCCGACTGGCTGCTCGCGTTCAAGCGGCTGCATCCCGGCATCGTGCTGGACGTGGTGTTCGAGAATCGCGTCGAGGATCTGATGCGCGACGAGGTCGACATCGCGATCCGCGTGATGTCCGAGCCGCCGCAGAACCTCGTCGCGCGCGACATGGGCGCCGTGCGCTACGTCGCCTGCGCATCGCCCGCGTTCGCCGCTGCGCACGGGATGCCGGCGAGCCTCGACGCGCTGAGCGCCGCGCCGGTCGTCACCGCGACGGTGCTCGGGCGGCAACTGCGGATCGCCGCGTATCTCGGCGACGAGCGCCACGAGGTGCTGCTCGAACCCACGCTGATCTCCGAGAACTTCCTGTTCCTGCGCCAGGCGATCCTCGCGGGGATCGGCGTCGGCATCGTGCCCGACTACGTGGTGCAGGACGACCTGCGGCGCGGCGCGGTGGTCACGTCGCTCGACGCGTACCGCTTGAGCATCTTCGGCACGCACATGTACATGCTGTACATGCCGAACCGCCACCACACGCGCGCGACCGCGACCTTCATAGAGTTCATCCTCGAACAGGCCGGCAAGGCCGGCCGGCGCGGGCCCGGCGCGATTCGTCAGGGTTTCCTGTCTGATGACAAGCGGCCGGGCGCGCGGCGAAAATAGCGCGCCGTTCGGTGTGGGATGGGCGCGCGCGTGTCGGATGTCGCATGCGCTTGGCATGCTGGATGCGTTTCGCGTGTGTGCTGTGTGCGCCGTGCGGCGCATTGCAGCGCGCGTGTCGTGTGCCGTGTGCCGTGTGCCGTGTGCCGTGTGCCGTGTGCCGTGTGCCGTGCGCCGTGCGCCGTGCCCCGCGTGCATGCCCCCACACCCACACGTCCTTCGAATTCAACGTTGCCGAGGGTTCAATGTCCGACCCGATTCGTCCGCCTTCGCGTCCCCGGACGCCCGTTGCCGCGCTCGCGGGCCTCGCCTTCGTCGCGCTGGTCGCGTTCAGCGCCGGCTGCACGTCGCCGTCCGCATCGTCGGGCGCGGTCGTCCCGGTCGCCGCGGCGTCGGGCGGCGCGGTGCCGCTGCCGGGCGTCCAGGCACCCGAGCCGTCGTCCGGCTGGACCGACAAGCCGGGCTGGACCGCGCAGCACTTCATGATCGCCGCCGCGAACCCGCTCGCGGCGCAAGCCGGCTACGACATGCTGAAGGCCGGCGGCACCGCGATCGACGCGGCGATCGCGACGCAGATGGTGCTCGGGCTCGTCGAGCCGCAGTCGTCCGGGCTCGGCGGCGGCGCCTTCATGCTGTACTTCGACGGCAACGCGACGCAGGCGTACGACGGCCGCGAGACCGCGCCGGCCGCCGCGACCGAGCGGCTGTTCTACGGCCCGACGGGCCAGCCGCTGAGCTTCTACGACGGTGTCGTCGGCGGGCGCTCGGTCGGCACGCCGGGCGTGCTGCGGATGCTCGACGCCGCGCACCGCGCGCACGGCAAGCTGCCGTGGCGGCGGCTGTTCCAGCCCGCGATCCGGCTCGCGGAGCGCGGCTTCACGATCAGCCCGCGCCTCGCGATGCTGATCGCGAATGACAAGTACCTGATGAACGACCCGGTCGCACGCGCGTACTTCTACAACCCGGACGGCACGCCGAAGGCGGCCGGCACCGTGCTGAAGAACCCGGCGCTCGCGGCCGTGCTGCGCCAGATCGCCGAGCGCGGCGCGAACGCGTTCTACACCGGGCCGATCGCGCGCGACATCGTCGCGAAGGTGCGCCGGCATCCGACCAACCCCGGCCTGCTGACGCTGCAGGATCTCGCGCGCTACAAGGCGAAGGTGCGTGCGCCGCTGTGTACCGACTACCGGCGCTCGGTGGTGTGCGGGATGCCGCCACCGTCGTCGGGCGGCCTCGCGATCGCGCAGATGCTGGGCATCCTGGAAGCAATGCCCGACTGGCAGCAGATCGGCGCGCAGAAGCCGGTGCGCAACGACGTCGGCTACGAGCCGACGCCGTTCGCCGCGCATCTGTTCAGCGAAGCCGGGCGCCTCGCGTACGCGGATCGCGCGCGCTACGTCGCCGATCCCGATTTCGCGCCGCTGCCGGGCGGCAGCTGGGCGAGCCTCACCGACAAGGCGTATCTCGCGCAGCGCGCGCGGCTGGTCGGCGAGACCAGCATGGGCGTCGCGCAGCCCGGCACGCCGCAGGGCGCGACGCTCGCGCTCGCCGACGATCGAAGCGCCGAACTGCCGTCCACGTCCGACATCGCGATCATCGACCGCTACGGCCACGCGCTGTCGATGACGACCAGCGTCGAAGATGCGTTCGGTTCGCGGCTGATGGTGCGCGGCTTCATGCTGAACAACCAGCTGACCGACTTCTCGTTCGTGCCGAGCGAGCACGGGCGCCCGGTCGCGAACCGCGTGCAGCCGGGCAAGCGGCCGCGCTCGGCGATGTCGCCGGAGCTCGTGTTCGACCGGAAGACCAGGCAGGTGACGATGATCGTCGGTTCGGCCGGCGGCCCCGCGATCATCAATCACGTCGCGAAGACGCTGATCGGCGTGATGGACTGGGGAATGACGATGCAGCAGGCGATCGCGCTGCCGAACTTCGGGTCGATGAACGGGCCGACGCAGCTGGAGCGCGGCCGCGTGTCGGACGCGCTCGTCGACGGGCTGAAAGGGCGCGGCCACGACGTGCGCGTCGTCGAGATGAACTCGGGGCTGCAGGGCATCCAGCGGCTGAACGTGCAGGGGCAGACGGTGTGGTTCGGCGGCGCCGACCCACGGCGCGAAGGCGTCGCGCTGGGGGAATGACGGCTGACGCCGGTCAGCGCCTGCCGTCGGCTGCGTGGATGCGTGATGTAAGACGCGCCCTCAGTGCAGCGTGGCGGCCGCGCCGCAGCATTTCTTGAACTTCTTGCCGCTGCCGCACGGACATGGATCGTTGCGCCCGATTTTCGGTTCCGAACGCTGCGCTGTCGCGGCAACGCGCCGCTCCTGCACGGCGCGGCGATACGGCAACCAGTAACGATAGATGCCGGCGACGGCCGCGGGAATCCTGTCGGCCAGGGTTTCCCGCCCGGACGGATCGAGCATCAGCTGCGCGTCGTCGGGCGCAACTTCGTCGGCGGCCGCTTCGTCCCCGCCGAGCAGGCGAAGCGGCCGCATCCATGCCTGGCCTTGCGGATCGTCGAAGAGCGGCTGCCAGTATTCCTGGGACAGAGCGATCGCCTGCATGAAGCCGAATGCCCAGGCCTCGGCATCGCGATATTCACGCGCGTCGTCGGCATAGACGACCGTGTCGAACACCGGCCGAAATGCGTCGGGATTGCGCTCCAGGCTGCCGATAATGCCGTTGTAATGTCGCATCAGCAGACCCAGCACGCGCTGCGCCTGCTCCATCGTCTCGAAATTCGGTGCGTCGTCGTCCGTCGGCCCCCATATGCCGCCCAGCCATTGGCTCGGCAGCAGCGTGACAGGGCCGGCCGCGATCGCGGTCAAGTAGCCGTCGAGCCCGGCGAGCGTCAGCGTTTCTTCCGACGCGACATCGGAGATCAGGAATGTGCCGAGTTCGTCGAGTTCGGCTGGCGTGAGGGATTTCATCATGTCGGCATCGTATGACAGCAGGCGGCGGCAGGCAACCCGCCCCGCCCGCTCATCATGCTCGCGAAGGCGGCTCCGGCACGGCCGTGCGACGCCTCACCCGCGCCCCTTCCACGGCACCGCACGCCGCTCCACCCACCGCATCGCGAGATCGAACAGCCACGCGATCGCGCCGATGATCAGGATGCCCATCACGACGATATCGGTGCGCAGAAAGCTCGACGCGTTGAGCACCATCTGCCCGAGCCCGGCCGTCGCGGCGACCATCTCGGCGGCGACGAGCGTCGTCCAGCCGAAGCCGATCGCGATGCGCAGACCGGTGAGGATCTCCGGCAGCGCGGCGGGCAGCACGACGTGGCGCACGATCTGCGCGAAGCTGCCGCCGAGCGAATAGGCGGCGTTGATCTGCTCGACCGTCGCGGCGCGCACGCCCGCGCGGGCGGCCATCGCGATCGGCGCGAAGCAGGCGAGGAAGATCACGACGAGCTTCGCCGTCTCGTCGATGCCGAACCAGATCACGACGAGCGGCAGATAAGCCAGCGGCGGCAGCGGCCGGTAGAACTCCAGCAGCGGATCGAACACGCCGCGCGCGATCCGGCTCACGCCCATCAGGATGCCGGCCGGCACGCCGATCGCCGTCGCGAACGCGAACGCGCCGAACACGCGCGCGGCGCTCCACATCAGATGCTCGGACAACGGCAGCCCGCCCTGGATGCGGCCGTGCGCCGCGTCGACGAACGCACGCCACACCGCTTCCGGCGCCGGCAGGAACAGCGGCGGCAGCCATTGCCGATGCGTCGCGATCCACCACAGTGCGGCCAGCGCAGCGAGCGTGGCCGCGCTCAGCGCCGACGTGTTGCCTTGCCCCGGCAGCCGGTAGCGATGCGACGCGCGCCCGCGTCGCTGCGGCGCGGGCCGGTTCCGTTCGAAGTCGGCGGCCGCTCGATCGGCCGCCCACGAATCCTGCGTACTCATGTCGTCCTGCCTGTCCAAAGTGGCGATGCGCACGCGCCCGGCTGACGCGCCGTGCCGCGCGAGCTCCTGCATCACGCGGCCGGCGCGACGGCGTCGTCGCGGTGCAGATAGGCGATCAGCCGCTCGCGCCATGCGATGAATTCCTGCGACGACTTCACCGCGCGCGCATCGCGCGACGCGACGTAGCGCCGCGCGAACGGCAGCTCGAAGGTCTGCGCGATGCGGCCGGGGCCGGGCGTCATCACGACCAGGCGCGTCGCGAGGAACAGCGCCTCCTCGACGTCGTGCGTGATGAAGAACACCGTCTTGCCGGTGCGCGCCCACACGTCGAGCACGAGCGCCTGCATCGTGCCGCGCGTCATCGCGTCGAGCGCGCCCATCGGCTCGTCCATCAGCAGCACGCGCGGCTCGCTCGCGAGCGCCCGCGCGATGCCGACGCGCTGCTGCATGCCGCCCGACAGCTCGTAGACGCGCGCATGCGCATGGCGCTCGAGGCCGACGAGCGCGAGCATCTCGCGCGAGCGCGCTTCGCGCTCGGCCTTCGGCATGCGCGCGAAGCGCAGCCCGAGCGCGACGTTCCCGAGCACGTCGAGCCACGGCAGCAGCGCATATTTCTGGAACACGACGCCACGATCGGCGCCGGGGCCGGTGACCGGCACGCCGTCGACGCGCACCTCGCCCGTCGTCGGCGCGACGAAACCGGCCATGCAGTTCAGCAGCGTCGTCTTTCCGCATCCGGACGCGCCGAGCGCGACGACGAATTCACCGCTGTCGATCTGCAGGTCGACGCGCGCAAGCGCGTGCGTGGTCGGCCGACCGCGTTCGCCCGGATAGGCGACCGACAGTTGCCGAACTTCCAGCGTGCTCATGATCGAAGCCTCCGCGAGGGTGCGCCGGCGCGGCGGCGCTCAGCGCGCCGCCTTCTGCACGAACTGCGGATCGACGCCGACCGAATAATCGGCCAGCACCGTCTGGATCGTGCCCTGCGTCTTGAGGAATGCGGCGGTGGCCGCGAGCGACTTCGCGGCGCCCGACTGCGCGCCGCCGCCGAGCCACGTCGGCGACGCCTGCTCGGCAGGCGTCGGGAACGCGTACAGCGCGAGGCTGGCCGGCACGTCCTGCGCGTTCGCGCCGGACACCTTCGCGACCGCCGCGACCTGCGGCGAGCCGACCTTCCACGCGGCCGCATGGGCGCGGTAATCGGCATCGGCTGCGGCGAGCACCTTCACGAAACGCGCGACGAACTCGGGGTTCTCGCGCGCGAACTTGCGGCTCACGACGAAGCCGTCGAAGGTCGCCTTGCCGCTTTGCTTCGCGACCTGGCCCGAGGTCGTCAGCACGGTGCCCGACTGCTTGACCTTCGCGAGCACCGGATCCCAGATGTAGGTCGCGTCGATGTCGCCGCGCGCCCACGCGGCCGCGACTTCCGGCGGACGCAGGTTGACGATCTTCACGTCGTTCGGGTTCACGCCGGCGGCCTGCAGCGCGACCAGCGTATGAAAGTGCGACGTCGACACGAACGGCACGCCGATCTTCCTGCCCTTCAGCGCGGCGATGCTGGTCACGCCGGAGCCGTTGCGCGCGACCAGCGCCTCGGCGTCGTTGATGTTGTCGAGCACCCAGAACAACGAAATGTCGAGCCCTTGCGACAGACCGGCCGCAATCGGGCTCGAGCCGGCCTCGCCGAGCTGCACCGAGCCCGACGCAAGCGCGCGGATCACGTCGGCGCCGCTGTCGAGCTTGCGGAACGTGACCTTGTAGCCGGTCGCCTTCTCGACTTCACCGCTCGCCTGCGCGTAGCGCCACGGCACGACCATGTCCTGGTACGCGATCACTACTTCGCGCGATTCGGCGTGCGCCGCGCCGAGCGCGGCAAAGGCGGTCAGCGCGACGACGGCGCGGCGGATGAAGCTGAAACGGGACATGCGGCTCTCCTTCGAATACGGGCATTGCTGCGGGAGAGCCGACTTTACGAGCTTTGCGCGCGGCGGGAGCGAACTTATCCTGCGAAGCTATCGACGGCGTTTCAGCTTTGCTTTGCACGTTCGATTGGATCGCGCATCCGCACGGGCGACGATCGGCGTGCGCGGACAGCCGGTGCCTGTAACGCACCCCAAAACGAACAAGCCCGCATCGCTGCGGGCTTGGTTTGACTGCATGACGGGCGGCGCACACCTGCGGCGCCCGCATGATGCGAAGACGCGACGCTCAGACCACGCCGGCCCCATGCGCCTGCAGATCGGCGTGATAGCTCGAGCGCACCATCGCGCCGACGGCCGCGTGCGTGAAGCCCATCTTGTACGCTTCTTCCTCGTACATCTTGAAGGTATCCGGATGCACGTATGCACGCACCGGCAGATGGTGCTCCGACGGCTGCAGATACTGGCCGATCGTCAGCATGTCGACGTCGTGCGCGCGCAGGTCGCGCATCACCTGCAGGATTTCCTCTTCGGTCTCGCCGAGGCCGACCATCAGGCCCGACTTGGTCGCGACGTCCGGATGCAGCGCCTTGAAGTCCTTCAGCAGCTTCAGCGAATGCGCGTAGTCCGAACCCGGGCGCGCTTCCTTGTACAGGCGCGGCACCGTTTCGAGGTTGTGGTTCATCACGTCGGGCGGTGCGGCGTTCAGGATCGAGATCGCGCGATCGAGACGGCCGCGGAAGTCCGGCGTCAGGATCTCGATGCGCGTGTCCGGCGACTGCGCACGCGTTTCGCGGATGCACTCGACGAAGTGGGCGGCGCCGCCGTCGCGCAGGTCGTCGCGGTCGACGCTCGTGATCACCACGTACTTGAGCTTGAGCGCGGCGATCGTGCGGGCGAGGTTCTTCGGTTCATCCGCGTCGAGCGGATCGGGACGGCCGTGGCCGACGTCGCAGAACGGGCAGCGGCGCGTGCACTTGTCGCCCATGATCATGAACGTCGCGGTGCCCTTGCCGAAGCATTCGCCGATGTTCGGGCAGCTCGCTTCCTCGCACACGGTATGCAGGTTGTGCTCGCGCAGGATCGTCTTGATCTCGTTGAAGCGCGAGCTGCCGGTGGCCGCCTTCACGCGGATCCACTCGGGCTTCTTCAGCTTCTCGATCGGAATGACCTTGATCGGGATGCGCGCCGTCTTCGCCTGCGCCTTCTGCTTGGCGGTGGGATCGTAGGCAGGGGTCGCGGCCGGATCGGCCGGGGCGGGGGAAGCGGTAACGTCAGTCATTCGAATGTTCCAGTGCGTGCGGCTTGTCGGCGGCCGCGGATGCGCCGTCGAGGTTGGCGATCAGGCGCCCGACCAGCGTGCGGGCGACGTCGTTCCAGTCGGCGGCAACCTCGAGGCTCGCCATGTCGACGGTTTCCAGTCCGGCATAGCCGCACGGGTTGATCGCGAGAAACGGGCGCAGATCCATCTTCACGTTCAGGCTCAGCCCGTGATAGCTGCAGCCGTTGCGGATCTTCAGGCCGAGGGCCGCGATCTTCGCGCCCTCGTGCACGCCGGATGCCACGTAGATGCCGGGCGCGCCCGCCTTGCGGACCGAAGCGAGATTATACGCCGCGAGGGTTTCGATCACGGCCTCTTCGATCCGCGTCACCAGCGTGCGGACCATCAGCTTGCGCCGGCGCAAGTCGAGCAGCAGGTAGGCGACGATCTGGCCGGGGCCGTGATAGGTGATTTGCCCGCCGCGGTCGACCTTCACGAGCGGCACGCCGCTGTCGGCCACCAGCAGATGGGCCGGGTCGCCGGCCTGGCCGAGCGTGTAGACGGGCGGATGCTCGACGATCCAGATCTCGTCGGGGGTCTCGGCGGTGCGTGCATCGGTGAACGCGCGCATCGCGTCGAAGCTGGTCTGGTATGCCTCGGTGCCGCGCCAGCGCACGGTGAGCGGCGCGTCGTGCTGAGCCGGCGAGCCGGCGGGCGATGCGGAAACAGCGACGGGCGTGGACACGATGGCAACCGGCGAGACGGACATGGACGGTAGTTTACCGAAAACCCACCGGTCCCGCCGGCAGCGGAAGGGGACGGATCGCACGCATCCGTCCGACGAAAGCCGCGTCAGACGGTGCGCCAGCCGTCGTGGAGCAACGCGCTCACGCGCTCGCGCAGCCGCGCGAGCGCACCGCGCGCGACCTCGGCCGCCGGGCGCGACACCGAGAACGCGACGTACGCCCCCTGCGCGCTTTCCGAGCTCAGCCACAGGCGTTCGCCGCGGCGCAGCCGCAGCGTCTCGCCGTCCACCAGGAAGTAGTCTTCGACGTCGTTGCTGCGCGTCGCCCACAACGGCCCGCGCTGCACCGTCAGGCGCGTGCTGCGTTGCACCTTCATCGGCACGGTTTCGCCCGCGGGGATTTCGAACGTGATGCTTGAAGAAATTTCTTGCATGATCGTCTCCGCCAATAAATGCTTCGATGGCTACAATCGTAGTCATCCAGGGGCGCCCGACCAAACGACCAATTTTCACGTCGATGTGAGGAAAATTAGCAAATGGACCTCCGCCAGCTGCCCGCGCTGAACGCGATCCGCGCGTTCGAAGCCGCCGCCCGTCACGAGAATTTCTCCCGCGCCGCCGACGAGCTGTACGTCACGCACGGCGCGGTCAGCCACCAGGTGCGCGCGCTCGAGGACGAGCTCGGCGTGCAGCTGTTCACGCGCAACGGCAAGCGGCTGTGCCTGACCGACGCCGGGATGCGCTATGCGCAGCAGGTGCGCGCCGCGCTGATGGTGATCGCCGACGCGACCCGCGACGTGCGCGCGAGCGACCGCGGACGGCGGCTGGTGGTGTCGATGCTGTCGTCGTTCGCCGCGCGCTTCATCACGCCGCGCATCGGCACGTTCATCGAGCGGCATCCGGAAATCGACGTCGAGCTGCAGTCGACCAACTCGCTGACCGATTTCGCGCGCGACGACGTCGATCTCGCGATCCGCTTCGGCTCCGGCAACTATCCGGGGTTGCATGTCGAGCCGCTGTTCGAAGAGGTGTTTTTTCCCGCATGCTCGCCGACGCTGAACGGCGGCAAGCTGCCGCAGACGCCCGCCGATCTCGCGCACTACCGGCTGCTGCGCTCGGACGACGAGCTGTGGCGGCCGTGGTTCAACGCGGCCGGGCTCGATACGCTGACCGAGCCGAAGCGGGGAATTCTGTATCAGGATTCGTCGAACCTGCTGCTGGCCGCGATCGAGGGCCAGGGCATCGCGCTGGTGCGCCGTTCGCTCGCGGTGGACGATCTGCTCGCCGGGCGGCTGGTGCGGCTGTTCGACATCGCCGGGCCGAGCCCGTGGCACTACTTTTTCGTGTGTCCGCCGCCGCTGATCGCCACGCCGCGCGTGCAGGCGTTCAGGGCGTGGCTGCTGCAGGAAGTCGCCGAATACCGGCGGCGCTGCGACGAACTGGACGCGCGGCACGCGGCGAGTGCGCTTCCCGCCGCGCGCGCACAGGAAAGGACGGGAAGCGCTTAGGGCGCGCGAACGAGAACGCGCACGCGCATCGTCACAGCACGACCTTGACCATCGGATGGCCGGTCAGCGCGCGATAGATGTCGTCGAGTTGCGCCTGGCTCGTGGCGCGCACGGTGATCGTCAGGCCCGTGTAGTTGCCGCCGCTCGATGCGCGCTCCTCGATCTTCTCGACGTCGATCTCGTTGTCATGCACGGACACGACCTTGAAGATCGTGTCCTTGAACTCCGGGTGCGCCTTGCCCATGATCTTGATCGGGAAATCGCACGGAAACTCCAGCAGCGACTCCTTCCGCGCATCGATCGCGCCGGTTACCTCGATGGTTTTGGTCGGTTCGCTCATCACTTTCTCCGGGTTAGGTCAAACTGTTCAAACTCGCGCGCCTTCGCGCGCTGGTACGCATCGTACAACGCCGCGAATACGGGCCCCGGCGTGCCGCCGTGGACCGGCAGGTCGTCGAGCGACGTGACGGGCAGGATTTCCTTCGTGGCCGACGTGAGCATGATCTCGTCCGCCGCGCGCAGCTCGACCTCGCTGATCTCGCGCGCGACGAACCGCACCTCGCATTCGTCGGCCAGCTGCTCGAGCAGCGCGTAGCGGATGCCTTCGAGAATCCTGTTGCTGCGCGGCGGCGCGAACAGCTCGCCGTTCTTCACGATCCAGACGTTCGACGACGATCCTTCGGTCACGTTGCCGTCGCGCAGCTGAATCGTCTCGAACGCGTCGCGCTCCGCCGCATGCTGCGCCATCAGCACGTTGCCGAGCAGCGAGATCGACTTGATGTCGCAATGCAGCCAGCGGCGATCCTCGGCCGTCACGCAGCGCACGCCGCGCGCGCGCTCGTCCGCCGACGGCAGGCGCAGCGGGCTCGTCATCGCGAACACGGTGGGCACCGCGTGCGCCGGGAACGCATGGCCGCGCTTCGCGACGCCGCGCGTGACCTGCAGGTAGACGAGCGCATGGCCGTCGCCGAGGCCGGGCGCGTTCGCCTCGACCACGCGCTCGATCAGCGCGCGCCAGCCGGGCGCGTCGTGCAGATCGTCGATGCCGATCTTCTTCAGGCTGCGCGCGAGCCGCTCCAGATGCTGATCGATCCGGAACGGCACGTGCGCGCCGTCGTGCGCGTAGACGGGCACGACTTCATACACGCCGTCGCCGAAGATGAACCCGCGGTCGAGCACCGGCACGCGCGCTTGCGACAGCGGCACCAGCTCCTCCTGCGACGACACGCTGAGGTACACGATCGGTTCGAATTCGGCTTGGCTCATGGCGATATCAGATGGGGATGAAGTCGTGGAAACAAAGGCCCGTCGCGCTTACTTCTTCTTGCTGAACATCAGCAGGATCGAGTCCCAGATGCGGCCGAAGATGCCGGCTTCCGGCACCGCCTGCAGCGCGACGACCGGGAATTCCGACAGCGCCTTGCCGTCGGCGACGATCTTCACCGTGCCGACCTGCTGGCCTTCGGCGAGCGGCGCGATCAGCGGCGCGTTGACGTCGACTTCCGTCTTCACCTTGTCGCCGAAGCCGCGCGGCACCGTCACCCACTGGTCGCCCTTCACGCCGACCTGCACGGTGTTGGCCTTGCCCTTGTAGATGCGCGGCGTCGACATCGCCTGGCCGCCCTTGAACAGACGCACCGAGTCGAACGCGCTATAGCCGTAGTTCAGCATCTTCATGCTGTCGGCGGTGCGGTCGCCCTCCTTCGGCTCGCCCATCATCACCGACACGAGGCGGCGCTGGCCGTCGACGCCCGGAATCGCGCGCTTGGCCGACGCGATCAGGCAGTAGCCGGCCGCTTGCGTATGGCCGGTCTTCAGGCCGTCGACGGTCGGATCGAGCCACAGCAGGCGGTTGCGGTTGCCCTGGCGGATGTTGTTGTACTTGAATTCCTTCTCCGAGAAGATCCCGTAGTACTGCGGAAAATCGCGGATCAGGTGCGCGGACAGCTTCGCGAGGTCGCCGGCCGTCGTGTAGTGGTTCGGGTCGGGCATGCCGTTCACGTCGGCGAAGTGCGTGCCCTTCATGCCGAGGCGCTGCGCCTCGTCGTTCATCAGCGTGACGAACTGCCCTTCGCTGCCGCCGACCAGTTCGGCCAGCGCGATCGCCGCGTCGTTGCCCGACTGGATGATCATCCCGTAGACGAGGTCGTGCACCGACACCGGCTTGTTCGCCTCGATGAACATGCGCGACTCGTCGCGGCCGACGCGGCGCACCGCCTCGCTCGGCGTGACGATCTGCTCCATCGAGATCTTCTTCTTGTCGAGCGCTTCGAACACGAGGTAGGCCGTCATCAGCTTGGTGAGCGATGCGGGCTCGACGCGTTCGTCGGCGTTGCCGGATGCCAGCACCGTGTTGCTGGTCGCATCGACGAGCACCCACGAGCGCGCGTTCACGCCCGGCGGCGGCACCGCGCCCGGCATGAAGGTCGCGGGCGCGCCGGTGGACTGCTCGGCGGCGGCCGGCGCGGCATGCGCGGCACGGGCCTTGGCGGCCGGCTTCGCCTCGGCGACGACGATCGTCGACGCGAGCGCGACGGGCAGCATCACGCCCAGCGCGACGTTGCGCGCGGCGGTGCCGAAGGCGATGGAAGAAGCGAGAGACTTGAGGCCTTGGGAAGACAGACGCATGATCGATTCAGGCTGATGGCAGAAAGTGCGGCGCGAAATGCGCACGGTTGAACGGCAAGGCGGCGGGCGTTCCGGGCATGCGCCCGACTGCGTCGGACGGCGCGAAACGCGGCGGTTGGACTCGTGCGGACGCGTTCGGTTCGCGGCCGCGCGCGAGCGGGCGCAGCGGCGGAGAAACGAGCGCCGCATAGGCCAGCCGGGCCGCCGGCGACGCGAAATGCGGCCATTATACGTGGCCGCGAACGGCGTTTTCGCGAACCGGGCGTCGAGTCGGGCGGCAAGTCGGCGCACATCGGCTCGCGCAGGATAGCGCGGCTGCGTAGCGGGCAAGCGTCGTCGAAGCCGCGCGAAAGGCGCGTGCAGGCGGCGTGCAAGTTGCGCGGCCGTTCGGATTTCGAAGCGTGGCGGCGGGGGTGGGTGGTGCGGGGCGGGGGTGTGCGGGATGGGGATGTGCGGGGGCGGGCTCGTAGACGGGCGGTCGTTCTATTGCCCTGCCCGGCTGTCGCCCTGTCGATCCGTCGATCCGTCGATCCGTCGATCCGTCGATCCGTCGAGCCATCGAGCCATCGAGCCATCGAGCCATCGAGCCATCGAGCCATCGAGCCATCGAGCCATCGAGCTATCGGACTCTCGCTCTGTACGGCTGTACGACTGTACGGCTGCCCATCGCTCTGTCGAGCCGCAAGACTACCGGGCAGTCGATCCGTCGGACGGCAACCCAAGAACCCGACAACCCAGCCGCGAGACATCGCGGCCGGTTCGGTTCAACCGCTCAACGCCACGCGTCGACGATGATGCGCTTGAGCACGTGCAGCTTGCGATGGAAGAAATGCTCGGCGCCGGGGATCACGACGACCGGCAGCTCCTGCGGCCGCGCCCAGTCGTAGACCGATCCGATCGGCACGGTGTCGTCGGTTTCGCCGTGGATCACGAGCGTGTTTTCCGGCACCTCGGCCACCTGCCAGCGGCTCGCCGCGGTGCCGACGAACACCATCCGCTCGATCGCCTCGCCCGCGTCGCGCAGCCGCTTGCCGACATGCGACAGCACGAAGGTGCCGAACGAGAACCCGGCGAGCACCAGCGGCAGCTCCGCGAGGCCCGGCTGCGCGCGCATGTGCGCGAGCACCGCGAGCAGGTCGTCGGCCTCGCCGATGCCGTTGTCGTGCACGCCCTCGGTCGCGCCGACGCCGCGGAAGTTCGACCGGTACACCACGTAGTTCAGCTGGACCAGCGTGCGCGCGAGCGTCTGCGCGACCTTGTTGTCCATCGTGCCGCCGAACAGCGGATGCGGGTGCGCGACGAGCGCGATGCCGCGCGGCGCGGCGCGGCGCTCGCGCACGGCGTCGGGCAGGTCGACCGCGATTTCGATCTGGCCGACCGGGCCGGCGATCAGCGACTTCTGCGTATGAACGTTCATCCGGGCCGCCCGCTCAGATCTTCAGGCGCTCGACGACCTTGCCGTCGCGCAGGTGCGATTCGACGATCTCGTCGATGTCCGCCTGATCGACGTACGTGTACCAGGTGCCTTCCGGATACACGACCATCACCGGCCCCTCCTCGCAGCGGTCGAGGCAGCCGGCCTTGTTGATGCGAACCTTGCCGGGCCCCGCGAGGCCCAGTTCCTTCACGCGCTTTTTCGCGTATTCCTGCATGGTCTGCGCGTCGCATTGCGCGCAGCTCGGACGCTCGGCGCCCGGTTCGCGCTGGTTCAGGCAGAAGAAGACGTGGTGCTGGTAGTAGGAATCCATGATGGTGACGAGCGGCCCGGCGCGATGCCGGACGCAAAGAGGGGCGAGAGCCGTCGCAGCTGCAACGGAGGTGCGCTCGATTATAGCGACCGGCGCGCGGCGGCGTCGGCGGCCGGAACGCCGGGCGGCGAGCCGGCGCCGCCCGGGCGCAGCACCAACCCGGCTCCGGTCAAGCTCCGGTCAGCACCGATCAGCTCCGGTCAGCTCCGGTCAGCGCCGCCCCCGCCCCGGCAGCCACGCATGCTCGACGCGCTGGCCGAGCCAGAGCAGCGCCGCGTACGGCCAGATCCATGCGAGCCAGCGCGCGAGGCTGTTGAAGTGCACGTAGCGGCCCTGCCGCCAGCCCGACAGCGTGAAGTCGAAGAACGGGTTCACCGGCAGCAGGTTCACGAGCGCCACGCCCGCCAGCAGCGCGACGGCCGCCAGCAGCGCCCGCCACGCGGGCGGCACGCGCAGCGCGACGAGCGCCGCCGCGAAGCCGAGCTCGATGCCGAGCCGCGCGCCGGGCGTCGCCCACACGACGACGAGGCCGGTGCTCGACTGCATGAAGGTCGCGGCCGCCTTCAGCGCGAGCGTGGCCGCGACGAACGCGATCAGCAGCCGCACGCGCGGCGCGCTCGCGCGCATCGGCAGCGACGCGATCGCGAGCGCCGCGAACAGCATCAGCGCGCCGAGCGCGGCTTCCCATCCGGAATCGGACAGCCAGCCGTCCACGCGCTCGGGCCATTCGCTCACGTGCCATGCGGCCGGCAGCCAGGCGAGCAGCGCGTCCTGCATCGACCGGTCCGCGCGCTCCCACAGCGCGGCCGGCCAGTCGCCGATGCCGAACAGGAACGGCGACGGAAACAGGATCGCGAACGGCCACAGCGCGCCGAGCAGCAGCGGCGTCGCGCCGTCGGCCTCGAACCACGCGAAGCGCAGCCGCCGCAACGCGCCGCGATCGAGCAGCGCGCCGGTGGCCGGCGCCGCGAGCGACGCGCCGAGCAGCGCGCCGAGCGCGTTGGCGCCGAGATCGAGATTGGACGCGACGCGCGTCGGCAGATAGGTCTGCAGCGCCTCCATCGTCCCCGACAACAGCACGCCGAGCCCCGTCACCACCAGCGTCGCGGCGACGCCGCGCCAGCGCGGATGCAGCGCGAGCACGCCGAGCGCGCCGAACGGCATGTAGCCGAGCACGTTGGTGGCCACGTCGAACACGGTCACGTAACGCTGCAGCGGCGCGAACAGATAGTCGAACGGCCCGATGCCGAGCGACACCCAGCCTTCGAACGGATACAGCGACGCATAGACGACGAGCGCCGCGTACGCGGCGAACGCCTGCAGCGCGAGCGACGAGGCGCGCGGCATGCGTATCGCGTTCATCGCGGCGGCGCGGCGCGCGTCACGGCGTGCCCGCGTACGCCTGCACGCCGACCCACGCGGCGATCTGCGCGACCAGCTCATCGCTCGCGGCGGCCAGCGCGCTCGCGCCGCCGGCCGCATCGGGCGTGCTCGACGGCGCGCGCGAGACGAACGTGTGCTGACCGAGCACCTTGCCGTCCTGCATCAACGTCGCGCGCGCGGTGACGGCGCCGTGACTCTGCGATTGCCCGTCGAACACCTGCTCGAACTCGGTGAGGTCGACCTTCAGCGTCGGCGCGCGCACGCCGTCGGAGCCTTCGAGCACCGCGCCGCGCGACGACAACGCCGCGCGCAGGCGCTGCGTGAGCAGTTGCGCGGGCGGCGCGGTCCAGCGGCTGTCGCGATAGACGGCCGTGCGCTGCGCGTCCGCATACGCGAGGCGGTAGACGAACTTGTCGGAGTCGAGCGCGTCGGGCGCGGCGATGTCGAGCACCTTCAGCGCCGAGCCCGTGCCGGTCGAGCCGACCGTCGCGGCCGGCCCGAGGTCGTAGCGGACGTTCGACAGCGCCGCACTGTTGCCGGCGCAGCCGGCGGCGAGGGCGAGCGTCAGCAGCGCGAGCGCGGTCGCGGCCGGGCGCAGCGCGCGTTCGAGGATTCGTGGCATGGCATGTTCCTGCATGAGGTTTCCGGTTTCGATGACGTCGTCGCGCGGGCGTCGCGGCCCGCCGACCGACGGCGGCCGCGGCGGCGGGTTACAGCGGGCGGCAGCGCATGGCGGCGCGCTACTTCGCGGCCGTCGTACCCGGCCAGACGAAGCCCGCCTCGCCGGGGCCCGGCGCGGGGCCGGGCGAGCCGAACAACAGACTGCTCGGATTGCGGCCGAGTTCACCCGCGACGTCCTTCAATTGCCGCGACGCATCGCCGACGCTGCCCGCCAGCGCGTTGAAGCGCGGCAGCGTGTCGTACTGCACGCGTGCGTTCAGGTCGTTCAGCGCGACGCCGACCTGCTCGGCCGCCGAGCCGGCCTTGTTCAGGTTCGCGACGAGCGGGCCGTTCGGCTGCAGCAGCGTGTTCGCGGACGCCATCGCGCGATCGACCTGATGCATCGTGTCGGGCAGCGCGGCCACCGCCGGCTCGAGCTGCTTCGACAGGGCCGCCGCGCCGTCCGCCGCGTGCTGCAGGCTCGCGGCCGTCGCGAGCAGCTGCGCGCGCATCTCCGGCGACATCAGCTCGTTCGCGCTTTTGGCCGCCTGTTCGAGCTGCCGCAGCAGCACGTCGCCGCGCTCCTGGATCTGGTCGAACAGGCTCGGCCGCATCGGAATCTGCGCGATCGACTTCGACGACGACGGCAGCGGCGCGAGGTCGCGGCCGGTGTCCTCGAGCTGCACGAACGCGATGCCCGTCACGCCCTGGAAGCCCAGGCTGCCGTAGGTGGACTGCGTGATCGGCGCGTCGTGGTCGACGAGAATCCGGATGCGGATCTGGCCCGGATGCGTACGGTCGAAGCCGATCGACTGCACCTTGCCGACGTCGAGCCCGCGAAAGCGCACGGCCGCATCGGGGAACAGGCCCGTCACGTTGGTGCGCGCGAGCAGGTCGTACGGCACGCGCACGGTGCGGTCGACGTTGAACCAGAACACGGTGCCCGCGATCGCCAGCGTCAGCGCGATCGTGAACAGGCCGGCCCAGAACGCGTGTGATTTGTTTTCCATTCGCGGGTTCCTTGCTTGATGCGTTCGTCTACAGCTCGACGCTCGACAGCGCCGGTTCGAGGGCCGCCTTCGGCAGCTTCGCGCGCCGCTCGGGCGGCAGCGCCTGCAATGCGCGGCGCCCGCGCAGCCCCAGGAAATATTCGTGGATGAACGGATGATCGACGCCCGCGGCCTCCTCGACCGGCGCCGCGACCAGCACCTTGCGATCGGCCAGCACCGCGACGCGCGTCGACAGCGCGACCATCGTGTCGAGGTCGTGCGTAACCATCACGACGGTCAGCCCGAGCGTGCGGTGCAGCGTCCCGATCAGCTCGACGAATTCGTCGGAGGCCTGCGGGTCGAGGCCGGCCGTCGGCTCGTCGAGGAACAGCAGCTCGGGCTCGAGCGCGATCGCGCGCGCGATGCCGACGCGCTTGACCATCCCGCCCGACAGCGCGGCCGGCATCTTCGACGCATGCTTGCCCGGCAGCCCGACCATCTCGAGCTTGAGCATCACGATGTCGTGCAGCAGGTCGGCCGGCACGCGGCCGAGCTCGCGCAGCGGCTGCGCGATGTTGTCGAACACCGTCATCGACGAGAACAGCGCGCCTTGCTGGAACAGCATCCCCGAGCGCGTGCGCATCAGCCGCGCGCTCGCTTCGTCGATCGTCGACGTATCCTCGCCGAACACCTTGATCGTGCCCGACGTCGGCCGCTCGAGGCCGAGGATCTGCCGCACCAGCGTCGTCTTGCCCGAGCCGGAGCCGCCGACGATCGCGACGATCTCGCCGCGCCGTACGTCGAAGTCGAGCTTCTGGTGGACGATGTTGCGCCCGTAGCGCTTGGTGAGGTTGCGCACCTCGATCACGAGCTCGCCGCCGGGTGCGCCGGCCGCGCCCGCGCCGGCTGCCGCGGGCTGCGCGGCGGGATGGTCAGACGTGCTCATCCGAGCCCCACGTTCTGAAACAGGATCGCGAACACCGCGTCGGCGAGGATCACGACCGTGATCGACGTGACGACCGACGTCGTCGTGCCTTCGCCGAGGCTCTGCGAGTTCGCCTTGATCCGGAAGCCGAAATGACAGGCGACCAGCGCGATCAGCATCCCGAACACGACGCCCTTGCCGACGCCGATGTACAGGTTCGCGATCGGCACGACGCCCGGCAGCGAACGCACGAAATAGTTGAAGTCGATCGCGAGCACGAACTTCGCGGCGAGCGCGCCGCCGGTCAGCGCGATGATGTTGGTCCACATCACCAGCAGCGGCATCGCGACGCCAAGCGCCAGCACGCGCGGCAGCACCAGCCGCAGCCCGTGCGGGATGCCCATCACGCGCATCGCGTCGAGCTCCTCGGTCACGCGCATCACGCCGATCCGCGCGGTGATCGCCGAGCCCGAGCGGCCCGCGACCAGGATCGCCGACAACACGGGGCCGAGCTCGCGGATCACCGACAGCCCGAGGATGTTCACGATGTAGCGGTTCGCGCCGAACATCTGCAGTTGCTGCGCGGACAGATAGCTGAGCACGATGCCGATCAGGAACGCGACCAGCGCGGTGATCGGCAGCGCCTGCGCGCCGGCGCTGTAGATGTTCGCCGAGGTTTCCTTCCACGGCATCGTCTGCGGCCGGCGCAGCACCGACAGCGCGTCGAGGATCACGCGGCCGAACATCGCGATGCCGCCCTGCAGATGCTCGCCGAACGTGAAGATCGCCAGCCCGAGGCGCGTGACCGGATCGAAGCGCACGACGCGCTCGGGCGCCTCGCGCTGGCTGTCGAGACGCTCGATGCGCTCGAAGATGGTGCGCTGCGTGTCGCTCAGCTCGACGCCGGCCGGCAGCTTGCGGCCCCATACGCGCCACAGCGCCTGGCCGCCGACGTGGTCGAGCCGCTCGATGCCCGACAGATCCCATTCGCGCGGGCGCGCGGACGCGAGGCCCGCGACGCGGCGCGTGATGGCGCCGCGATTGCGGGCGAGCGCGAGCGCGGTCCACTGGCCGTACAGGCGCACCGTCTGGCCCTGTTCGCCGGCGTCGACGGACAGCCCGGGAGGAGTGTCGATGTCCAAGGGCGGGTTGTTTGCAAAAAAATGTCAGCGCCCATTGTATCGAACCGCCCGGCGCCGCGACGTGACGATGCCCATCCCACGCCCGTGCGGCGGCGCATTGCCGCGGCGGCAGCGCGGCGAGCGCTGCCTGCGGCGCACCACCTTTCATTCTTCCGTCATGTTTCCTTTCGATACTCTCACGCGCCGCACATCAGGCCGTCGGCACCCGCGCCGCCATCGCGCCGCGCACCGCGTGACCCATAGAACAGAACCCGAACAGGACAATCGATGCGTCTCCCCCCGCTTTCCCGCCGCCGCGTGCGCACCGCCGCCGCGCTCGCCTCCCTCGCGTTCGCGCTCGCCGGTTGCGGCGGCGACGACGTCACCGCTTCGGCGCCGCAAACGCAGGCCCAGGCGCCCGCCGGCACGACGGCGACGCTCGCGCTGCTCGAAACGACCGACCTGCACACCAACGTGCTGTCGTACGACTATTTCAAGCTCGCCGCCGACAACTCGCTCGGCTTCGAGCGCGTGTCGACGCTGATCGCGCAGGCGCGCGCGCAGTATCCGAACTCGCTGCTGCTCGACAACGGCGACACGATCCAGGGCACCGCGCTGGCCGACTACCAGGCGCTCGTGAAGCCGCTCGGCTGCGACCAGACGCTCGCGATCTACAAGGTGATGAACGCCGCCAGATTCGACGGCGGCGGGATCGGCAACCACGAATTCAACTACGGGCTGCCGTACCTGTCGCAGGTCACCGGCAACACGTTCGACGTCGACGGGCTGCCGGCCCCCGCGCAGCAGAAGAAGTGCGCGGGGCCGAACTTCCCGCAGGTGCTCGCCAACGTGATCAGCGCGAAGACCAACGCGCCGCTGTTCACGCCGTACACGATCCTCACGCGCACGGTCACGGCCGTCACGCCCGACGGCAAGACGGTCAGCGCGCCGGTGAAGGTCGGCATCATCGGCTTCACGCCGCCCGCGATCATGAGCTGGGACAAGCGCTGGCTCGACGGCAAGGTCTATACGACCGGCCTGAAGGAAGCGGCGGAAAAGTACATCCCCGAGATGCGCGCGAAGGGCGCCGATCTGGTCGTGGCGATCTCGCACGGCGGGCTCGATAACACGGCGTATTCGCCGACGATGGAAAACGGCAGCTGGTGGCTGTCGACCGTGCCGGGCATCGACGCGATGCTGATCGGCCATTCGCACCAGGTGTTCCCCGACGCGAACAGCACGGTCGCACAATTCAACCTGCCGGGCGTCGACAAGGTGAAGGGCACCGTCAACGGCGTGCCGACCGTGATGGCGAACTACTGGGGCAAGCATCTGGGCGTGATCAAGCTCGGGCTGAAGTTCGACGGCAAGACCTGGAGCGTCGACAAGTCGCAGACCACCGTCGAGGCGCGGCCGATCCAGAACGCCGACAAGAGCTACGTCGCGGCCGATCCGTCGGTGTCCGCGGCGATCGCGGCCGAGCACCAGGCGACCATCGACTACGTGAAGACGCCGATCGGCTCGACCGACTACCGGATGAACTCGTACTTCGCGGACGTCGGCGATCCGGGCGCGATCCAGATCGTCAACGAGGCGCAGGCCGACTACGTGAAGACCTACGTGCAGGCGAACCTGCCGCAGTACGCGTCGCTGCCGGTGCTGTCGGTGAGCGCGCCGTTCAAGAGCGGCTTCGGCGGCGGCAGCGACTACACCGACGTCGCGCCGGGCGCGCTCGCGATCAACAACGCGGCCGACCTGTATCTGTATCCGAACACCGTGTACGCGGTGAAGGTGAGCGGCGCCGACGTGAAGAACTGGCTCGAGACGGCCGCCAAGCGCTTCAACACGATCGACCCGACCAAGGCGACCGTGCAGCCGCTCGTCAGCAGCTTCCCCGGCTACAACTTCGACATGTTCACGTCGGCCGACCTCGCCTACGAGATCGACGTCACGCAGCCGGTCGGCAGCCGCATTCGAAACCTGACGTACAAGGGCGCGCCGCTCGACCCGAACGCGCAGTTCATCGTCGCGACCAACAACTACCGCGCGAGCGGCGGCGGCAACTTCCCGGGCCTCGACGGCAGCAAGACGATCTTCGCGTCGCCCGACGCGAACCGCGACGTGCTGATCGCGTTCATCAAGAAGCGCGGCACGATCACGCGCGCGGCGGACGGCGCGCAGCGCAGCTGGCGCTTCACGAAGCTCGCCAGCTCGCTCGCGCACGTGCGGTTCACGTCGGCGCCGAACCGGCTCGCCGACGCGACGGCCGCCGGCCTGACCGGCCTCACGCAGGTCACCGCCGACGACGGCTCGGGCAAGAACCTCGCCATCTACGAGATCGACCTCACGCAATGACGACGCGAGCCACGATGCAACCGATCCGCACCATGCGACCGGCCGAGGCCGGTTTCCCCGCCGCCGTGCGGCGTCTCGTGCGCGCGAAGCTGCCGCCGGCCGCGTTGCTGGCGGCGGCGGCCGTGACCGTCGCGGCGGTGGTCGCGGCGACCGGCTGGCGCGCGGCCGGCCCGGCGCCGAGCGCCGCGCAGATCGACGAGTGGCAGGCGATGGTCGCGCAGGCCGTCGAACCGCACGCGCTCGCGCAATTGCGCACGCTCGCGCGCCGCGGCTCGGCCGACGCGCAGGCTGCGCTCGGCATCGCGCTAGTCGACGCGCGCGAGGCGGGGCTGCGCGACGAGGGGCGCAACTGGCTCGAAACCGCGGCACGGGCCGACGGGCAAGCCGACGCACCGGCCGCACGACGGGCGCAGCTCGCGCTCGGCAAGGCACTGCTGCTCGGCAGCGGCGACCTGCCGAAGGACTACGCGCGCGCACGCGCGCTGCTCGGCGAAGCGGCCGGCCACGGCGAAGCGGCGGCCGCGTACTACCTCGGGCTGATCTACCGCAGCGGCTACGGCACCGCGGCCGATCCCGCGCGGGCCGCGCAGTGGTTCGAGCGCGCCGCGCGCGCCGACATCCCGGCCGCGGACTTCATGCTCGCGAACGCGTACCGCGACGGCAGCGGCGTGCCGCGCGACGAAGCGCGCGCGCTCGCGCTGTATCGCCGCGCGGCGGAGCATGAGCTGCCGGAAGCCGTGCAGACGCTCGCGATGGCGTATCGCAACGGCGAGCTGGGGCTGCGGCCCGACGCGACCGAGTTCCACGCGCAGTGGATCGAAACAGCGCATGCATTGAAACATCCGGTGATCGCGCCGTGATGGCGGGGCGGGTGCGTGCAACCGCCAATCGCAGGCACCCGCCCGACGCGCCGCCCGGCACGCGCGGCCGCGCCCTGTCGCTACAATAGGCGCCATGAACGCCCCGACCTCCTCCGACAAGCCCGAAGCCGGCGACGCGCACATCGCGCGCAACCGGCTCGACGCCCATCTGGACGCCGCGCCGCGCGCGTGGCCGCTCGACATCGTCGCCGCCACCGGCTCGACCAACGCCGACCTGGCAAACCGCCTGAAGGCGCTGCCGCGCACCGCGAACGCGCTGCCCGCGCCGCTCGTGCGCGTCGCGTTCGAGCAGACGGCCGGCCGCGGCCGGCAAGGCCGTCCGTGGTTCGCGCAGCCCGGCAACGCGCTGCTGTGCTCGGTCGGCTGCATCGTGCCGCGCCCCGTCGACGCGCTCAGCGGCCTGAGCATCGCGATCGGCGTCGCGCTCGCGGAAGGGCTCGCGACGCTGCCGCTCGACGGCGGCACGCGCGTCGCGCTCAAATGGCCGAACGACCTGCTGCTGACCAGCACCGAAGGCGACACCACGCGCATCGCCGGCAAGCTCGCCGGCATCCTGATCGAGACGGTGTGGAACACCGACGACGCCACCGCGGTCGTGATCGGCTTCGGCATCAACGTGCGCGGCGCGCAAGCGGTCGCCGCGCAGGTCGATGCGCTGCGCGCGCGCGACGCGGCGCTCGCGAGCGGGTTGCCGCCGGCCGCGCTGTCCGCGGCTTGCGCATCGGCGAATCTCACCGACACGCTCGCTGCGGCGCTGAACGCGCTCACGCCGGCGCTCGCCCAGTTCGCGAGCGACGGGCTGGCGCCATTCGTGCCGCGCTGGCACGCGCTGCACGCCTATGCGGGACGCGAGGTCGTGCTGCTCGAACAGGGCGTCGAGCGCGCGCGCGGCATCGCGACGGGCATCGACGCGACCGGCCGCCTGCTGCTCGACACGCCGGACGGCGTGCAGGCGATCGCCGCCGGCGACGTGTCGCTGCGCGAAGCGCAATGAGCGCACCGCATCTGCTGATCGACGCCGGCAACAGCCGGATCAAATGGGCGCTCGCCGACGCGCAGCGCGCGCTCGTCGCGAGCGGCGCGTTCGGCCATACGCGCGACGGCGGCGCCGATCCCGACTGGTCGGCGCTGCCGCATCCGCAAGGCGCGTGGATCTCGAACGTCGCGGGCGCCGACGTGGCCGCCCGCCTCGACGCGTTGCTCGACGCGCAGTGGCCGGCGCTGCCGCGCACGACGATCCGCGCGCGCGCCGCGCAGTGCGGCGTGACGAACGGCTATACGTCGCCCGAGCAGCTCGGCAGCGATCGCTGGGCCGGCCTGATCGGCGCCCATGCGGCGTTCCCGGACGAGCACCTGCTGATCGCGACGTTCGGCACCGCGACGACGCTCGAAGCGTTGCGCGCGGACGGCCGCTTCACCGGCGGGCTGATCGCGCCCGGTTGGGCGCTGATGATGCGTGCGCTCGGCACGCACACCGCACAGTTGCCGACGCTGAGCACCGACATCGCGAGCGGACTGCTCGCCGACGCGCGCGCCGAACCGTTTCAGATCGACACGCCGCGCTCGCTGTCGGCCGGCTGCCTGTACGCGCAGGCGGGTTTGATCGAACGCGCGTGCCGCGATCTCGCCGCCGCGTGGCAGGCGCCGGTGCGGCTCGTGCTGGCGGGCGGCGCGGCGGACGACGTCGCGCGCGCGCTGACGCTGCCGCATACGCGGCACGACGGGCTGATTCTGTCCGGGCTCGCGCTGATTGCCGCGGAGGGCGCGGCGCGGGACTGACGCACCCCGGACGGCATTGCGCCGGACGGCGGAACGACTGAACCATGAAGAGGAGTGTCGACGATGCTGCGCTGGCTGATCGCTGTTCTCTTTCTCGCCAACATGCTCGCGTTCGTCGCGGTGCGCGGCGTGTTCGGGCCGCTGCCGGCGGCCGGCCCGCGCGAACCGGGCGTGCTGGAGCGGCAGGTGCATCCGGAGGTGTTACGGGCAACGCCGCTCGCGCAGGCGACCGATCAGCCGGTGATCGGCGCGCCGATCGCCGCGCCGGCCGTCACTGCGGAGCCGTTGCCGGCCTCGGCGCCGTGACGGTGCGGTGCGCGGCGGCTCAAGGCTGCTGCGCGCGCACCTTCTTCAGCAACGCCGTGGTCGACCGATCGTGCTCGAACGGAATCGCGAGCGCGCGCCCGCCCCAACCGCGCACGAGCGCCGACTCCGGCAGCGCATCCATGTCGTAGTCGCCGCCCTTCACGAGGATGTCCGGACGGACGGCCTCGATCAGCGACACCGGCGTCTTCTCCTCGAACTTCACGACCCAGTCGACGCTCTCCAGCGCCGCGAGCAGCGCCATCCGGTCGTCGTCGCGATTGATCGGGCGATCGTCGCCCTTGCCGAGCATGCGCACCGACGCATCGCTGTTCACGCCGACGATCAGGCAGGCGCCGAGCGCCTTCGCATCGGCGAGATACGTGACGTGGCCGCGATGCAGGATGTCGAACACACCGTTGGTGAAGACGACGGGCGAAGGCAGCGAGGCGCGCAGGGCGACCAGCGCGTCGCGGGTGATCAGCTTGCGTTCGAAAGTAGCGGGCATGATGAAGGTCGGATGGCGTGGGCGGCACACGCTGCGCGTCGCGACACAACGCGGCGGCGCCAGATAAAAAGCCCGCCGGACCACCGGGCGGGCTTCATGCGTCGAACGACGGCGAACGCGGCCGGCGCAGCATCACGCCGGCTGCGACGCCGCGCGGCCTCAGGCCGGCTGCGCGGCCGACGACGGGCCGCTTTCGGCTTGCAGGCGGTTCGTGACTTCCTTGCGATAGCGGTTCAGCTCCTGCGCGGTCGCGAAGGTGCGCTCGAACAGGATCGACAGGTTGTGCAGGATGCGGTCGACGACCTTCTTTTCCCACTCGCCGTCGAAGCGGATCTGCTCGTCGAGCCAGCGCTCGAGCCATTCCGGATCGGGCAGGCGCGACTGCACGGTGTCGCGCGGGAACAGCGCCTGGTTCACGTGCAGGTTGGTCGGGTGCAGCGGCTTCTCGGTGCGGCGCGCCGACGCCATCAGCACGCCGATCTTCGCGAACGCCGCGCGCGCGACGTCGCCGCAGTTGTTCAGCGCCTTCTTCATGTAGCGCAGATACGCGCCGCCGTGGCGCGCTTCATCGCGCGAGATCGTTTCGTAGATGTGCTTGATCACCGGCTCGGTGTGCCAGTCGGCCGCGCAGCGATACCAGTGATTCAGGCGGATCTCGCCGCAGAAGTGCAGCATCAATGTTTCGAGCGGCGGCGCCGGATCGAACTCGAAGCGCACCGCGTGCAGTTCCTCTTCGGTCGGCACCATTTCCGGCCGGAAGCGGCGCAGGTATTCCATCAGCACCAGCGAATGCTTCTGCTCTTCGAAGAACCACACGCTCATGAATGCGGAAAAATCGCTGTCGTGCTGGTTGTCGCGCAGGAACATTTCGGTCGCGGGCAGCGCCGACCATTCGGTGATCGCGTTCATCTTGATCGTCTTCGCCTGCTCGTCGGTGAGCAGCGATGCGTCGAACTTGTCCCACGGAATGTCCTTCTCCATGTCCCAGCGGACTGCCTCGAGCGACCTGTAAAGTTCCGGATAAAGCATGGTGTTCATGATGGTCCCACCCCTGTTCTGCGCAATGCGACTTCTCTAAACGTGACTGTTGCCGCAGCGGCGCGCGAACGCGCTTTTTGCAGCCAAGACTCTAATTTTACGCGGGAAACCGGCCCCCGGACGCAGATTCCACGTCCGGCAGCCGGGCGGCCGCGCTGCCGCCCTGAAGCACGCCGCGGCCCCGCTCCGTTCGAACGGAACCGGCTGCGCGTGCCCGATGTGGTGGCCGGCGCAAGCCGGCCCGTTGGCGAACCTGCCCGGCGCGACGCGGCTCCAGGCGGAATCGCGCACAGCGGCCGGCAAGCAGACTGCTCGATATGGTGTATACGGCGGCGGCCATGATAGCACGCGGGCATGACGGTTCCGAGACGCCCGCCCGGTCGCGCGCCGCCAATGGCGGTGCGACGAACGGTCGCGGGGCGCGCGTCGCGAAACACAACGGGCGCCTGCGCCGGCGCACTGCTCGCAGTCGCCGCGCAGCTGGAAAACGGTGGGGCGACTGTGCTCGACGTCACCGGCCTCGCGCGGTCGCGCCGCGTCGAGCCGCGCGGCATCGCATCAGACCCGCATTTCACCAGCCGGCCGACCGTCTTCGGACCGGGCGCCGGGCACCGCCGCGCTGCCGCCGTCGGCGCCCGCGATCCATGCGGCCAGCGTGTCGCGCTGCGCGCGGCCGTCGCGGTAGCCGAGTTCGATCAGTTCGCGCGTGAACGCCTCCTCGAACAGCAGATAGCTCGCGAACGACGCGCCGGCCGGCTGGCTGCCGCCGACCGCGCCGAGCAGCCCGCGCATCGTCACCGGCATCTGCTTCAGGTGCTTCGCGGCGATCAGCTCGATGCGCTCGGACGGCGCGATCGCGAGCACGTCGACGTGCCGCCAGCCGCTGTCCAGTTCGACCTGGTGCGGCAGGTGCTCGATCATCCGGTTGATGTGCTCGATGCGTTCGATGTCCGAGCCGATCGAGTCGAGAAACACGCTGGCGAGCACCTGCTGGCCGATCTGCGCGAGCGTCGGATAGCCGCGCACCAGCCCCGAGCCGTTCGGCGCCGGGATTTCCGGCCGCGGATCCGCCGCGCCGATCACGACGATCCGGTCCGCGCCGAAGTGGATCGCCGGCGACAGCGGCGCGACCTGCCGGATCGAACCGTCGCCGAAGTATTCGATCTGGCCGTCGAGCACGAGCGGCACCGCGGGGAACACGAACGGAATCGCCGACGACGCGAGCAGGTGCGACGCCGACAGATCGACGAGTCGCGCGGTGCGCTGCGCGCGCCGCCATGCCTGGATCGGCTCGGCGGCCTGGTAGAAGGTCAGATGGCGGCCGCTCGAGTAGCTCAGCGCGGTGATCGACAGCGCATGCAGCAGCCGGCTCTCGAGCATCTGCTCGATCCGGTGGAAGCTCAGCTCGCGCTGCAGCAGGTGCGCGAGCGGCGCGTTGTCGAGCAGCCCGCGCGGCGAGCGGCGCGCCGCCCAGCCGAACGTCATCGTCGCGAGCCAGCGCGCGCCCGCCGCCGCGATGCCGAGCCAGTCGGTGCGATACACGTAGTCGGCGCGCAGCGGCTCCCAGAACTCGAGCAGGCGCCGCACGCCGTGCGAGAAATCGTCGGCGTGGCTCGCGATCGACGTCGCATTGATCGCGCCGGCCGACGACCCGCAGACCACCGCGAACGGCGTCGTATGCCGGAGCGGATCGGCCTCGCGCGCGATCTCGGCCAGCGCCTTGAGCACGCCGACCTGATACGCGGCGCGTGCGCCGCCGCCCATCAGCACGAGCGCGAGTCGCATGGTCGGCCTGCAGGCTAGGTGCGAAGCGTCACGTCGAGCGCTTCGGCGGACGCGTTTCCGGCGACGACGCCGCGGCCGCGCGCGCGGCCGCCGAGCCGGCCGGCTTCGCCCGCTTCGCGGCCGGCTTGCGTGGCGCGGCTGCGCCCGCGCCCGCCGACCCAGCCGGTGCCGCAGCCGCCGCCGGTGCCGGCGCACCCGCGGCCGGCTCGGGCGCCGCGTCGGCCGGCGCCCCGGGCTGCGCGCCCGGCTGCGCCATCGCGAGACTCGCGAGCTGGTTGAACTGCGTCTGCAGCAGGTTCCACCAGCCGGCCGGATCGAACGGCTGCTGCGCGGCGTCGCCGGCCGCGGGCGCGTCGGCGTCCGGCGCCGGCTGGCTCGCCTCGGCGCGCGGCGCGGACGCGGCCTGCGCCGCCGCGACCGCGGCTTCCTCGGCGGCCGACATCGAGCTTTGCGCGAACGCGCCGAACGCGCGCAGCGTCGCGAGCGTCGCGCGTTGCACCTCGAGCGCCTGGATCGCCGATTGCAGCATGCCGAGATTGAGCTTGAGCCACTGCTCGACCGCGCGCAGATCGGTGATCCGCTTGTCGAGCTCCTCGACGCTCGTGAGCGGCGTCATCATGTCGGACATGCTCGACAGCGACGGCGGCAGCCCCGACGCGGCGCCGGGAAACGACGCCATCCCGCCGAACGGCGACATCCGCATCATGTCCCACATCCGGTCGAGCATGTCGGCGGGCTTGAAGCCGGCGAAGCCGGCGAAAGGATTGGAGCCGGGGGCATCGGTCGTCATACGGGCATCCTGGTTGACTGGGTGAGCGAAGCGGCCGGCACGGGCCGCGCCGCGTGTGATTCGATCATAGCGCGCGTCAGAACGGCGCGTCCGGGGAGAAATCGGGTGCGCGCCGCTCGCGCAGCGAACGGATGCCTTCCTGCACGTCCGGCCCGGAAAAACCCATGAATTCGAGCGCGAGCGACGAATCGAAGGTCGGCCCGGCGCTGCGCAGCCAGTTGTTCAGCGCGTACTTGGTCCAGCGGATCGCCGACTGCGAGCCGTGCGCGAGCCGCTCGGCCACTTCGTACGCCTTCGGCAGCAGCGCGTCCGGCTCGACCGCGAGCGACACGAGGCCGATCCGCTCGGCCTCGGCGCCGCTCACCGGCTCGCACAGGAGCAGGTAGTACTTCGCCTTCGCCATCCCGCACAGCAGCGGCCAGACGATCGCCGCATGATCGCCGGCCGCGACGCCGAGCCGCGTATGGCCGTCGATGATGCGCGCGTCGTTCGCGGCGATCGAGATGTCGGCGAGCAGGCCCGCGACGAGCCCCGCGCCCACCGCCGGCCCGTGCATCGCCGACACGATCGGCTTGCTGCAGTTGATCACGTTGTAGACGAGGTCGCGCGCCTCGCGCCACACGCGCGCACGCACGTCGAAGTCGTCGGCCATCGCCTCGACGAGCGCGAGATCGCCGCCCGCCGAAAAGCCCTTGCCCTCGCCGCGGATCACCGCGACCCGCGTGTCGGGATCGCGATCGACGTCGCGCCAGATGTCGGCCAGCTCGCGATGCATCCGCGCGTTCGCGGTGGCGAGGCCGCTGCGGTTCGCGCCCTCGCCGCTCATCACGATGTCGAGCACGCCATGCGCGCGACGCGTCACCTTCAATGCTTCGTAACCGCCATAGGCGGCAAGATCGGCCATGCCCAGCTCCCGGGTTCGTGGGTCGGTTGAAACGCCTGAATCGAGTGTAGCCAAGCCCGCGCGGGCAAACATCGGGCGAAACCCGGCGCGCGGGCCGGCCGCGGCGCGCGCGTCAGACCGCGCGTCAGCGCCGTACGTCAGGCCGCGCCGTCGGGCGGCGCGACGGCCTGCTCGATCGCGCCGAAAATCGACTTGCCGGCCGCATCGAACATCTCGATGCGCACGGTGTCGCCGTAGCGCATGAAGTCGGTCTGCGGCGCGCCGTGCTCGATCGTCTCGAGGCAGCGCTTCTCGGCGATGCAGCAGTAGCCGCGCTTCGCGTCCTTGTTCGACACGGTGCCCGAGCCGACGATCGAGCCGGCGCGCAGGTTGCGCGTCTTCGCCGCGTGCGCGATCAGTTGGCCGAAATGGAACACCATGTCGGCGCCCGCGTCCGGCTGGCCGACCTTGCGGTTGTTCCAGTGGACGATCATCGGCCGGTGCACGCGGCCGTCGCGCCATTCGTCGCCGAGCTCGTCGAGCGTCACCGCGACCGGCGCGAACGCGGTGGCCGGCTTGCTCTGGAAGAAGCCGAAGCCCTTCGCGAGCTCGGCCGGAATCAGGTTGCGCAGCGACACGTCGTTCACCAGCGTGACGAGCCGCACGCCCTTCAGCGCGTCGTCCGGCGACACGCCCATCGGCACGTCGCCGGTGATCACCGCGACCTCGGCCTCGAAGTCGATGCCCCATTCCTCGGACGCGCACACGATGTCGTCGCGCGCGCCGAGGAAGTCGTCGCTGCCGCCCTGGTACATCAGCGGATCGGTCCAGAACTCCGGCGGCATCTCGGCGCCGCGCGCGCGCCGCACCAGCTCGACGTGGTTCACGTAGGCGGAGCCGTCGGCCCACTGGAAGGCGCGCGGCAGCGGCGCCATGCAGTTCGCCGCGTCGAACGCGAACGTGTGACGCGCGCGGCCGTGGTTCAGCGCGTCGTACAGCTCGCGCAGTTGCGGCGCGTAGAACGCCCAGTCGTCGAGGACGCGCTGCAGCGTCGGGGCGATCGCGTCGGCGATCGCCGCGGTGTGCAGGTCGCGCGACACGACGATCAGCTGGCCGTCGCGCGTGCCGTCCTTCAGCGATGCAAGTTTCATGGGGGTCTGCCGTTGTAGTGACGATGGAGGGAATCTATTTTACGATGGTGAATCCGTGCGGCGCGCACGCTCGCATGCGCGCCGTTTTCGCTCCATCCTTGCCGCCTTACCGCGCGCCGTTGCCCATGCCCGCCAGCCCGCTTCCCGACGACGATCTCGCCGATTCCGATTCCGACACCGACGACGCCGGCTCCGGCGAGCACGGCGAAGGCGGCGAGAAGCTGCGCTCCGGCATCCAGTCGATCGAGGTCGGCTTCCGCCTGCTCGACGTGCTGACGCGCGAGCCGCGCGCGATGATGCTGCGCGACCTCGCGCAGCGCGCGGGCATGAGCCCCGCGAAGGCGCACCGCTATCTGGTCAGCTTCTCGCGGCTCGGCGTCGTGTCGCAGGATCCGGTGTCGGGCCGCTACGAACTCGGCGGCTTCGCGCTGCAGATGGGGCTCGCGCGGCTCGCGCGCGTCGACGGCGTGAAGCTCGCGCGCATCGCGCTCACCGAGTTGCGCGACCGCGTCGACCAGACGGTCGGCATCGCAGTCTGGGGCAACCAGGGCCCGACCATCGTGCACTGGATGGAATCGAGCCATCCGGCGAAGGCGTCGCTGAAGCTCGGCGACGTGATGCCGCTGCTCGGTTCCGCGACGGGCCTGCTGTTCGCGGCGTACCTGCCGCGCAGCAAGACGGCCGCGATGATCGAACGCGAGCTCGCCGATACGCGGCGCTCACCGCATCACGGCGGCCCGCGCACGCTCGCCGAAGTCGACGCCGTACTCGCCGACGTGCGCGCGCATCGGGCCGCGCGCGTCGAAGGGATGCTGCTGCCGACGATCCACGCGTTCTGCATGCCGGTGTTCGATGCGGTCGGCGAACTCGCGCTCGCGATCGTCGCGCTCGGCCAGGAAGGCAGCTTCGACATCGCCTGGGGCGGCGAGATCGACACCGCGCTGCGTGCTTGCGCGCAAAAACTGTCGTACGAACTCGGCTATAGTCCGGACGCGCGCGACGCCTGACGGGCGGCGCGCGCCCCTGCCCGCGATGCACGCGAACGCGCGGCGCGCGCGGCGGTCCGAGCTGTGACGCGCGGCACGTCCGCTGCGCCATGGCCCTCCTTCCGCTCCATTTCGCCGATGCCGCCTGCCGCCCCCCGTCCTCGTCACGTCCTGCCCCGCCGCTGGCTGCGCGTGGGCGTCGCGCTCGTGGTCGTGCTGGTGCTGCATGCGCTCGCCGCGTGGTGGCTCGCGCGCAATCGCGACGCGTTCACGCCGCCCGCGCCCGCCGAGATTCCGGTGCAGATCGAACTGTTGAAGCCGCAACCGATCGAGCGGCGGCCCGCGTCGAAACCGGTCGACGCTCCGGCCGCGGCCGCCGCCGCACCCGCGAAGCCGGCCCGCGCGGCGCGCAAGCCGGCGCCGGCACAGCCGCGCGTGCTCACGTCGACGCAGACCGCCGAGCACGGCGAGCCGCCGCCTGCTGCGGCATCGGGAGCATCGGCCGCATCGGCAGCGAGCGGCACGGCGGGCGCGTCCGGCGCGCAAGCAGCATCGGCCGCGAGCGCCGCGACGCCAGGCCCCGCGACGAGCGGCGTGAAATTCGACGCGCCGCCGTCCGGCGACCTGCAATACGACACGTTCTACAACGGAATGCAGAACATGATCGGCACGATCCACTGGCGCAACGACGGACGCACGTACGATCTGTCGGTGTCGATGCCGGTGCCGTTCATCGGCCCGTTCACGTACCGCAGCGAAGGCCGCATCGACGCCTTCGGCGTCGCGCCCGACCGATATGTGGAACAGCGCGGCAAGCGCCCCGAGGACATCGCGATCTTCAACCGCGAGATTCACCAGGTCGTGTTCACGCGCACGCCGAACAACGCGCCGCTGCCCGACGGCGTGCAGGATCGCTTCAGCATGCTGATGCAACTGTCGGGCCTCGTGCGCGGCAATCCGTCGGCGTACCGGCCGGGCGTCACGCAGCAGTTCTTCGTGATCGACAACAACAACGGCGAGACCTGGCCGATCATGGTGATCGGCGACGAGGACGTGCACACGCAGGCCGGCATCGTGCGCGCCCGCCACTTCATGCGGCTGCCGCGCCGCGCGGGCGACACGCGCCGCATCGACATGTGGCTCGCGCCGTCGCTCGGCTGGCTGCCCGCGCGGCTGATGCAGACCGAACCGAACGGCGCGCAGATCGAGCTCGTGTGGCACGGCCCGCTCGCGCCGCCGGCTGCACCGGCTGCATCGACCGTCCCGGCTGCACCGGCTGACCGCTCGGCGCCGGACGCAACGAACGCGCCTGCCCCGGCATCGGCATCTGCCGCGCCGGCGAGCGAGCCGGCTGGCCCTACGCAACAGCCGTCCGAGCAGCCGTCGGCGCAGCCGCCGATGCCCGCGCCGACGGACGCGACGCCTGCCTCCGCGCCGCCCGCACAATGAGGCGGCATCGATCGGCAATTTCGACCGATTAAAGGTATTGAAAAAATGGCCGATGACACTCTTTAACAACTATTTCAGTGCACCGGATCACAATAGGAAACGTTTTAGAGACATCGGCTTCTAACCCGATACACCCCACGCGAACGGGAGAACGGGGTGTGCAGCGCAAGCCCCTTGAAACCGGCAAAGGCTACCCCACCTACGGGACAACAAGGCCAGATGCCACTGCGAAGAGGAGTGCCGCCATGCAAATGATCTACAACAGCCCCAATTACTGCGTCGTCGAATTTGCGCCGCAGGCCGGCCACCATCTGATGAATGCCGGCGGATACGAAATCGTCGACAAGAACGCGCAGCGCGAGATCTTCATCGACGGCGAACTCGCGGAGCGATTCCGCGCCCACGTGAAGCAGTTGATCGAGGATGAGCCGTCGCTCGACGAAGTGGACGAATTCCTCGGCCAGTTCGACAGCCTGATGATGATGCCCGTCGTCCTGCATTGACGACGCGCGGCCCGGCGCCACGCCGGGCCGTTTGCCGCGCTTGCGCGGCCCCGCGAGCACTCCGATCCAAGCCCCCGTCCGGTTCGCCGGGCGGGGGTTTTCGTTTGAGGCGGCCGCCGGCCCGCTCGGTGGCGCGCATCACGGCCGCCGCCCAGCGCGAGCGCGGGCGACGCGCCGGCGCAGCGGCTACAATGGCGGTTTTCCCGTCTTCGCCGCTCTGCCGCCATGTCTGCGTCCCCTCTCGCCGCTTCCGCCCCGCCCGACGCGCGCTACACGCGCGGCGCCGAACTGCCCGCGCTGCTGAAATCGCGCATCCTGATCCTCGACGGCGCGATGGGCACGATGATCCAGCGCTACAAGCTCGACGAGGCCGCGTATCGCGGCGAGCGCTTCAAGGATTTCCCGCGCGACGTGAAGGGCAACAACGAGCTGCTGTCGCTCACGCAGCCGCAGATCATCAGCGAGATCCACGACCAGTACTTCGCGGCCGGCGCCGACATCGTCGAGACCAACACGTTCGGCGCGACGACCGTCGCGCAGGCCGACTACGGGATGGAAGACCTCGTCGTCGAGATGAACGTCGAATCGGCGCGCCTCGCGCGCGAATCGGCCGCCCGCCATGCGACGCCCGGCAAGCCGCGCTTCGTCGCGGGCGCGATCGGGCCGACGCCGAAGACGGCCAGCATCTCGCCCGACGTCAACGATCCGGGCGCGCGCAACATCACGTTCGACGAGCTGCACGCCGCGTACTACCAGCAGGCGAAGGCGCTGCTCGACGGCGGCGTCGACCTGTTCCTCGTCGAGACGATCTTCGACACGCTGAACGCGAAGGCCGCGCTGTTCGCGCTCGACGAACTGTTCGAGGACACCGGCGAGCGCCTGCCGATCATGGTCTCGGGCACCGTCACCGACGCGTCGGGCCGCATCCTGTCGGGCCAGACGGTCGAGGCGTTCTGGAATTCGCTGCGCCACGCGAAGCCGCTCACGTTCGGCCTGAACTGCGCGCTGGGCGCGGCGCTGATGCGCCCGTACATCGCCGAGCTCGCGAAGCTGTGCGACACCTACGTGTCCTGCTACCCGAACGCGGGCCTGCCGAACCCGATGAGCGACACCGGCTTCGACGAGACGCCGGACGTCACGTCGGGCCTGCTGAAGGAGTTCGCGCAGGCCGGGCTCGTGAACCTCGCGGGCGGCTGCTGCGGCACCACGCCCGAGCACATCGCCGAGATCGCCAAGGCGCTCGCCGACGTGAAGCCGCGCCGCTGGCCGAGCCAGTACAGCGAAGCCGCCTGACCACCCGCATCAACGCCCGCCCTACCTCACCAGAATTCGCACCGCCATGACCGATCACATGATGCGCCTTGCCGGCCTCGAGCCGTTCAACGTCACGTCCGGGACGCTCTTCATCAACGTCGGCGAACGCACCAACGTCACCGGCTCGAAGGCGTTCGCGCGGATGATCCTCAACGGCCAGTTCGACGAGGCGCTCGCGGTCGCGCGCCAGCAGGTCGAGAACGGCGCGCAGGTGATCGACGTCAACATGGACGAGGCGATGCTCGATTCGAAGGCGGCGATGGTGCGCTTCCTGAACCTGATCGCGTCCGAGCCGGACATCGCGCGCGTGCCGATCATGATCGACTCGTCGAAGTGGGACGTGATCGAGGCCGGCCTCAAATGCGTGCAGGGCAAGGCGATCGTGAACTCGATCTCGCTGAAGGAAGGTGAGGACGCGTTCCGCCACCACGCGAAGCTGATCCGCCGCTACGGCGCGGCCGCGGTCGTGATGGCGTTCGACGAAACCGGCCAGGCCGACACCTACCAGCGCAAGACCGAGATCTGCAAGCGCTCGTACGACTTCCTCGTGAACGAAGTCGGCTTCCCGCCGGAAGACATCATCTTCGACCCGAACATCTTCGCGGTCGCGACCGGCATCGAGGAGCACAACAACTACGCGGTCGACTTCATCGAGGCGACGCGCTGGATCAAGCAGAACCTGCCGTATGCGAAGGTGAGCGGCGGCGTGTCGAACGTGTCGTTCTCGTTCCGCGGCAACGACCCGGTGCGCGAGGCGATCCACACCGTGTTCCTGTACCACGCGATCCAGGCCGGAATGGACATGGGCATCGTGAACGCCGGCCAGCTCGGCGTGTACGCCGACCTCGATCCGGAGCTGCGCGAGCGCGTGGAGGACGTGATCCTGAACCGCCGCGCCGATTCCACCGACCGGCTGCTCGAGATCGCCGACAAGTTCAAGACCGGCGCGGCGAAGAAGGAAGAGAACCTCGAGTGGCGCAACCAGCCGGTCGAGAAGCGTCTCGCGCATGCGCTCGTGCACGGCATCACGAACTTCATCGTCGAAGACACCGAGGAAGCGCGCGCGGCGATCGCCGCGGCGGGCGGGCGCCCGATCAACGTGATCGAAGGCCCGCTGATGGACGGGATGAACATCGTCGGCGACCTGTTCGGCCAGGGCAAGATGTTCCTGCCGCAGGTCGTGAAGTCGGCGCGCGTGATGAAGCAGGCCGTCGCGCACCTGATCCCGTTCATCGAGGAAGAGAAGCGCCTGCTCGCGGAAGCGGGCGGCGACGTGCGCGCGAAGGGCAAGATCGTCATCGCGACCGTGAAGGGCGACGTGCACGACATCGGCAAGAACATCGTGTCGGTCGTGCTCCAGTGCAACAACTTCGAAGTGGTCAACATGGGCGTGATGGTCCCGTGCAACGAGATCCTCGCGAAGGCGAAGGTCGAGGGCGCGGACATCATCGGGCTGTCGGGGCTCATCACGCCGAGCCTCGAGGAAATGGCCTACGTCGCGTCGGAAATGCAGCGCGACGACTACTTCCGCGTGAAGAAGATCCCGCTGCTGATCGGCGGCGCGACCACGTCGCGCGTGCACACGGCCGTGAAGATCGCGCCGCATTACGAAGGGCCGGTGGTCTACGTGCCGGACGCGTCGCGCTCGGTGTCGGTCGCGTCGAACCTGCTGTCCGACGAAGGCGCGGCCAAGTACCTCGACGACCTGAAGGCCGACTACGAGCGCATCCGCGATCAGCACGCGAACCGCAAGGCGCAGCCGATGGTCACGCTCGCCGAAGCGCGCGCGAACAAGACCAGGATCGACTGGTCGAGCTACCGCCCGGTGAAGCCGAAGTTCATCGGCCGGCGCGTGTTCAAGAACTACGACCTGAACGAGCTCGCGAACTACATCGACTGGGGCCCGTTCTTCCAGACCTGGGACCTCGCGGGCCCGTACCCGGCGATCCTGAACGACGAGATCGTCGGCGAATCCGCGCGCCGCGTGTTCTCCGACGCGAAATCGATGCTCGCGCGCCTGATCCAGGGCCGCTGGCTGACCGCGAACGGCGTGATCTCGCTGCTGCCGGCCAACACGGTGAACGACGACGACATCGAGATCTACACCGACGACACGCGCTCGGAAGTGCTGCTCACATGGCGCAACCTGCGCCAGCAGAGCGTGCGGCCGGTGGTCGACGGCGTGATGCGCCCGAACCGCTCGCTCGCCGACTTCATCGCGCCGAAGGACTCGGGCGTCGCCGACTACATCGGGATGTTCGCGGTGACGGCCGGCCTCGGCGTCGACGTGAAGGAAAAGCAGTTCGAAGCCGACCACGACGACTACAGCGCGATCATGCTGAAGGCGCTCGCCGACCGCTTCGCGGAAGCGTTCGCCGAAGCGATGCACGCGCGCGTGCGCCGCGAGCTGTGGGGCTATGCGAGCGACGAGACGCTCGACAACGACGCGCTGATCGCCGAAAAGTACGCGGGCATCCGGCCGGCGCCCGGCTATCCGGCCTGCCCCGACCACCTCGTGAAGCGCGACATGTTCGCGGCGCTGCACGCGGACGAGATCGGGATGAGCGTGACCGATTCGCTCGCGATGCTGCCGGCGGCGAGCGTGTCGGGCTTCTACCTCGCGCATCCGGACAGCCGGTATTTCTCGGTGGGCAAAATCGGGCAGGATCAGCTCGACGATTATGCGCGGCGCATGTCGCTGTCGCTCGACGACGCGCGCCGCGCGCTCGCGCCGCAGCTGTGATCCGGGCGCGGCGCGCGCATCGGCGTGCCGCTTTGGTCATACGAAATGAAAAAGCCCGCGCGATGCGGGCTTTTTTCATGGCATTCTGGCCTGCCGGGCTGCGTCGGCCGGCCGGCGCGTGGCGCGTGGCGACCGGCGACGGGCGTTCAGAAGCCCCAGTGCACGTCGGCCTGCGCGGCCTTCGCTTCACGCAGCATCGCGAGGAACGGTGCGACGCGCTGCGCGAGGCTCGCCGGCACTTCGTGGTGCGCGTGATCGTCGTCGTCCTCGTGGAAATGGCCGGCGTGCTCGGCGCGTTCCTGCTTCGCCTGCGCGACCGCGCCTTCCAGCTTCGCGATCGCGTGGTCCAATTCGTCGTGCGTAATGACGCCGCGTTCGCCCAGTTGCTTGCCGACGAGGCCCAGCACGTATACAGCGAAATCCTTCAGCACGTCTAGATCCTGTGCCGCCTTGCTCTTGAACGTAATCATGACAATTCCCTTTTCATCTTGTTGTGCCCGCACGGCGCGGTGGGGAGGACGCCGGCAGGGCGGCGTCCGGCCTCGCGGACGCGGGGCGCCTGAGCGGCATATTAGCACCTGTTAAAATTCTGCGATCCCTGAAACGCGCGCTTAAAAAGCACGCCGGCGGGCCGGCGCTTCCGGCCGCCACCAACGAAGCCTTCTACCAGCATGCTGCCAGCACACAAACAGACCCTCGAAGCCCTGCTCGCGGATAGCGTCGCGCAGGTCGCACACGCGCTCAAGGGCGCCGACGCCGAATTCGTCATCCCGGCCATCACGCTGGAGCGCCCGAAGGTCGCCGCGCACGGCGACGTCGCGTGCAACGTCGCGATGCAGCTCGCCAAGCCGCTCGGCACGAACCCGCGCCAGCTCGCCGAGCGGATCGTCGCGGCGCTGGTCGCGCAGCCGGCCGCGCAAGGGCTCGTCGACGCGGCGGAAATCGCCGGCCCGGGCTTCATCAACCTGCGCGTGAGCGCCGCCGCGAAGCAGGCCGTGATCGCCGCCGTGTTCGAGCAGGGCCGCGCGTTCGGCACGTCGGAGCGTGAAAAAGGCAAGCGGGTGCTGGTCGAATTCGTCTCGGCCAACCCGACCGGCCCGCTGCACGTCGGCCACGGCCGCCAGGCGGCGCTCGGCGACGTGCTCGCGAACGTGATCGCGAGCCAGGGCTACGCGGTGCACCGCGAGTTCTACTACAACGACGCGGGCGTGCAGATCGCCAACCTCGCGATCTCGACGCAGGCGCGCGCGCGCGGCCTGAAGCCGGGCGACGCCGGCTGGCCCGAAGCCGCGTACAACGGCGAATACATCGCCGACATCGCGCGCGACTACCTGAACGGCGCGACGGTCGCGGCGAAGGACGGCGAGCCGGTCACCGGCGCGCGCGACATCGAGAATCTCGACGCGATCCGCAAGTTCGCGGTCGCCTACCTGCGCCACGAACAGGACATGGACCTGCAGGCGTTCGGCGTGAAATTCGACCAGTACTACCTCGAGTCGTCGCTGTACAGCGAAGGCCGCGTCGAGAAGACAGTCGACGCGCTGGTCAAGGCCGGCATGACCTACGAGCAGGACGGCGCGCTGTGGCTGCGCACGACCGACGAAGGCGACGACAAGGACCGCGTGATGCGCAAGTCGGACGGCACGTACACGTACTTCGTGCCGGACGTCGCGTACCACGTGACGAAATGGGAGCGCGGCTTCACGAAGGTGATCAACATCCAGGGCTCTGACCACCACGGCACGATCGCGCGCGTGCGCGCCGGGCTCCAGGGGCTGCACATCGGCATCCCGAAGGGCTATCCCGACTACGTGCTGCACAAGATGGTCACCGTGATGCGCGACGGCCAGGAAGTGAAGCTGTCGAAGCGCGCGGGCAGCTACGTGACGGTGCGCGACCTGATCGAATGGTCGGGCGGCGCGGCGCCGGGCCAGGAGGCCGCGCCCGACATGATCGACGAAGCGACCATCACGCGCGGCCGCGACGCGGTCCGCTTCTTCCTGATCTCGCGCAAGGCCGACACCGAGTTCGTGTTCGACATCGACCTCGCGCTGAAACAGAACGACGAGAACCCCGTCTACTACGTCCAGTACGCGCACGCGCGGATCTGCTCGGTGCTCAACGAACTGAAGGCGCGCTACAACGTCGACGTCGCACAACTGCCGGGCGCCGACCTGTCGCAGCTCACGAGCCCGCAGGCCGTGTCGCTGATGCAGAAGCTCGCCGAGTATCCGGATCTCCTCACGCACGCCGCGAACGAGCTGGCGCCGCACGCGGTCGCGTTCTATCTGCGCGATCTCGCTGGTGAATTCCACTCGTTCTACAATGCGGAGCGCGTGCTGGTCGACGACGAAGCGCCGCGCAACGCACGCGCCGCGCTGCTCGCCGCGACCCGGCAGGTGCTGGAGAACGGCCTGGCGATGCTCGGGGTATCCGCGCCCGCCAAGATGTAAGCGGCCCGAACTGGGCAGCGAATGGCCGCGGCGGCGCCCGCCCGCAGGATCCCGCCTGCCGCAGCCTTTTCACGATTCTTTTTGCAGGTGACTCAAGCAATGGCACAACCACGCCGTACTTCGAAGCAATCGAAACAAGCCGGAGGAACATTTCTTGGAATCGTGCTGGGCCTGATCGTCGGCCTCGCGATTGCGGTGGTGGTGGCGCTCTACATCACGCGTTCGCCGTCGCCGTTCGTGTCGAAGGTGGCGCCGCCCGTCGACAACGGCGCGAGCCAGCCGCAGCAGTTCGATCCGAACCGCGCGCTGCAGGGCAAGACGCCCGGCCAGCCGGTGCCGCAGGCCGCGCAGTCCGCGCCGCCCAATACCGCGCCCGGCCAGGCCGCGAACCAGACCCAGGGCGGCCTGCTGCCCGAACCGCAGATCGTCGAGGTGCCGTCGTCGGGCAACGCGAACGGCGCGAACGGCTCCGGCAGCGCGAACAACGGCACCGCGTCGAACAACGCCTCGAACAACGCAGCGTCGGGCAACGGCGTCGCCGTCGCGCCGAAGCCGGCCGACAACCCGCCGCCGAAGAAGACGCAACAGGCGCAACAACAGCAGCAGTCCGGCGAGGACGACCTCGCGCGTTTCGCCGCGCAGAAGCAGGCGCAGCAGGCTGCCGCGCAAAAGCAGCAGCAACAGCAAGCCGCCGCGAACGCCGCGAAGCCGGCGCCGTCCGCGACGTCGTCCGCAGCGGCCAAAGCGCCGAGCGCCAGCGACGCGAACACCGGCTACTTCCTGCAGGTCGGCGCGTACAAGACGGAAAGCGACGCCGAGCAGCAGCGCGCACGGCTCGGCTTCCAGGGCTTCGAGTCGAAGGTATCGAAGCGCGACGTCAGCGGCGTGACCTACTTCCGCGTGCGGGTCGGCCCGTTCTCGAAGTTCGAGGATATGAACTCGGCCCGTCAGCGCCTGTCCGATGCAGGTGTCGACACGGCGGTGATCCGCTTCACGAAGCAGTGAGCGCCGGCCGCGCCCACGCAGATTCCGTTACGTTCCGTAACCCGAGCAACTGACGACGTTCCCAACATGAAAAAACTGCTTAGCACGCTTCTCCTCTCCGTGGGCCTGGTCGCCGGCTTCGCGCACGCAACGCCCGCCGCACCGGTGTCGGGCAAGGACTTCGAAGTGATGAAGTCGCCGCAGCCGGTGTCGGCGCCGGCCGGCAAGGTCGAGGTCATCGAATTCTTCTGGTACGGCTGCCCGCACTGCTACGAATTCGAGCCGACGCTCGAGGCGTGGGTGAAGAAGCAAGGCGCCAACATCGACTTCAAGCGCGTGCCGGTCGCGTTCCGCGACGACTTCGTCCCGCATTCGAAGCTGTACTACGCGGTGTCCGCGCTGGGCATCTCGGAGAAGGTCACGCCGGCGATCTTCAACGCGATCCACAAGCAGAAGAATTACCTGCTGACGCCGCAGGCGCAGGCCGACTTCCTGGCGACGCAAGGCGTCGACAAGAAGCAGTTCATGGACGCGTACAACTCGTTCAGCGTGCAAGGCCAAGTCAAGCAGTCGGCCGAGCTGATGAAGAACTACGCGATCGACGGCGTGCCGACCGTCGTCGTTCAGGGCAAGTACAAGACTGGTCCGGCTTACACGAACAGCATTCCGGGTACCGCGCAGGTGCTCGACTACCTCGTGAAGCAGGTGCAGGACAAGAAGCTCTGATCCGCGAGCGCGCGCCGGCATGACTACTCCGCTGAAGGTTTTCATCACCGGCGCGTCGAGCGGCCTCGGCCTCGCGTTGGCCGACGAATATGCACGCCAGGGCGCGACGCTCGCGCTCGTCGCGCGCCGCACCGAAGCGCTCGACGCATTCGCGCGGCGCTTTCCGAAGCTGTCCGTGTCGGTGTATCGCGCCGACGTGCGCGATGCCGACGCGCTGGCCACGGCCGCCGCATCGTTCATCGCCGCGCACGGCTGCCCGGACGTCGTGATCGCGAACGCTGGCATCAGCCAGGGCGCCGTCACGGGCCAGGGCGATCTCGCCGCGTTCCGCGACGTGATGGACATCAACTATTACGGGATGGTCGCGACCTTCGAGCCGTTCGTCGGCCCGATGACGGCCGCGCGCCACGGCACGCTGGTCGGCGTTGCGAGCGTCGCCGGCGTGCGCGGGCTGCCGGGTTCGGGCGCCTACAGCGCGTCGAAGTCGGCGGCGATCAAGTACCTCGAGGCGCTGCGCGTCGAACTGCGGCCGGCCGGCGTCGGCGTCGTGACGATCGCGCCCGGCTATATCCGCACGCCGATGACGGCGCACAACCCGTACCGGATGCCGTTCCTGATGGACGCCGACCGCTTCGCGGCCCGTGCGGCCCGCGCGATCGCGCGGCAACACGCGTTCCGCGTGATCCCGTGGCAGATGGGCGTCGTCGCGAAGGTGCTGCACGTGCTGCCGCGCTGGCTCTACGACCGTCTGTTCGAGAAGGCGCCGCGCAAGCCGAAGGCCGGCGCGCACTGACGCGGCGCTCGCGGAGCGCCGCGGGACGATTCTGCGTCGGCGCGGCGGGCGCGCCGTTGGTTCGGGCCGGATACCTCCGGCGCCGCGCATCGCGCATCTCGCATCTCGCATCTCGCATCTCGCTCTACGCTCTACCTTCGCCCTTCGCACTGCGCACTGCGCTGCACTCCACACTCCACGCTTCACGCTTCACGCTTCACGCTTCACGCGCCACACTCCACGCTTCACGCTTCACGCTTCACGCGCCACATTCCACGCTTCACGCTTCACGCTTCACGCGCCACATTCCACGCTTCACGCATCGCGCACCCCGCGCCGCGCCGTGCGCCAAACACACGCACGAAGCATCGCTGCCGCCAGCCAGCCGCGCCGGGCTTCTCGTTGCTTCCGCCACTTCCCTCCCCGCGCCACCGCACACCCCACCGCGCCGCCGCCCCAGCACGCATTCCGTCGCGAACGCACCCGTTTGTCGCGCAATTCGCCGCGTTCCGGCGCCTTTACCCACGCCGCGCGCGCTTTGACGGTATCCTATTCGCCAGCCGCGCCGGCCCGGCCTCGCCGGGCCGCGCCGCATTCCGACACCGCGCAAAAATCACAAGTCACGTGGGAGAACCTATGCACGTCAAGCTGTTCGCCGCGGCGGCACTGGCCGCCGCCGTCGCCGCTCCGGGCGTCGCCGCCGCCAAGCCGCTCACCGTTTGCACCGAGTCGAGCCCCGACGGCTTCGACGTCGTGCAGTACAACTCGCTCGTCACCACCAACGCGTCGGCCGACGTGATCTTCAATACGCTCGTGTCGTACGACGAAGCGACCAAAAAGGTCGTCCCCGCGCTCGCCGACAAATGGGAAGCGAGCGCCGACGGCCTCACCTACACGTTCCATCTGCGCCCGAACGTCGCGTTCCAGACCACGGACTACTTCAAGCCTGGCCGCCCGCTGAACGCCGACGACGTCGTCTTCACGTTCGCGCGGATGCTCGACGATTCGAACCCGTGGCACAAGGTGGCCGGCGCGAGCGGCTTCCCGCACGCGCAGTCGATGGGCCTCGCGAAGCTCGTGAAGTCGGTCTCGAAAGTCGACGACAGCACCGTGAAGTTCGTGCTGAACGAGCCGAACGCGACGTTCGTGCCGATCCTGACGATGGGCTTCGCGTCGATCTACTCGGCCGAATACGCGGACCAGCTGCTGAAGGCCGGCAAGCAGGCCGACCTGAACGCGAAGCCGATCGGCACCGGCCCGTTCGTGCTGAAGAGCTATACGAAGGACGCGCTGATCCGCTACGACGTGAACCCGAGCTACTGGGGCGCGAAGCCGAAGGTCGACCGGCTGATCTACGCGATCACGCCCGACGCGTCGGTGCGCATGCAGAAGGTGAAGGCCGGCGAATGCCAGATCGCGCTGTCGCCGAAGCCGCAGGACGTGCTCGCCGCGAAGGGCGAAAGCGCGCTGAAGGTCGTGCAGACGCCCGCGTTCATGACCGCGTTCGTCGCGCTGAACACGCAGAAAAGGCCGCTCGACAACGACAAGGTGCGCGAGGCGCTGAACCTCGCCTTCGATCGCGCGACCTATCTGAAGGTCGTGTTCGACAACACGGCGACGGCCGCGAACAACCCGTATCCGCCGAACACGTGGAGCTACGCGAAGGACCTCGCGCCGTATCCGTACGATCCGGCGAAGGCGAAGCAACTGCTCGCGCAGGCCGGCTTCCCGAACGGCTTCACGACGACGATCTGGACGCGCCCGACCGGCAGCGTGCTGAACCCGAACCCGAAGGCCGGCGCCGAGCTGCTGCAGGCCGACCTCGCGAAGATCGGCGTGAAGGCCGACGTGAAGGTGATCGAATGGGGCGAGCTGATCAAGCAGGCGAAGCTCGGCCAGCACGACATGCTGTTCATGGGCTGGGCCGGCGACAACGGCGATCCGGACAATTACCTGACGCCGCTGTTCAGCTGCAACGCGGTGAAGTCGGGCATCAACTTCGCGCGTTTCTGCGACGCGCAGCTCGACAAGCTGATCGCCGACGGCAAGGCGACCGCCGATCAGGCCAAGCGCGCGAAGCTGTACGAAGCGGCGCAGAAGATCATCCACGACCAGGCGCTGTGGATTCCGCTCGGCTACCCGACTGCGGCCGCGCTCACGCGCGCGAACGTGAGCGGCTATCGCGTGAGCCCGTTCGGCCGTCAGAACTTCACGACGGTGTCCGTGCAGTAGGCGTGTGCGGCGCACGTGCATGCCTCGCATGCACGGCGCGTCTCATCTCACCGCCAGCGGCACCCGCCGCTGGCCGCCAAGAGTCGGATGCGCGTTGCGGCACCGCACGCACGCGCAGTTAGTTGCTGCTGCTCGACAAGCTGACCACACGCCTCGATCTCGAATCGGCGCGCGCGATCGAAGCCGCGCTGGCCGGCATTCCCGACCCAATCGAGGCCGCGACGCACGACGCGTGCGTTCGCCGTCTCGCCCGCCCCAACCACACCACGCAACGACAGCGCGCCGGCCTGCGCCGCGCCGCGCCGCCGCGTAACGACGCCACCACGCCCTCAGCGCACGCCGCGGAACCGCAGCATGCCGTCGTCGCCCTGCTCGCGCACGAGCTCGCCGGCAAGCCACAGCAGGTTCAGGTGCGCGAGCGCCTCGCCGAGCGCGAACGTCATCTGATGGATGTCGAGCTCGCGGCGGCGGAACATGATCGGCACGATGTCGGCCGCGCTCGCCGGGCGTTCGGCGCACTCGGCACGCACTTCGTCGAGACGCGCGTCGTGGTGCGCGCGCAGTTGCGCGATGCGCGTGCGCACGCCGCGGAACGGCTTGCCGTGCGACGGCAGCACGAGCGTGTCGGGCGCCATCGTCTCGTAGCGGCCGAGCGATTCCAGATACAGCGCAAGCGGGTTCGCTTCCGGCTCGAGATCGAACACCGACACGTTGGTCGAGATGCGCGGCAGCACCATGTCGCCGGAAATCAGCACGCCGTCCGCTTCGCTGTGGAGCGCGCAATGTTCAGGCGAATGCCCGTAGCCGGTGACGACGCGCCAGGTGCGCGCGCCGATCGTCACCGCGTCGCCGTCGCGCAGGCGGCGGTAGCGCGGCGGCACGGCCGGCACGAGGTCCGAGTAGTAGCTGCGGCGGCTGCGCAGCTTGTCGAGCGCGACCGGATCGGTGAGGCCATGACGCGCGAAATGCTCGGCCGCCGCCGCGCCGCCCGCGTTCGAGCCGTTGCCGGCCGCCATCAGGCAGCCGAACATGTATTCGCCGAGCGTCATCCACAGCCGCACGTTCCAGCGGCCGCGCTCGCCGCCTTCGCAGAGCCAGTTGGCGAGACCGAAGTGATCGGGGTGGCAATGCGTGACCAGCACGCGCAGCACCGGCAGCCCGTCGAGCTGCGTGTCGAAGATGTGTTCCCAGTGCGTGCGGATCGCGTCCGACGCGATCCCGCAGTCGACGATCGTCCAGCCGGCCTGCCCGTCGATCTCGTCGCGCAGCAGCCACAGGTTGATGTGGTCGAGCGAAAACGGCAGCGGCATGCGCAGCCAGCGCACGCCCGGCGCGACCTCGAACGTGTCGCCCGCGGCGGGCAGCGTGTCGGCGAACGGATAGTCGAGTTGGTGTTCCAGTGCGTTCATCGGTGGGGTGTCTCGTCGTTATCGGTACACACGCGGCGCACCTGCGGTGCGAAAGGCGTGTAATGGTGGGCAATGGCGTGCCAATGCGCGGCGATCCGGGCGCGGGCGGCCCGAGCCCGCACCCTGCGGACGGCGCGCGCGCCGCTGCGCGTATCGCGTCGATTCTAGCGCCGCCGCACGATGCGGGCCGTGCGGCGTGCGTTCGCCGCGCGAAAAAAGTTCGTGCCAGAATCGGTTCCGTACCCGCATCTTTGCGCGAAGATGCACCGAACCGCCGGCAACGGCGCACAACGCGCGTTGTGACGGCCGTCGGCGCGGCGTCGCGGAAATCATTGAAACGCCGACTTGGGCGCTAGAATGGCGAGTGCTTACGGTCCCTCTACGGTCCCTCTCGAACGAGCCTGCACGCATGAATCACTTCCCCAAACTGCTGTCGTCGCAGATCGGTTTCGACATCGCGCAGACGATGCTCGAATACTTCGACCGCCACTACCGGATCTTTCGGGAAGCCGCCGTCGAAGCGAAGACGCTGTACGAGCGCGGCGACTGGCACGGGCTACAGCGCCTCGCACGCGAGCGGATCACGTCGTACGACGAGCGCGTGAAGGAATGCGTCGAGCTGCTCGAGGACGAATACGACGCCGAGAACATCGACGACGAAGTGTGGCAGCAGATCAAGCTGCACTACATCGGGCTGCTCACGTCGCATCGCCAGCCCGAGTGCGCGGAAACCTTCTTCAATTCGGTCTGCTGCAAGATCCTGCACCGTTCGTATTTCAACAACGACTTCATCTTCGTGCGGCCGGCGATCTCGACCGAATACCTGGAGAACGACGAGCCGGCCGCGAAGCCGACCTATCGCGCGTACTATCCGGGCACCGACGGGCTCGCGGCCACGCTCGCGCGCATCGTCACGAACTTCCAGCTCGAGCCGCCGTTCGAGGACCTCACGCGCGACATCGGCTGCGTGATGCAGGCGATCGACGACGAGTTCGGCCAGTTCGATGCGGCGCCCAATTTCCAGATTCACGTGCTGTCGTCGCTGTTCTTCCGCAACAAGAGCGCGTACATCATCGGCCGCATCATCAACGCCGATCGCGTGCTGCCGTTCGCGATGCCGATCCGCCACGTGCGCGCCGGCGTGCTCGCGGTCGATACGGTGCTGCTGCGCCGCGAGCTGCTGCAGGTGATCTTCAGCTTCTCGCACTCGTACTTCCTGGTCGACATGGGCGTGCCGTCCGCGTACGTGGATTTCCTCTGCACCATCATGCCCGGCAAGCCGAAGGCCGAGATCTACACGTCGGTGGGCCTGCAGAAGCAGGGCAAGAACCTGTTCTACCGCGATCTGCTGCACCATCTGTCGCATTCGAGCGACCGCTTCATCATCGCGCCCGGCATCAAGGGCCTCGTGATGCTGGTGTTCACGCTGCCGTCGTTCCCGTACGTGTTCAAGATCATCAAGGATCACTTCCCGCCGCCGAAGGAAACCACGCGCGCGCAGATCATGGAGAAGTACCAGCTCGTGAAGCGCCACGACCGGCTCGGCCGGATGGCCGACACGCTCGAATATTCGAGCGTCGCGCTGCCGCTGTCGCGGCTCGACCATGCGCTCGTGCGCGAGCTCGAGAAGGAAGTGCCGTCGCTGCTCGAATACGAGGACGACAACCTCGTGATCGAGCATCTGTACATCGAGCGCCGGATGACGCCGCTGAACCTGTACCTGCAGAACGGCAGCGACGCGGACATCGAGCACGGCGTGAAGGAGTACGGCAACGCGGTGAAGGAGCTGATGAAGGCCAACATCTTCCCCGGCGACATGCTGTACAAGAACTTCGGCGTCACGCGCCACGGCCGCGTGGTGTTCTACGACTACGACGAGATCGAATACCTGACCGACTGCAACGTGCGGCGCGTGCCGCCGCCGCGCAACGAGGAAGACGAACTGTCGGGCGAACCGTGGTATACCGTCGGCCCGCACGACATCTTTCCGGAAACCTACGGTCCGTTCCTGCTCGGCGACCCGCGCGTGCGCACGGTGTTCATGAAGCACCACGCGGACTTTTTCGACCCGGCGCTGTGGCAAGCGAGCAAGGACAAGCTGTTGCAGGGCGAATTGCCCGATTTTTACCCGTACGACACGTCGCTGCGCTTTTGCGTGCGCTATGCCGCCCGCTTCGACGCGACGCCGGACCATGACGACGGCGCCGGCGCCGCGCAGCGCGCCGCCTGACGCACGGGCGACGCAGCTCGCCCGCGCGCGCCGTCGCCCCGACTTCCGCCAACGGAATCCACATCGATGAACACCCAGGACAATCCGCTTTCGCATCTCTTCGCCAACAACGACGCGTGGGTCAAGCGCCAGCTCGCCGAGGATCCCGAATTCTTCACGCGGCTGGCCGACCAGCAGGCGCCCGAATATCTGTGGATCGGCTGCTCGGATTCGCGCGTGCCGGCCAACCAGATCATCGGCCTGCCGCCCGGCGAAGTGTTCGTGCATCGGAACATCGCGAACGTCGTCGTACACAGCGACCTGAACTGCCTGTCGGTGATCCAGTTCGCGGTCGACATCCTGCGCGTGAAGCACATCATGGTGGTCGGCCATTACGGCTGCTCCGGCGTGAACGCCGCGCTGCACAACCGCCGCGTCGGCCTCGCCGACAACTGGCTGCATCACGTGCAGGACGTGCGCGAGCGCCACGCGGCGCTGCTCGACGAATGGCCGGTGGGCGAAGCGCGCTATCGCCGGCTGATCGAGCTGAACGCGATCGAGCAGGTCGTCAACGTGTGCCGCGCGACGATCGTCAACGACGCGTGGGCGCGCGGCCAGTCGCTCACCGTGCACGCGCTCGTGTACGGCGTGCACGACGGCCGGATGCGCAACCTCGGGATGTCCGTATCGCGGTTCGACGCGCTCGAGGCGACCTACCGGCGCTGCGTCGCGGCGCTCACCGCCCGCGGCCAGCATGCGCCGGACAACGACATGGTCGCCGCGGACGCCGCGCATCTCGAACACGTCGCGCAGGCGGTCGCCGACACGCTCAAGCCGTGCGACGACGCGCAGTAACGGGCGCGGCGAACACCGCATCGACCCGACACACGGCGCTGCCACGACGGCGGCGCAAACCAAAGGAGCGGCGAACATGAAAACCGTACTGATCGTCGGCGCATCGCGCGGCCTCGGGCGCGAATTCGTCCGGCAATACCGGCGCGACGGCTGGAACGTGATCGCGACCGCGCGCGACGACGCGTCGCTCGCGGCGCTGCGGGCCGCAGGCGCCCACGCGCATGCGCTCGACATCGCGCAGCCCGAGCAGATCGCGGCGCTCGGCTGGAAGCTCGACGGCGAGCGGCTCGACGCGGCCGTTCTGGTGTCGGGCGTCTACGGGCCGCGCACCGAAGGCGTCGAGACGATCGGCAACGAGGACTTCGACGCGGTGATGCACACCAACGTGCGCGGGCCGATGCAGCTGCTGCCGATCGTGCTGCCGCTCGTCGAGGACGCGCGCGGCGTGCTGGCCGTGGTGTCGAGCCGGATGGGGAGCATCGCCGATGCGACCGGCACGACCGGCTGGCTGTACCGCGCGAGCAAGGCGGCGCTGAACGACGTGCTGCGCATCGCGTCGCTGCAGACGCGCCACGCTGCGTGTATCTCGCTGCATCCCGGCTGGGTGCGCACCGACATGGGCGGCGCAGAAGCCGCGATCGATCCGGAAACGAGCGTGACCGGCATGCGCCGCGTGATCGCCGAGGCCGGCGCGGACGTATCGCGCGCCAACGGCCGTTTCCTCCAGTACGACGGCGTCGAGCTCAGCTGGTAAGCCGAGGTCGCAACCCGACGTCGTCAATTCACGATTCTCATGATTTCGAACCGACCCGATGCGTGCCCGTGCGGCGGCGCATCGCCGGCCCCGGCCGGCAAAACCGCGGCGCCGCGCTATGCGGCATGCTGCGGCCGCTTCATCGACGGCGGCGAAGCCGCGCCGAGCGCGCTGGAGTTGATGCGCTCGCGCTATAGCGCCTATGTGCTCGGCGCGACCGACTACCTGCGCGCGACCTGGGACGCGCGCACCTGCCCGGCCGATCTCGACGCCGATCCGGCCGCGCCCGACGCGCCGCGCTGGCTCGGCCTTGCGATCAAACGCCACACGCCCGTCGACGCGAGCCACGCGCAGGTCGAGTTCGTCGCGCGCTACAAGGTCGGCGGCCGTGCGTACCGGCTGCACGAAACCAGCCGGTTCGAGCGCGACGAGCGCGGTTTCTGGCGCTATGTCGACGGCGAAGTAAGCGAACGCTGACAAATAGTTGCTGTGTCAGACGCCGGGTAATTCCCGCATTGCACAACCCGAATTTGTCGGGCTAGGATGGCTGTCAGATCGGTCATGTTGCATGGCAGGGCTTACGAATGGCGTTCAGCAAAGCATTGGTGGGATGGATGGCGGCCAGCGTGCTGTCGGCCGCTCAGGCCGGTACGCTGTCGACCGTCAACGTCGGTACGAACGCCGGTGCGACCGGCGGCTCGCTCGCACGCGCCGAGCGCTTCGATTACGGCACGTCGGGTCTCCCGCAGGTCGCCGCCAACCTCAACGAACAGATCATCAGCATTCCGGCCGATGCGTCGGGCTCGGTGATGCTCGAAGCCACGCTGTTCAAGCCGAACGGCCCCGGCCCGTTCCCGCTCGTCGTCTTCAATCACGGCAAGAACACCGGCGATCTGCATCAGCAGCCGCGCAGCCGGCCGCTCGCGTTCGCCCGTGAATTCGTGCGCCGCGGCTATGCGGTGATCGCACCGAACCGCCAGGGCTTCGCCGGTTCGGGCGGCACCTACCGGCAGGAAGGCTGCAACGTCGGCAAGAACGGCCTCGCGCAAGCGGCCGACGTCGACGCCACCGTGCGCTACATGTCGCATCAGCCGTACGTCGATGCGTCGCGCATCGTCGTCGCGGGCACGTCGCACGGCGGGCTCGTGTCGGTCGCGTACGGCACCGAAGCGGCGCCGGGCGTGCGCGGCATCATCAATTTCTCCGGCGGGCTGCGCCAGGATCTCTGCGACGGCTGGCAGCGCAACCTCGTCGACGCGTTCGGCCAGTACGGCGCGCATACGAGCGTGCGCTCGCTGTGGCTGTACGGCGACAACGACTCCGTGTGGACGCCCGGGCTCGTCGCGCAGATGCACGACGCGTACGTGTCGCACGGCACGCAGGCGCAATTCGTCGATTACGGCCGCTACAAGGACGATGCCCACCGGCTGATCGTCGATCGCGACGGCGTGCCCGTGTGGTGGCCGGCCGTGCATGCGTTCCTCGCGGAGCTGAACCTGCCGACCTCGGTGCGCTACGCGGTCGCGAACCCGCACGAGCCGAAGGCGACCGGCTACGCGTCGATCGATTCGGTCGATGCGGTGCCGTTCCTCGACGAAGCGGGCCGCGAAGGCTATCGGCACTTCCTGAACCAGCATCCGAGCCGCGCGTTCGCGGTGTCGTCGGAAGGCGCGTGGTCGTGGGCCGAAGGCGGCGACGATCCGATGGCGCTCGCGCTCGACAACTGCTCGAAGCAAAGCGCCGGCGCATGCCGCCTGTACGCGGTGAACGATCGCGTCGTGTGGAACGGCAACACGACGCAAACCGCCGATAGCGGCGACGCTGAAACCACCACCGACACGCGCGCACTGGCTTCGCGCTGACGCTCCCGGGCGCGACGCCGCGGCGCGCGCCCGTCCCGCATCCTTTCCCGCCTCGCTTCGCCGCCTGGCTTTCCTGCCCCGCTTCCCCGCCCGCTCTGTCGAGCAGCTGCCGCTCAGCCGCGCGGCGCCACACCACGCCCGTTTCTCCTTCCAACCCCGATTCTTCCGGCTCGCTCGCGCCGCTTTCCCACGATTTTTTCTGTTGGGTGGGCTCACTCGAACGTCGTCATCTGCGGTCATTTCGGAGCATCTGGCGCGTACCGTTCCGAGCGCCCCCGATCTGCGCCGAACTCCCGTCCCATAAGGCTTTGCGGCGTTTGTAACCGGTAGTGCAACGGGCCGCGGAACACGCTAATCTCAGCGCGTTTTCCGTCAGTCGCCGCGCGGCATCCGGTTCGATGCCCGCCGCCGTTTGTCTCCCGGAGTTGCCTTGAGTACGCCAGCCACCGACGACTGGGTCGCGCGCAGCCTGCGCGCGGTCTGGCACCCCTGCACCCAGATGAAACACCACGAGCGCCTGCCGCTCGTCCCCGTCGCGCGCGGCGCCGGCGTATGGCTGTACGACCGCGACGGCCGCCGCTACTTCGACGCGATCAGCTCGTGGTGGGTGAACCTGTTCGGCCATGCGAATCCGCACATCAACGCCGCGCTGAAGGACCAGCTCGACACGCTCGAGCACGCGATGCTCGCCGGCTGCACGCACGAGCCGGCGATCGAACTCGCCGAGCGGCTGCATGCGCTCACCGCGCGCACGCTCGGCCACGCGTTCTTCGCGTCGGACGGCGCATCGGCCGTCGAGATCGCGCTGAAGATGAGCTTCCACGCGTGGCGCAATCGCGGCCAGGGGGACAAGCGCGAATTCGTGTGCGTCGCCAACAGCTATCACGGCGAGACGATCGGCGCGCTCGGCGTGACCGACGTCGCGCTGTTCAAGGATGCGTACGACCCGCTGATCCGCAACGCGCACGTGGTCGCCTCGCCCGATGCGCGCGGCGCGCAGCCGGGCGAGACGGCCGCCGACGTCGCGCAGCGCGCGCTCGGCGACGTACGCCGCCTGTTCGCCGAACGCGCCGGGCAGATCGCCGCGCTGCTCGTCGAGCCGCTCGTGCAGTGCGCGGCCGGCATGGCGATGCACGATCCGTCGTACGTGCGCGGGCTGCGCGCGCTGTGCGACGAGTTCGGCGTGCATCTGATCGCCGACGAGATCGCGGTCGGCTGCGGCCGCACCGGCACCTTCTTCGCGTGCGAGCAGGCCGGCGTATGGCCCGATTTCCTGTGCCTGTCGAAAGGGATCAGCGGCGGCTATCTGCCGTTGTCGCTGGTGCTCACGCGCGACGACGTGTACGCGGCGTTCTACGACGACGACACGACGCGCGGCTTCCTGCATTCGCATTCGTACACCGGCAACCCGCTCGCGTGCCGCGCGGCGGTCGCCACGCTCGAGCTGTTCGCGCGCGACGACGTGCTCGCCGCCAACGCGCGCAAGTCGGCCGCGCTGCGCGCCGCGCTCGCGCCGCTCGACGCGCATCCGCAGGTGCGCCACCTGCGCGAGCGTGGCACGCTGTTCGCGTTCGACGTCGCGCTCGACGGCGACGCGGCGCGCGGCTTCTCGCGCCGCTTCTTCGAGCGCGCGCTCGAGCGCGAACTGCTGCTGCGCCCGATCGGCACGACCGTGTACCTGATGCCGCCGTACGTGATGACCGACGACGACATCGCGTGGCTCGCGCAACGCACGCGCGACACGCTCGACGCCACGCTCGCGGAGGCCGCACGATGAAGCCGGGCGCGCCACCCATCGCCACGCCGCTGCTCGACACGCTGCAGCGCGGCCTCGCCGAGCTCGACGCACAGGGCCTGCGCCGCGTGCGCCGCACCGCCGACACCGCCTGCGACGCGCACATGCGCGTCGACGGCCGCGACATCGTCGGCTTCGCGAGCAACGATTACCTCGGCCTCGCCGCCCATCCGGCGCTCGTCGCCGCGTTCGCCGAAGGCGCGCAGCGTTACGGGTCGGGCAGCGGCGGCTCGCATCTGCTCGGCGGCCATTCGCGCGCGCACGCGCGCCTCGAGGACGAACTCGCCGGCTTCGCGGGCGGCTTCTCCGACGCGCCGCGCGCGCTGTACTTCAGCACCGGCTACATGGCCAACCTCGCCGCGATGACCGCGCTCACCGGCAAGCAGGCGACGATCTTCTCCGACGCGCTGAACCACGCGTCGCTGATCGACGGCATCCGGCTGTCGCGCGCGAACGTGCAGATCTATCCGCACGCCGACATGCACGCGCTCGGCGCGCTGCTCGATGCGTCCGATGCGCCGACGAAGCTGATCGTCAGCGACACCGTGTTCAGCATGGACGGCGACCTCGCGCCGCTCGCCGAACTCGTCGCGCTGGCCGAACGCCACGGCGCATGGCTCGTCGTCGACGACGCGCACGGCTTCGGCGTGCTCGGCCCGCAAGGCCGCGGCGCGCTCGCGGCCGCCGCGCTGCGCTCGCCGAACCTCGTCTACGTCGGCACGCTCGGCAAGGCCGCCGGCGTCGCCGGCGCGTTCGTCGTCGCGCACGAGACCGCGATCGAATGGATGATCCAGCGCGCGCGCAGCTACATCTTCACGACGGCCGCGCCGCCGGCGGTCGCGCACGCGGTGTCGGCGAGCCTGAAGGTGATCGGCGGCGACGAAGGCGACGCGCGCCGCGCGCATCTCGCCGCGCTGATCGAACGCACGCGCGCGCTGCTGCGCGCGACGCGCTGGCAGCCGGTCGATTCGCACACGGCCGTGCAGCCGCTCGTGATCGGCAGCAACGACGCGACGCTCGCGGCGATGCGCGCGCTCGACGCCCGCGGGCTGTGGGTGCCGGCGATCCGCCCGCCGACGGTGCCGGCCGGCACGTCGCGGCTGCGCATCTCGCTGTCGGCCGCCCATTCGTTCGACGATCTCGCGCGGCTCGAAGCCGCGCTGATCGCAGCCAGCGAGGCGAGCGCATGAGCACCGCACTGTCCGTTTTCGTCACCGGCACCGACACCGAGATCGGCAAGACCTTCGTATCGGCCGCGATGCTGCACGGCTTCGCGCGGCACGGGCTGCGCGCGGCCGCGCTGAAGCCGGTCGCGGCCGGCGCGTACGAGCGCGACGGCATCTGGCGCAATGAGGACGCCGACCAGCTCGACGCCGCCGCGAACGTCGCGCTGCCGCCCGAGCTGCGCACGCCGTTCCTGCTGAAGGCGCCGGCCGCGCCGCACATCGTCGCCGCGCACGAAGGCGTGACGCTCGACATCGACACGATCGTCGCGAGCCATCGCGAAGCGCTGACGCGCGCGAACGTCGTCGTCGTCGAAGGCGTCGGCGGCTTTCGCGTGCCGCTCAACGACACGCAGGACACGGCCGATCTCGCGGTCGCGCTCGGCTTGCCGGTCGTGCTCGTCGTCGGCATCCGGCTCGGCTGCATCAGCCATGCGCTGCTGACGGCCGACGCGATCCGCCAGCGCGGCCTCACGCTCGCCGGCTGGGTCGCGAACCACGTCGATCCGGCGATGTCGTACGCCGACGAAAACGTCGCGACGATTCGCGACTGGCTCGCGCGCGAGCATCGCGCGCCGCTGCTCGGCCGCGTGGCGCACCTACGGCCCGCCGCCCCCGAATCCGCCGCGGCGATGCTCGACATCGCCGCGCTCGTCGACACGCTGCGCCGCGCGCAGCATTGACGCCCCCATCCCCACGTTCCCGCATCCAGCACAGGAAAACCACCATGACCCAAGCCCAGACCGCCGCCGTGCAACCCGACGCGATCCCCGTCGCGGCACCGACGCCGCAGCGCTGGCGCGTCGCCGACGTCGTCGCGCTGTTCGAGCTGCCGTTCAACGACCTGATGTTCCGCGCGCAGCAGGTGCATCGCGAGTATTTCGATGCGAACGCGGTGCAGCTGTCGACGCTGCTGTCGATCAAGACGGGCGGCTGCGAGGAGGATTGCGGCTATTGCTCGCAGTCGTCGCACCACGACACGGGGCTGAAGGCCGAGAAGCTGATGGACGTCGATGCGGTGCTCGAGGCCGCGCGCGCGGCGAAGGCGAGCGGCGCGAGCCGCTTCTGCATGGGCGCCGCATGGCGCAATCCGAAAGAACGCCACATGCCGGCGCTGACCGAGATGGTGCGCGGCGTGAAGGAGCTCGGCCTCGAAACCTGCATGACGCTCGGCATGCTCGAGGACGAGCAGGCGCAGCAGCTCGCGCACGCGGGCCTCGACTACTACAACCACAACCTCGACACGTCGCCGGAGTTCTACGGCCAGGTGATCTCGACGCGCACGTACCAGGACCGTCTCGACACGCTCGACCGCGTGCGCGACGCGGGCATCAACGTGTGCTGCGGCGGCATCATCGGGATGGGCGAGTCGCGCCGCGAGCGCGCGGGGCTGATTTCGCAGCTCGCGAACCTGAATCCGTATCCGGATTCGGTGCCGATCAACAACCTCGTCGCGATCGAAGGCACGCCGCTCGAAGGCACCGCGCCGCTCGATCCGTTCGAGTTCGTGCGCACGATCGCGGTCGCGCGCATCACGATGCCGAAGGCCGTCGTGCGCCTGTCGGCCGGCCGCGAGCAGCTCGACGACGGGCTGCAGGCACTGTGCTTCCTCGCGGGCGCGAACTCGATGTTCTACGGCGACCAGCTGCTGACGACGAGCAACCCGCAATCGCAGAAGGATCGCGCGCTGTTCGAGCGGCTCGGCATGCGCGCGAGCGACGCGGACGCGATGTCCGCCGACGCGTAAGCGTCAGCGCGCTCGCCCGCCGCGCACGAAGCGGCGGGCGGATCTGCGCGGCTTCCGGCGCTCTCGGGCGCCCGGGGCAGCGGCTGTTCGGCGATCTCGCGGGCTTGCCTGAACGAAGCGCGCAAACGACGCTGCCGCGTAAACGACAAAACCCCATGCTCCGAAAAACATGGGGTTCGTCAGCGTTCCGAGCCGGGACATCCGCCGGCTTTTTCTCTCCGCAACGCCGGCGCGCAACGCCGGCGACCGCCTCACACGTGCGCCGCCGCGCCGTCGAGCGCGGCGCGCACGCGCGCGACCTGCTCCGCGTCGACGGGCGCGAGCACTTCGCCTCGGGGCCGCACGCCCGAGCCGAAATGCACCGCCCGCACGCCGGTGGCGCGCACGAAATCGCCGACCGCATCGACCGTCAGCCCCGAGCCGGCCAGCACCGTGCACGTCGTGCCGGCCGCCTGCCGCACCAGCCGCGTGATCGTCGCGACCGCGTCGAGCACCGACGGATGGCCGCCCGAGGTCAGCACCGACGTGACGGCCGGCACGCGCAGCAGCGCGTCGAACGCGGCGTTCAGATCGCGGGCGACGTCGAAGGCGCGGTGGAACGTGAGCGCGCGCCCGTCGGCGGCGGCCGCGATCCGCGCGAGCGCGTCGACATCGACGTCGCCGTGCGCATCGAGCGCGCCGAACACGACGCCGTGCGCGCCGGCCGCGACGGCCGCGCGCACGTCGCGCTCGATCACGCGCAGGTCGTCGGCGTCGTAGACGAACGAGCGGCTGTGCGGGCGCACGATCACGTTGACCGGAATCGGCACCGCGGCGACGACGGCCTCGATCAGGCCGACGCTCGGCGTGAGCCCGCCTTCGCTGATCGCGGTCACGAGCTCGAGGCGGTCGGCGCCCGCGCGTCGCCGACGGTCGTCGCGATGACTTCGAGAAGGACGGAGGAAGCGGCAGTTCGGTTCATCGGCAGGCTCGCGAATCGTCTGGACAATTCGCGCATCCTAGCCGAGCGGCGCGACGCGCGCCAGCATCCGGCGCGCGCCGCCCGTCGGTGCGCTACGGCCCGTTCATGCGAAAAACGGGCTTGCTCCCCTGTTTGGAAAGACTCGTTCGCGGGGCCGGCCCTACGCGCCGTCGGCCGTGTCGTCGCGCCAGTCGATATCGCCGCACAGCACGTGCAGCGCATCGCCGATGCGCACGGCCACCGACAAGGTCACGCACGGCTGCGCCTCGCTGATCGACAGATACGGGCGCGTCAGCTGCACGCGCCCCGGCTCGGCGATCGCGGTGCGGAAATACGGCCGGCGCAGCCAGTTCGCGCCCTGCGCATCGGCCAGCGGCGAGAACCGCGCCTCGGCGAGCGCGCGGTCCGCGCGCAGCACGACGTTGCGGCCGGACTGACGGCCGCGCGCGTCGAGCAGGAAGCAGCGCGCGGCGTCGTCGAGCGCGAGAAAGTTCCAGCACACCTCGTCGAGCGCTTCGCCGGCCGCGAGCCGCTCGGCCGCGCGTTCGAACGCGCGCAGGTACGGCGCGAGCCGCTGCGCATCGCGCCGCTCGCGCGCTTCGGATTGCTGCCGGAAGCGCTCGGTCAGCTCGCCGATGCAGCCGGTCGCCGCCGCGCTGTCGGGCAAGCCGGGCGCCGGGCGGCCGAAGTAATAGCCCTGCACGAAATCGGCCTCGCACGACAGCGCGATCTGCGCGTCGTGCTCGGTCTCGATCCCCTCGACGAGCACCAGCTTGCCGGCCTCGTGCAACAGCGTGACGAGCCCGTGCAGGATCGCGGTGAGCCCCGTGCGATGCGCGGCGTGCGACAGCATGATGCGGTCGAGCTTCACGATGTCCGGGTTCAGTTGCCAGATCCGCTCGATGTTCGAGTGGCCGGCGCCGAAATCGTCGAGCGCGATCAGGAAACCGTGCGCGCGAAACTCACGCACGGCGTCGGCGAGCCGCTCGACGTCTTCCGCGCGCTGTTCGAGCACTTCGAGCACGACGCGGCGCGGCGGCATGCCGAGCCGCTTCAGGTTGGCGAGCAGCGCGGCGGCCTGGAACGGGTCGGTCAGCACGCCCGGATGCACGTTGAGAAACAGCCATTCGCGCTCCGCGCCGAGCAGCGCGAAATTCTCGAGATGCAGCGCCTGCGCGAGCCGGTCGAGCTGCAGCAGCTCGCCCTGGCGCGCGGCCTGGCCGAACACGTCGAGCGGCGACACCGCACGGTCGAGCGGATCGTGCGCGCGCAGCAGCGCCTCGTAGCCCACCGCGCGCTGGTGCGACAGGCTGAAGATCGGCTGAAACACGGTCGTGAGCGTCAGCTCGTGGTGCTGGGTCGCCAGCCGTTCGAAGCCGGAGCTCATCTCCCGCTCGAAACGATACGGCGACGCGGCAGCCGGACGCTCCTGCTGCACGATGGTCATGGCTGCCTCCTGCCGATGCGGCCGAACGTGGCGGGTGAACGGGGCGGCGCGCGCAATGTCATGGTGAATTCCTCGGTGCTCCGGTCGTTGCCGGACGGTACGCAAGCATCAAGCAAGCTCCGTGCAAGCGCTGAACACATATGCCGCACGCGCCTGCGCGCCCGCCGCACCAGCCTGGCGCAGCCGTGCTGCACCGTTTGCGTGCGCGCGCACCGGCGCACTCGAGCGCAGCGCGCACGTCGTCACGCTACACTGCGTACGGTCGTTCCATTCTCCTCGTGCCGTATCGATGGAAATCGTCTTCACCGTCCTCATTCTGCTGCTCACGGTCGCGCTGTCGGGCGCGCTCACGCGTGTGCTGCCGTTGCGGCTGCCGCTGCCGCTGATGCAGATCGCGTTCGGCGCGATGCTCGCGTGGCCCAGGCTGAACCTGCACGTCACGTTCGATCCCGAGATCTTCATGCTGCTGTTCATTCCGCCGCTGCTGTTCGCCGACGGCTGGCGGATCCCGAAGCGCGAGCTGTACATGCAGCGCCGCGCGATCCTGATGCTCGCGTTCGGGCTCGTGTTCATGACGGTACTCGCCGTCGGGTATTTCGCGCACTGGCTGATACCCGAGTTGCCGCTGCCGATCGCGTTCGCGCTCGCGGCCGTGCTGTCGCCGACCGATGCGGTGGCGCTGTCCGGCATCGCCGGCAAGGGCCGCATCCCGCCGCAGCTGATGCACATCCTCGAAGGCGAGGCGCTGATGAACGACGCGTCGGGCCTCGTCGCGCTGAAGTTCGCGATCGCCGCCGCGCTCACCGGCATGTTCTCGCTGCGCGACGCGTCGATCACGTTCGTGATCGTCGCGGCCGGCGGGCTCGCCACGGGCGCGGGCGTCGCGTGGCTGTTCAGCGCGCTGTCGACGCGCTTTCTCAACGCCGAGCAGGAAGGCGATCCGGCCCCCGGCATCGTGATGACGCTGCTGGTGCCGTTCGCCGCCTACCTGTTCGCCGAGCATCTCGAGCTGTCGGGCGTGCTCGCGGCGGTGTCGGCCGGGATGATGATGAATTACACGAGCTTCTCGCGCAAAAGCACCGTCGCGTCGCGCGTGCGCGCGGAGAGCACGTGGGCGATGATCGAGTTCGTGTTCAACGGCATGGTGTTCATCATGCTCGGGCTGCAGCTGCCGCACATCATCGGCAGCGCACTGGTCGACGCGCACCACACGAGCGATGCGCTCGTCGGCCGGATGATCTTCAACGTCTGCGCGATGATGGTCGCGCTGTATGCGATCCGCTTCCTGTGGGTGTGGCTGCTGCGCTGGATCGCGAGCCGCCGCGCCGCGCGTCAGGGGCTGCCCGGCACGATGGCCGGCGTGCGCACGATCGCGGTGATGACGGTCGGCGGCGTGCGCGGCGCGGTCACGCTCGCCGGCGTGCTGTCGATTCCGGTCGCGCTGTCGAACGGCGCGCCGCTGCCGGGGCGCGACGCCGCGATCTTCATCGCGTCGGCGGTGATCCTCGGCTCGCTGATCGTCGCGATGATCGGCTTGCCGCTGCTGCTGCGCGGCATGCGCGCGGCGCGCAACCCGCTCGCCGCCGAGGAGCGCGCCGCGCGCGCGGCCGCCGCGCAGGCCGCGATCCGCGCGATCGACGCGTCGCACGACGCGATCGCGGCCGCGCTCGACGAATCGGGCGCCGCGCGCTGCGCGGACATCTCGGCGCGCGTGATGGACCTGTACCGCCGCCGCCTCGCCTCGCTCGCCGACGACGGCCCGACGCCGCGCGCGCAGGCGCATCAGAGCGAAACGATGGAGCTGCAGATGCGGATCGCCGCGGTGCGCGCGGAGCGCACGGTGCTGTATCGGCTGCGCAGCGAAAGCCGCATCTCGGACGAAACGCTGACGAAGCTGATCCGCGAGATCGATCTGTCGGAGACGGCGCTGTCGACGCGCAAGAAGGGCCTCGTCTGATGCGTCGATGCACGCCGCCGCGCACGGCCACCGCATGAAGAAACGGCGACGCTCGCGCGTCGCCGTTTTCGCATCGGGCGGGCGGTTGCCTTACTTCGCGACGACGACCGGAATCCCCTTCAGCATGCCGGCGCCCTTCATCTCGTCGAGCGCATGCTGCACGGCCGCGCTCGTCGCCGCGTCGATGCCGAGCTGCAGCGCGAGCTCGCGCTCCGCCCGCTTCACACCCGCGAGGTTGCGCACCTTCACGTGGCCGAAGCCGCGCACGCGCGCATGCAGTTCGGCCAGTTGCGCGACCTGCGCCGCGTTGGCGGCCGTCATCGCGGCGAGCGCGCGCGTGAGCGTCGTCTCGTAGTCGTCGGCGAGCGCGCGCTCCATCCGGCGCTCGGCCGTGCGGCCGAACGGATCGAGCGGCGTGCCGCGCAGGCTGCGCACGCGCGCGAGCACGCCGAGCACCGGCCACAGCCACTGGCCGAACACGCGCTTGTTCGGCGCGCTGCCGTCGCGGCCGGCCTTCGCGAGCGCCGGCGGCGCGAGATTGAACTTCACGCGATAGTCCTGCCCCGGCACGCCTTCGAACTGCGCTTCGAGCGCCGCGCGGAACGCGCCGTCCGCATAGAGCCGTGCGACCTCGTATTCGTCCTTCACCGCGAGCAGGCGGTAGAAGGTCGTCGCGACCGCGCGCGTCAGCGCCTCGTCGCCCTTCGCGCGCGCCGCGTTCACCAGCGCGCGGTAGCGCTCGACGTAACGTGCGCCGCCGTATGCCGACAGGCGCGTCTCGCGATCGGCGATCAACGCGTCGAGCGGAGCAGGCGTGTCCAGCGTGTCGGAGGCGGCGGCTGTGGAAACCATCGGCGCGAGCCCCGCATGGCGCGCCCGCCACAACGCGTCGAGCCCCGTGGCGTCGCCGGCCGCCATCCGGCCGATCGAGAACGCGAGCTTGTTCATCGGCACCGCGACGTTGTTCAGCTCGATCGCGCGCATCATCGCGGCGAGCGACACCGGCACGAGACCGAGCTGCCACGCGTAGCCGAGCATCAGGATGTTCGCGCCGATCGAGTCGCCGAGGAATTTCGCGGCGAGCGCCTGCGCGTCGCAGCTCGACAGATGGCCGGCGCCGGCCGCGTGACGCATTTTCTCGAGCAGCGCGTCGGCGTGCAGGTTCGCGTCCGGGTTCTGCACGAACGACGCGTTCGGAATCCGGTGCGTGTTGACGACGATGCGCGTGCGCTCGTGGCGCACCGTCTGCAGCGCCTCGGCGCTCGCGCCGACCACCATGTCGCATGCGAGCAGCACGTCGGCCTGCTGCGTGTCGATGCGCACCTGGTTCAGCCAGCGGTCGCTCGACGCGATCCGCACGAACGACAGCACCGAGCCGCCCTTCTGCGCGAAGCCCATGAAGTCGAGCACCGACGCGCTCTTGCCCTCGAGGTGCGCGGCCATGCTGATCAGCGCGCCGACCGTCACGACGCCCGTGCCGCCGACCCCGGTCACCAGCATGTCGTACGGCGCCGCGTCGAGATGCGTCGCGGGCACCGGCAGCGCGTCGACGCGCGCGGCGAGCGCGGCCTCGTCGAACGCCGCGCCGGCCGCCTTCTTCAGCGCCGCGCCTTCGACCGTCACGAAGCTCGGGCAGAAGCCGTTCACGCACGAGTAGTCCTTGTTGCACGACGACTGGTCGATGCGGCGCTTGCGGCCGAGCGGCGTCTCGAGCGGCTCGACCGACAGGCAGTTCGACTGCACGCCGCAGTCGCCGCAGCCTTCGCACACCGCGTCGTTGATGAACAGCCGCTTATCGGGATCGGGGAACTCGCCCTTCTTGCGGCGGCGGCGCTTCTCCGCCGCGCAGGTCTGGTCGTAGATCAGCACGGTGACGCCCGGCGTCTCGCGCAGCTCGCGCTGCACCGCATCGAGCTCGCTGCGGTGGTGGAACGTCGTGCCGGCCGGGAACTGCCCGTGATGGCCGTCGTACTTCTGCGGCTCGTCCGACACCACGACGAAGCGCGACACGCCTTCGGCTTCGACCTGCCGCGCGATCTGCGGCACCGAGATGCTGCCGTCGACCGGCTGGCCGCCCGTCATCGCCACCGCGTCGTTGTAGAGGATCTTGTACGTGATGTTCGCTTTCGCGGCGACCGCCTGACGGATCGCGAGGATCCCCGAATGGAAGTAGGTGCCGTCGCCGAGGTTCTGGAACACGTGCTTCGTGTTGGTGAACATCGCGTGCGCGGCCCAGTCGACGCCTTCGCCGCCCATCTGGATCAGGCCGGTCGTGTCGCGCTCCATCCACGACGCCATGAAGTGACAGCCGATGCCGGCCTGCGCGATCGAGCCTTCGGGCACCTTGGTCGACGTGTTGTGCGGGCAGCCCGAGCAGAAATACGGCGTGCGCTTCACCGCATCGGCTTCGTTCGACAGGATCTGCGGGGCGACGAGATCGACCACGCGTTCGCGGCGATCGAGCGCCGGCTTGTGGCGCGCGAGCCAGTCGGCGAACACCGGCAGGATGCGCGACGGACGCAGCTCGCCGAGTTCCGACAGCAGGCACGCGCCGGCCGCGTCGTGCTTGCCGAGCACGCGCGGGCGCGCGCCTTCCGCGCGGTTGTACAGGTAGTCCTTGATCTGCTGCTCGATGACGGGGCCCTTCTCCTCGATGACCAGCACCTCGGCGAGCCCGTCGACGAAGGTGTCGATGCGCGTCATTTCGAGCGGATACGACAGGCCGACCTTGTAGATCCGCACGCCGGCCGCGTCGAGATCGCCGACCGTCAGGTCGAGGCGGCGCAGCGCTTCCATCAGGTCCAGATGCGCCTTGCCGCACGTGACGATGCCGACGTTCGCGTGCGCGCCCGGCGCGATCCACTTGTCGATGCTGTTGGCGCGCGCGAAATGGCGCACCGCGTCGAGCTTGGCGGCGAGGCGCGCTTCGATCGTCAGGCTCGGCAGGTCGGGCCAGCGGTTGTGCAGGCCGCCGGCCGGCGGCGCGAAGCCGGCCGGCGCCGGCCACTGCGTCTGCAGCGCGTCGAGATCGACGGTCGAGCCCGACTCCACCGTCTCCGAGATCGCCTTGAAGCCGACCCATGCGCCCGAGTAACGCGACAGCGCCCAGCCGTACAGGCCGAATTCGAGCATGTCGGCGATGTTCGACGGGTTCACGATCGGCATGTGCCACGCCATCATCGCGAAGTCGCTCTGATGCGGCATCGACGACGACACGCAGCCGTGGTCGTCGCCCGCCACCACCAGCACGCCGCCGTGCGGCGACGAGCCGTACGCGTTGCCGTGCTTCAGCGCGTCGCCGGCGCGGTCGACGCCCGGGCCCTTGCCGTACCACATCGCATACACGCCGTCGACGGTGCGCTCCGGGTCGGCCTCGACGCGCTGGGTGCCGAGCACCGCGGTGCCGCCGAGCTCCTCGTTGATCGCGGGCAGGAAGCGCACGCCGCCGGCGGCGAGCAGCTTCTTCGCCTTCCACAGCTGCTGGTCGACCATCCCGAGCGGCGAGCCGCGGTAGCCGCTGACGAAGCCGGCCGTGTTCAGGCCCTGCGCGGTGTCGGCTGCGCGCTGCATCAGCAGCAGGCGGACCAGCGCCTGCGTGCCGGTCAGGAAGATGCGGCCGCGCGTGGCGGTCAGGTTGTCGGTCAGCCGGTAGTCGGATAGAGCGGGCGTGCCGTCGACGGGCAGGCGGGCGGTCATGGGGGATGTCTCCTGATTGTGCTTTGTGCTGTGCCGGGCCGCGCGCCGCGGCGTCGGACGACGCCGGCCGCGAGCAGCGGGATGGCTCTATTTTTTCGCGGGAAGGCGAGAAAGTTTTTTCTCATCTTGCTGACACGGCGTCGAAGCGAGAAAGACTGCACAGGTTTTGCTGCGGAATTGAGAGAGTTCTGCCGCAGGCTGGTGGGCGGCTCGCGGCGCACGCCGAGACGGGCGGGCGCGCTGCAGCGCTCACGCGGCGAGGCGGCGGCCGCGGGAGCAGCGGCACGTGCGCGCAAGGCCGCGCGGCAACGGTTTCGCGGCGATCGCGAGCATCCTCACCCATGAAATGCACAGCGTTCGCATTGGTCGCGGGCGCCGGATATCCACAACGCCCGGCTGCAGGCGGACGCTCACCGGTCGATTGCACAGCGTTTCGAGTGTCGTCGGGGGGTGGATTATCCACAACGCAATCGGCCCGCCCATCCAGCGGATCGAGGCGCTCACCATTCAAATCCACAGGGCTGCGAGTCGATGCGGAGGCCGGATATCCACACCCGCCTGCCCGCTTCCCGCCGATGCGGCGGCGACGCTCACCGGTCGAATGCACAGGATTGCGAGTCGATTGAGCGGGGGCGATTGTCCGCAGCGGTGTGCGGCTCGCCGCGGAAGCGTGTGGGTTCGGGGCACCTCGGGCGCAGCCACATACTAAAAACCCTGTGAGCTTCGATGGTGAGCAGCGGCACGCAAGCGGATGAGGAGGCCGATTTGGCTGTGGACAGAACCCACCCATCACAACTCGAAACGCTGTGCATTCCGACGGTGAGCGACGGCAAATCGATCGAACGGCCGCGCCGATTCGGGAATGAACGGCCCTTTCCGCGATCACTCGAAACGCCGTGCATTTCAAGGGTGAGCGGCGATCGGGAGATCGATGTGGACAACTCACCCACGCAACCACTCGCAACACTGTGAAATCGAACGGTGAGCGTCGGCGCGGTATCGCATGACGACCGCCGATTCGGGCGCGAACCGACGCGCGAGATGCCGCTCAGCCCCGCGCGCCGGGGCTCGCGCGCACGCGGCCGCGCCGCGCGCATCGGCGCTCACCGTCGGGATACACAGCACATCGACTGGTTCGGGCGAGCGCATATCCACATCGCGGCAAGCAGTCGAATGAAACGCGCGATCGCGAGTGCGGTTAGAATGCGCGACCGCCGAAGCCGTCCACGGGAACGCGCTAGGCCACGCAGGCAGACCTCGGGCGCGACCGGGCCGCGACGCTCACCATCGGAATACACAGCGCTGCGACTGCGTTCGGCGGCAAGATATCCACAACGCGAAACGCTCGCGCGATCGATCGTCGAAGCGAGCGGCGCGCCTGAACGCGCAACGCGCCGAATGTCGGGCAGCGCGCGGAAGCCCGCGCGGCGCAAGCGTCACACGCGAGCGGACGCCGGCGCTCACCGTCAGCGAGCACAGCGTTTTTCGTCGTTGCGCGCCAGGTTGTCCACATGCTGCGGCAGGCATTCTTGCCCACGGGCGCATGCTCACCGACCAAATGCACAGCATTGCGACTGCGTGCGAAGCGAGATATCCACAACCGACATCGCGCGGACGTTGGCCGCCCGCGCATGCGCAACGTCGGCTAATGCACACGCCGGCGCGCCCGCGCCAACCGCCGCAAAGCCGCGCCGCTTCAGGCTTGCGCCGCATGCTCACCGGTCGCTTGCACAGCATTTCGATTGAGCGAAATGCCGGTTGTCCACATCCGCCGCGCAGTGGCGTCGCCGCCGCCCCACGCCGTCACTCCGCAATCGAACGGACGATCCGCGCCGGGTTGCCGGCGACCAGCGTATCCGGCGGGACGTCGCGCGTCACGACCGAGCCGGCGCCGACCACCGCGTTCTCGCCGACCGTCACGCCGCCGAGGATCGTCGCGCCCGCGCCGATCCACACGTTGTTGCCGATCGAGATCGGCCGGGCCACGACCGCGTCGCGTCGGCGCGACGGCTCGAGCGGATGGCCGGACGTGATGAGGCTCACGTTCGGCCCGATCATCACGTCGTCGCCGATGTCGAGGCCGCCGAGGTCGTAGAACGTGCAGTTCTGGTTGACGAACACGTTCCGGCCGATCCGCGTGGCTGCGCCGCCGGTTGCGTAGAACGGCGGAATCAGCAGGAAGCCGTCGTCGATCGGCTTGCCCGTCAGTTCGCCGAACAGGCTGCGGACTTCGTCCGCATCGGCGAACGTCAGCCGGTTGAGCCGCGCGGTGATCGCCATCGCGCGCGCGAGCTCGGCGCGCATCGCCGCCGATTCGGGCGTGCGCCGGGAAATGATCGTCGTGCGGTCGTCGTGGGCCATGCGGTGCCTTCTCCGTGGGTTCGATCCGGCGCGCGGCGCATCACGCTGGGTGCGGCGCGCCGCTCATGCGGCCGGCCCGGGCGCGCGCGCCGACCCGCCCGCATCGACCACCTCGCCCGGCAGACCGCCTGCGTCGCTGTCTGCGTCGACCGGCACGACCTCGTGAAAATGCGTGTAGTCGATGTGCGTGATGCCGCCCTCGTCGCGCATCAGGTCGACATAGCGGTGACGCCAGCGGATCTCGGCGTGGGTCCACGTGTGGCGCGCCTGCATGACCTGCGACGTCGTCTCGTCGGAGCCCTCGATCGTGATCAGCAGCGACGCGTCGCGCGCGGCGAGCGATTCGGCCGTTTCGCCGAACAGCGGGCTGGTTTCGTCGATCACGTGCATCAGGTTCCAGCCGAGCAGGAAGATCGGATGCTCGTTGCGCACGAGCGGCAGATCGTGGATCTTGCGCAGCGTATAGCCTTCGTGCGCGCCTTCGACCCGCATCAGCCGCAGTTTCGCCTGCGCTTCGGCGATCACGTTCTGACGCGCGTTGGCGGCGCGGACCATCAGCGTCATCCGCCCGTCCAGCGGCCGCACGATCGCGTAGCGCGCGAACAGGATCTTCGCCTGCGGTCGCGAAAAGCGCGCGAACACGAGGCCGGTGGCCAATGCGATGCCCGACATCCCGATGAAGATCTCGAACGTGGCGACGACGTGCGCGTAGACGGTCTGCGGATGCATGTCGCCGTAGCCGACCGTCGCGAGCGTCTCGACGCTGAAGAAGAACGCGCCGGTGAAGCCGGCCGGCGACTGGTTCGCGATCGGCTCGTGGCCGAGCAGGTAGAGCAGCGCGAAGCCGCCGTTGATCAGCAGGAACAGCACCGCGAGCGACAGGAAGAACACGGGCCAGGTGACCGTCAGCGCGCGGTGATACAGGTCGCGCCAGCCGAGCGGCGGCATGCCGTACGCGATCACCGGGCGGGTGCCGGACCAGATCCGGCGGCCCCGGCCGCGGGAGAAAGGGGAAGACGGATCGACGTTCATCGCGCGACGCCTGGGACAGGAAGGCGATGAGCGTAGCATGCGCGGGCGCGGGGCGCGCGTACGGTGCGGAGGTCGCGCGGGGAGGGGTTTCGTGCAGCGCTCACGCGCTGCACCGAGGCCGCGGTGCGCGCGAGATCGGCGCTGCGCCGACGGACGCGCGGCGCGCGAAAGATCGCGCCCTCCGCGCGCGCCGCCCTTACTTCCGGTCGACGATCACGCGATCGAACGTGCCGCCGTCGGCGAAGTGCGTCTTCTGCGCGTTCGCCCAGCTGCCGAAAACCTGCTCGACGCTGAACGTCTTCAGCGGCTTGAACTCGGCCGCGTGCTTTTTCAGCACGTTCGGATCGCGCGGGCGCAGATGGTGCTGCGCGACGATCTCCTGCGCCTGCGGCGTGTACAGATAAGCGAGATAGGCCTGCGCGACCTTGCGCGTGCCCTTTTTGTCGACGACCTTGTCGACCACGGCGACGGGCGGCTCCGCGAGAATGCTCGCCGACGGATACACCGCGTCGAATTGCGCGCCCGATGCGCCGGTGTCCATCAGCGCGACCTCGTTCTCGAACGTGACGAGCACGTCGCCGATGCCGCGCTGCGTGAAGGTCGTCGTCGCGCCGCGGCCGCCCGAATCGAGCACCGGCACGTTGCGGAAGATCGCCTTCTCGAAATCGAGCGCCTGCTGGTCGGTCGCGCCCTTCTGCTTCTGATAGCCCCACGCGGCAAGATACGCGTAGCGGCCGTTGCCCGACGTCTTCGGATTCGCGATGACCACCTGCACGCCCGGCTTCGCGAGATCGCTCCAGTCCTTGATGGCCTTCGGGTTGCCCTTGCGCACGAGGAACACCATCGTCGTCGAGTACGGCGAGCTGTTGTCGGGAAAGCGCGCGCGCCAGTCCTTCGACAGCAGCTGGCCGCGCTCGGCGAGCAGGTCGATGTCGTTCGGCTGGTTCATCGTCACGACGTCGGCCTGCAGCCCTTGCAGCACCGACAGCGCCTGCGCGCTCGACGCGCCGTGCGACTGCTTGATCGTCACCGTTTCGCCGGTCTGCTGCTTGTACGCCGCGGCGAAGCTCGCGTTGATGTCCTTGTACAGCTCGCGCGTCACGTCGTACGACACGTTGAGGATCGACGTGTCCGCGTGCGCGGCCGTTGCCGCCACGACCAGCGCCGCCGCCGTGCCGGCGTGCAGCCAGCGGCCGATCACCTTGATGCCTGCCATCGCGATATACCCCGTTTCCAGTGGTGGTGAATGTGCGTGACGGCGCGCGTGCGCACCGTCATCGAAACGTAAGCGGGCATTCTAGCGGCCGGGCGCCGCGCGCCTTCCAATCTGTCGTGGAAAGCAAATCTGGAATTCTGCTAACGCGGCACGCCGGCTCGCGCGCGCGCCGGCCGCGGTGTTAAGATCGCCGCTCAGCCCTTTTCCGGTCCATCCATGTCCGCTGCTCCGCGCTCGCTGTCGATCCTCGCCGCCACCGCGGCAGGTGTGCGCGCGGCCGGGCTGAAACTGAAAAAACGACTCCTCGACTGACGGGGACGTCGCGTCCCGTCAGGCGAATGCCGGACGGGATGCCCGCGGGTCGTTGCTTTCTCCTTGCCCGCATGCCTCGCTCCGGCGCCCGCCGGCGGAACGGTTCCTCTCCACTCCGTTCTCACCATGAGGCTTTGCATGCACACACGTTTCGAAGGTATCTGGCTGCCGATCATCACGCCGCTCCACGACGGCGAGGTCGACCACGGCGCGCTCGCGCGGCTCGCGCGCCATTACGCGGCGGCCGGCATCACCGGCTTCGTCGCGGGCGCGACGACCGGCGAGGGCGTGCTGCTCGACGCGCGCGAACAGGATGCGGTGTTCGCGACGCTGCGCGACGCGGCGCCCGGCATGCCGATCGTCGTCGGGCTCACCGCGAGCGCGACCCGCTTCGCGGCCGCCCGCGCACGCGAGCTCGCCGCGCTGCGGCCCGACGGGCTGCTCGTCACGCCGCCCGTCTACGTGAGGCCGACGCAGGACGGCATCCGCCGTCACGTCGAGGCGATCGTCGCCGCGGCCGATGTGCCGGTGCTCGTCTACAACATCCCGTACCGCACCGGCGTGAACGTCGAACTGGAGACCTTGCAGGCGCTCGCGCGCGATGCGCGCGTGGCCGGCGTCAAGGAGTGCGGCGGCACGCTCGACCGGCTGAGCCGGCTCGTGCACGACACGCCGCTCGCGATCCTGTCCGGCGACGACAACCAGAACTTCGCGGCGCTCTGTGCAGGCGCGCACGGCGCGATCGCGAGCAGCGCGCACGTGCTGCCCGAATGGCACGTGCGCATCCACGCGCTGCTGCGCGACGGCCGCCTCGCCGACGCGCGACGGCTGGCGGTCGCGTTGCAACCGCTCGTCGCGGCGCTGTTCGCCGAGCCGAATCCCGCGCCGGTGAAGGCGCTGCTGGCCGCGCAAGGATGGTGCGAAGACGGGCTGCGGTTGCCGTTCGTGCCCGCGAGCGCCGCGTTGCGCGACAGGCTCGGCGAGCTGTGGGCGGCGCTGCAGGCGCACGCGCCGGCGGTTGCGGCGGTGTAGGACGAGGGGTATGGGCGCGTGGGGCCGGCTGGGGTGGGGGTCGGAGTACGGCGAGGCGGTCGGTGTGCCGGGGCGCCGGGTGAACCGCAAGCGGTGCGTTTCGCCGACCGGACGGCGCCGCTGCGCGACACGGCCGTCGGCGCGCGGGCGAGTGAGCGAGTGAGCGAGTGAGCGAGTGAGCGAGTGAGCGAGTGAGCGAGTGAGCGGGCGAGCGGGCGAGCGGGCGAGCGGGCGAGCGGGCGAGCGAACGAGCGAGCGGGCGAGCGCGCAGGCGAGCGGGCGAGCGGGCGCGCAGGCGAGCGGGCGAACGCGGCGGACGATCGAACGGGCTACCGTCGATGCGGCGGCGTGCCGGACGCTCACGCCGCCCATCGAAGCCTGAGCGCCAGCGGCGAGCGCGCCCGCCCACTCTCAAACTGCACGCGCCGCCTCGCCCGACACCGCCCCGACGAACCTCAGGCCGCCAGCGCCACCGCGTCGCGCCGGGTCGCGTCGCGCACGGCCTGCGTCACGATCTGTGCGAGCCGTTCCACGGTCGGCGTCGCCGACGACGTGCGGCGCAGCAACAGCAGCGGCAGGCTCGGCAGCGCGGGCAGGCCGCACGCGGCCGTGTCGAGTGCGCGCACCGACGCGGGCAACCCGTAATGCGAGCGCACCGTGACGCCCAGCCCGGCCGCCGCGGCCGCCCATAGTCCGGCCAGGCTCGGCGTGGTGAACGCGACGCGCCACGGCAAGCCCGCGCGGTCGAGCGCGTCGGTCGCCGCGGCGAAGAAGCGGCACGGCCGGTCGAACACGACGAGCGGCAGCGGCTCTCCACGCTCTGCCTGCTCTGCCTGCTCTGCCTGCTCTGCCTGCTCTGCCGGCGCACCCGGCGTGCGCTCCGCGGCGGCGCTCGCAGCGCCGTCGCGTGCGGCATCCGGCATTGCGCCGGCGTCGGCCACGCCGACGTCGCCCGCGCCCACCGCCGCGATCCACTGCATCGGCACCTGGGCGATCGCATCGCTGTCGATGCCCGCGCGCGACATCAGGCTCGCCGATGCCGGATCGCCCCACACGAGCGCGAGATCGAGCTGGTTCGCGTCGAGCCGCTCGAGCAGCTCGGCATTGCGCGCGACGCGCGCCTCGATCCGCACCTTCGGATGCGCGCGCGCAAAACGCCCGAGCACGTCGGGCAGGATCGCTTCGCCGAAATCCTCCTGCAGCCCGACCCGCACCCAGCCGTCGAGATTCACGCCGCGCACGGCCGCGGCCGCTTCGTCGTTCAGTTCGATCATGCGGCGCGCGTAGCGCAGCATCGCGTCGCCCGCGTCGGTCAGCGCCAGCCCGCGCCCGGCCTTCACGAACAGCGGCGTGCCGGCCTGCTCCTCGAGCTTGCGGATCTGCGCGCTCACCGCCGACGACGAGCGCGCGACGCGATCGGCCGCCTTCGTGAAGCTGCCGAGGTCGACGCCCGCCACCAGGCTGCGCAGCGCCGCGACATCGAAATTGGGACGCGCAAGCGCGGCGTCGCTAGGGTCTCGCATCGGCATCTCGATCATCCCGTTTTGTCGAACGATTCATCAAAAACTTTCCAATTTTCAGGATGAATGTAGGTCGCCACACTGACGATGTCAATTTGCACACGGACCCGTCGTCATGGATACCTCCTGCCTCGCTTCCCCGTCCGCGCGCGCCGGCGCTGCGCGCGGCCCGGCGCATCGCTGGCGCGTGCTCGCTGCCGGCGTCGCGGCGAACATGAGCTTTTCGGCCGCCGCGGCCGGCATTCCGACCACCGCCGTGTGGATGCGCTCGGCCTATCACCTCGACAACGCCGCGCTCGGCCTCGTGCTCGGCGCGCTGGGCTTCGGCGTCGCGCTGTCGGAGTTGCCGTGGGGCATCGCGGCCGATCGCTTCGGCGATCGGCGCGTGCTGCTCACCGGCCTCGTCGCGACCGCCGCGATGCTCGCGGTGATGGTCGCCGCGATCGTGCCGAGCGCGCATGCCGTGCCGCCGCTGCTGCGCGTCGTGGCGGCGATGTGCTGCGTCGGCCTGCTCGGCGGCAGCGTGAACGGTTCGAGCGGACGCGCGGTGATGCGCTGGTTCGGCGAACGCGAACGCGGGCTCGCGATGAGCATCCGGCAGACGGCCGTGCCGCTCGGCGGCGGCGTCGGCGCGGCGCTGCTGCCGGCGCTCGCGTCGCATGCGGGCTTCGCCGCGGTGTACGGCGCGTTGATGCTGCTGTGCGCGGGATCGGCGGCGCTCACGTGGCGCTGGTTGCACGAGCCGCCGGGTGGGGTGGTTGCGTTCGCGCCGTCCGCCACTTCCGCCACTTCCGCCACTTCCGCCACTTCCGCCACTTCCGCCGCATCGGTCGCATCGGTCGCGACGGCTACATCCGGCGCATCGGACTCATCGGTCGCATCCGCCGCATCGGTCCCATCGGCAACATCCCGCACATCCGACTCATCGGTCGCATCCGTCGCGCCGGCCACCTCGAGCACCTCGACCACGCCGCCCGCCGCACAGCAAGCGTCCGCCGCTCCCGCGCGCGGCCCGCTGGCGAGCGCCCGCGTGTGGCGCATCGTGCTCGGCATCGGCGCGTTGTGCGCGCCGCAGTTCGCGGTGCTCACGTTCGCGACCGTGTTCCTGCACGATTTCGGCCGGCTCGGGCTCGCCGGCATCAGCACGGCGATGGTCGCGCTGCAGGCCGGCGCCATGGTGATGCGCGTGTGGAGCGGCCGCCATACCGACCGGCACGGCAACCGGCGTGCGTACCTGCGCGGGTCGGTCTGCGTCGCGGCCGGCGCGTTCTCGCTGCTCGCCGCAGCGACGGCCGCCAGCCCCTACGTTCCGCTCGGCGCGATCGTCGCGATTCTCGTGTTCGCCGGCATCTGCGTGTCCGCGTGGCACGGCGTCGCGTACACCGAACTGGCGACGCTCGCCGGCGCGAACCACGCGGGCACCGCGCTCGGGATGGCGAACACGGTCGTCTATCTCGGCCTGTTCGCCACGCCGCTCGCGATCCCGCCGCTGCTCGCCGTCAGTTCGTGGAGCGTCGTATGGCTCGCGACCGCGTTGATCGCTGGGGCGACCTATCCGCTGTTCGCGCGCTAACTCACGAGCTAATCGACGGACCAAGCCACCCGCCGACTCACGCGCGGGCGAGTCGGCGCGCGGCACACGCCACGTGATACACGCGGCACATGCAGCCGCAGCCGCACGCGACCGCACCGCGCGCGACAACGCCCGATGCACAGCAACTTGCGGCGCAGAACCCCGCGCCGCTGACGCTCAGCCCATCGCCGACGTCACCACCTTGTCGAGCGTGATCGGCAGATCGCGCACGCGCACGCCGGTCGCGTGATAGACGGCATTGGCGATCGCGGCCGGCACGCCGGTGATGCCGATCTCGCCGATCCCGCGGATGCCGAGCGGATTGAAATGCGTGTCGCGCTCGTCGACGAAGATCACGTCGAGTTCGCCGATGTCCGCGTTCACCGGCACGTGATATTCGGCGAGGTTCGCGTTCGTGAAGCGGCCGTGCCGCACGTCGAGATACGACCCCTCCTCGAGCGCGGTGCCGAGCCCCCACACCATGCCGCCGATCAGCTGGCTGCGCGCCGTCTTCGCGTTCAGCACGCTGCCGACGCTGTATGCGCCGACGATGCGCGGCACGCGGATCGTGCCCAGCTCGGCGTCGACGTGCACCTCCGCGAACACCGCCCCGAACGAATGCGACGCATAGCGCGACTTCTCGTCGCCCGGCTTCGTCGTCGCCTGCACGTCGATCGGCCGGCCGCCCGCGCGCGCGATCACCGCCGCGGCGGGATCGCGCCGCGACGGATCGCGGCGATGCACGACCCAGCCGTCGTCGACCGTCACGTCGTCGGCCGCGACGCCGTGCAGCGGCGAACCGGGTGCGCCCACGGCCAGCGCGATCAGCTGCGCGCGCGCCTGCAGCGCGGCCTCGCGCACGGCAGGCGCGACGCTCGCCGCCGTCTGCGAGCCGCCCGACACCGGCGCGCGCGGCAGCCCGGAGTCGCCCAGCACGAAACGCACGTCGCGCACCGCGAAGCCGAGCGCGTCGGCGGCCACCTGCGTCATCACCGTGTAGGTGCCCGTGCCGATGTCCTGCGTGCCCGATGCCACTTCGGCCGTGCCGTCCGGCAGAATGCGCGCGCGCGCCGACGCCTCGCTGCGGTTCGCCGGGTACGTGGCGGCCGCCATCCCGAGGCCGATCAGCGTGTCGCCGTCGCGCATCGTGCGCGGCGCGCCGGTGCGGCGCGACCAGCCGAAGCGCTGCGCGCCGAGCCGGTAGCACGCGCGCAGTTCGTTGCTCGACCACGGCTTGCCGTCCTGCGGATCGACCTGCGCGTAGTTCGCGAGCCGCAATTCGACCGGGTCCATCCGCAGCTGCCACGCGAGCTCGTCCATCGCCGACTCGAGCGCGAACGACCCCGACGCCTCGCCCGGCGCGCGCATGAAGGTCGGCGTGCCGACGTTCAGCGACACGATCCGGTGCGTCGTCGCCTGGTTCGGCACCGCGTACATGATCCGCGACGGCATCCCGCACATCTCGGTCCAGTCCTCGAACGTCGAGGTGGTCACGACCGAATCGTGGCGCATCGCGGTCAGCGTGCCGTCGGCGCGTGCGGCCAGCACGACGCGCTGCTCGGTGTACGGCCGCGAGCCGACCGGGCCGAACATCTGCGGCCGCGTCAGCACGAGCCGCACCGGGCGACCGGCCTGCTTCGCGGCCATCGCGCATAGCGACACGTGCGACCACGACGAACCCTTGCAGCCGAAGCCGCCGCCGAGGAACGGCGACAGCACGCGCACCTGCTCCGGCGCGATGCCGAACACCGCGGCCACCGCGGTGCTCGCGCCCGACACGCCCTGCGTCGCGTCGTGCAGCGTGAGCGTCGGGCCGTCCCAGCGGGCCATCGTCGCATGCGGCTCGATCGGGTTGTGATGCTGCATCGGCGTCGTGTAGGTCGCGTCGATGCGCACCGCGCCTTCGCGCAGCCCCGCGTCGACGTCGCCGCGCTGCGTGTCCATCGGCCGCCCCTGCTGCTTCGGCGGCACGCGCGCGGCCGCCTTCTCGCGCGCGAAATCGAGCGCGGCGGCGCCCGGGCGATAGCGCACGCGCACCGCATCGGCGGCGGCGCTCGCCTGCTCGAGCGTCTGCGCGACGACGACCGCGACGGGCTCGTTGCTGTAGCGCACCGTGTCGTCCTGCAGCAGCGTGAGGTGCCGGCCCGCGGGCGGCGACAGCGGCGGCCGGCCGCCGTTGGGCAGCCGCATCGCGTTCTCGTGCGTGATCACGAGCAGCACGCCGGGCATCGCCCGCGCACGCGCCGTGTCGATCGATTCGATCCGCCCGGCCGCGATCGTGCTCGTCACGAGCACCGCGTGCGCGAGCCGCGGATCGGCGAATTCCGCCGCGTAATGCGCGCCGCCCGTCACCTTCAGCATGCCGTCGACGCGATCGAGCGGCTGTCCGGTCAGCGTGTTCATGCTGCACCTCCATTGGCTGCGGCGCGTTTCACCGCGCGCACGATCGCGCGCTGCGCGAGCGCGACCTTGAACGCATTGCCGTCGAGCGGCCGCGCATCGCGCAGCGCGAGCGCGGCGGCGTCGTGCAGCAACGCATCGGTCGGCGCGCGTCCCGCGAGATGCTGCTCGGCGAGCGTCGCGCGCAGCGGCTTGTGCGCCACACCGCCGAGCGCGATGCGCGCCTCCTCGATGCGCGCGCCGTCCATCCGCAACGCGGCCGCCACCGACACGAGCGCAAACGCGTAGCTCGTGCGATCGCGCACCTTCAGGTAATGCGCATGGCCGGCGAAGCGCGGCGGCGGCAGGTCCACCGCGGTGATCAGCTCGCCGGGCGCGAGCGTCGTGTCGAGATCGGGCCGGTCGCCGGGCAGGCGGTGAAACGACTCGAACGGAATCTGCCGCGCGCCGCGCGGGCCGCTCACCTGCACGACGGCGTCCAGCGCGGCGAGCGCAACGCTCATGTCCGACGGGTTCACCGCCACGCACTGCGGGCTCGCGCCGAGAATCGCGTGCATCCGGTTGTGGCCGCCGATGGCCGCGCAGCCGCTGCCCGGCTCGCGCTTGTTGCATTGCGCGAAGGCCGTGTCGTAGAAGTACGGACAGCGCGTGCGCTGCATCAGGTTGCCGCCGATGGTCGCCATGTTGCGCAGCTGCGCCGACGCGCCCGCGAGCAGCGCCTGCGACAGCAGCGGATAGTCCGCGCGGATGCGCGCATGATCGGCCGCATCGCTGTTGCGCACGAGCGCACCGATCCGCAGCCCGCCGTCGGGCAGCGCGTCGACCGTATCGAGGCCCGCGATGCGCGTGATGTCGATGAGCGCGACCGGTCGCGCCACGCCGCCCTTCATCAGATCGAGCAGGTTCGTGCCGCCGCCGATGAACGCCGCGCCCGGACGCTGCGCCGCGCGCACCGCGCCGGCGACGTCGGCCGCACGTTCGTAGGTGATCGCTTCCATTGCGATGCCCTCCGCCGGCTATGCGCTCGCCGCGTGCGCGGCGCGCACGGCGGCGACGATGTTGGAATACGCGCCGCAGCGGCACAGGTTGCCGCTCATGCGTTCGCGGATCTCGGCGTCCGTCAGCTGCACCGGGCGATGCCGCACGTCGGCGGTGACCGCGCTCGCCGCGCCGGCCGCGAACTCGTCGAGCAGCGCGGTCGCGGCGCACACCTGGCCGGGCGTGCAGTAACCGCACTGGAACGCATCGTGTGCGACGAACGCGCGCTGCACCGCGCTCGGCACGCCGTCGCGCGCGAGCCCTTCGACCGTCGTGATGCGCTGGCCTTCGTGCATCACCGCGAGCGTCAGACACGCATTGATGCGCCGCCCGTCGACGAGCACCGTGCAGGCGCCGCACTGCCCGCGGTCGCATCCCTTCTTCGTGCCGGTGAGCCCCGCGTACTCGCGCAGCGCGTCGAGCAGCGTGACGCGCGGCTCGAGTTGCAGCGTGTACGCGCGTCCGTTGATGTCGAGATGCACCGGCCGCGCGGGCACCGCGTCGCGGTGCGCAGGCGGCGCTGCGGCGGCCTCGCCCTGCGCATGCACGTGCGGCGCGGCGCCGACCGTCGCGGCGGCCGCCGCCGATTGCAGGAAGCGGCGACGCGCCGCGCTCGACGGCGTATCGGCCGGCTGCGACGGCGCCGGCCGGCCTTCGCCGAGCGGCGCGCGCGACGCGGCGCGCCCGGGTTCGGCAGATGAGGAATCGGATCGATCGGTGGACATGAGTTCTGCTCGCTCGATGAGGGATGGACGCGGATAGGCGGCCCGTGCCGGACCGGTCGTGCGCGAGCGCGCGCGCAGCGGCCCTCGGAGCAATTCCGGTGCCGCGCAGCAGCGATGCCGGCGTGCGTGCGCCGAGCACTCGGCCGGGATCGCGATGCGCGGCCGTATCCGAGCGCTGGATGGCGGCACGCTGACGCGCTGCTGGCAACGCGCCGACGAAGCGGCAACAAATACCGGCTCGCGGCATCGGAGGCGACATATCGACCGCCGCTCGCGCGCTGGCCGCCGCGCACTGCGCGCGCATCGCGCGCGGCACGGTTCGCGCCTTCGCGTTGCACACGCATGTAAATGCGGCACGTCGTGCGCGTCCCGCTGGCAAATTCCGCCATGCACGTCTGCCTCATGCAGCCTTCGCCGAAAGCCACGGGACAGCTTCGCGAAAGCGTTTCGCGATCATGTTCCGGTCGCAAACCATTCACCGAAACGTCGCATCGCGCCGGCATACTGGAAAACGTTTGCCGATCAGCCTGCCAGGAGAGAAGTGATGCGTCGTGTCGTCGTTGCCGCCGTTCTGTGTGCCACCGCGCTCGTCGCCGCCTGCAGCGACGACGCGCCGCACGACGAGCAAGCGGCCGACGCGTCGCAGCAGGCCGGCGCGTCGTCGGGCACCGCGAGCGCGTTCAACAGCGATGCCGGCGCGCACGCTGCCGCGGCGGATGCCGCGCCGCTCGCGCCGCCCGTCGTCCACTTCCCGCCCGACGACGACGACGATGCAAAACCGGCTGCCGATGCGTCGGCCGCCGCGGCACCGGCCGCCGCTGCCTCGTCGCCGCATTGATCGCGCCGTCCCCGCTCCCGTCCCGTTCGCAGAACCGAGGTAAAACGACATGACGTCATCCAGCCGCCGCCGTTTCCTGCATACCGTCGCGCAATCGGCGGGCGCCGCCGTCGCGCTCAACGCCTTCCCCGAATCGATCCGCCGCGCGCTCGCGATTCCCGCCGCGCGCGGCACCGGCACGATCCGCGATGTCCAGCACATCGTCGTGTTCATGCAGGAGAACCGCTCGTTCGACCATTACTTCGGACACCTGCGCGGCGTGCGCGGCTACAACGACCGCTTCCCGATCCCGCTGCCGAACGGCAAGCCGGTGTGGTACCAGCCGTCGAAGGAGGATCCGGGCAAGCCCGTGCTGCCGTTCCGGCTCGACACGAAGACGACCAGCGCGCAATGTCTCGGCGCGCTCGACCACTCGTGGGCGAAGACGCACGCGGCGATCGACGGCGGCCGCTACGACCAGTGGCCCGCGAACAAGACCGACATGACGATGGGCTATCACGTCCGCGACGACATCCCGTTCCACTACGCGCTCGCCGATGCGTTCACCGTCTGCGACAACTATTTCTGCTCGCTGCCGGGGCCGACGCACCCGAACCGCTCGTATCTGATGACCGGCACGATCGACCCGACCGGCAAGTTCGGCGGCCCGCTGCTCGACAACGCCGACTACGTCGACGGCGACCTGCCGCCCGCCTACCAGCTGCTGTCGTGGACGACCTTCCCGGAACGGCTCGAGGCGCGCGGCGTGTCGTGGCAGATCTACCAGCAGGGGCTCACGTGGGCCGATCCGTACAACGGCAACTACGGCACCAACATCCTGCAGAACTTCGCGAACTTCATCGACGCGAAGCCGGGCTCGTCGCTGTATCAGCGCGCGCAGACGGTGCGCACGCTCGACAACCTGAAGGACGACGTGATCAACGACCGGCTGCCGCAGGTGTCGTGGCTGCTGCCGCCGGCCGCGTTCTCCGAGCATCCGAAATACACGCCCGCGTACGGCGCGAACTACACGTCGCAGATCCTCGACGCGCTGACGTCGAACCCCGACGTGTGGGCGAAGACGGTGCTGTTCATCATGTACGACGAGAACGACGGCTTCTTCGATCACGTCGTGCCGCCGCAGCCGCCGACCTCGGCCGCGCAGGGCGCCTCGACGGTGACCACCGACGGCGAGCTGCACACGGTCGTGAACCCCGGCCGCGGCGGCAGCTATACGGCCGACGGGCTGCCGTACGGCCTCGGGCCGCGCGTGCCGATGACGGTCGTGTCGCCGTGGTCGAAGGGCGGCTTCGTGTGCTCGCAGGTGTTCGACCACACGTCGGTGATCCGCTTCATCGGCGAACGCTTCGGCGTCGACGAGCCGAACATCACGCCGTGGCGCCGCACCGTGTGCGGCGACCTCACCGCCGCGTTCGACTTCCGCTCGTCGGACGCGACCTTCCCGGCGCTGCCCGACACGAGCCAGTACCGCTCGATCGCCGATCAGCAATGCACGTCGCAGCCCGCGCCCACGGTGCCCGCGACGCCGTCGCCGATCGATCCGCAGGAGCCGGGCGTGCGGCCGGCGCGCGCGCTGCCGTACGAGCTGCACGTGAACGCGAGCATTTACGGCGGCAACACGCTGCGCATCGAGTTCGCGAACCGCGGCAACCAGGGCGCGCACTTCCACGTGTACGCGACGAACCGCACCGACGGCCCGTGGCGCTACACGGTCGGCGCGCGCCGCGTGCTGCACGCGGACTTCGATCTGACCGAGACGAACGGCGCGTATGCGTTCTCGGTGTACGGCCCGAACGGGTTCGTGCGGGTCTTCGCGGGCGACGTGTCGGCCGCGACGGCGCGCCGCCGCAACCATGCGCAGCCCGAGGTGAAGGCCGGCTACGACGTCGCGAACGGCAATCTGTATCTGAAGCTGCGCAATCACGGCAGCGGCCACGTGACGTTGACGCTGACCGACAACGCGTACGGCGCGCCGTCGCGACAGGTCACGCTGCACGGCGGCGACGAGCGCGTCGAGCAATGGGCGCTCGCGGCGAGCCATCATTGGTATGACGTGACGGTGAGCGACGGCGCGAACCCCACGTTCTCGCGGCGCTTCGCGGGCCACGTCGAGAACGGCCGGCCGAGCTATTCGGACCCGGCGGCGGTGAAGCCCGTCACGGTGTCGTAAGCGGGGTGACGCGGGGTGTGACGCGGGCGCGCGCCGCGCGCGTCACACCGCATGCGCGAGCGCGCGCTCGACGAGCGCGCGGTCGAAGCCGTCGGCCGCGTCGCGAAAGCGCAGCGGCGCCGCGCAATGCACGAGCGTGTCGATGAAATACTTCGCGCGCGGCCACGGCCCGAAGCCCGCCGCGGTGTTGACGTGCCCCGCGTCGCCGAGGTTCACGAACGCGCTGCCGAGCTGCCGCGCGAGCGTGCGCGCGTCGGCGAGCGGCATCCACGGATCGGTCTCGCTGCCGATCACGATCGACGGCACCGCGAGCCGGCGCGCGTCGAACGGCCCGGCGAACGTGAACTTCTTCGGACTGGCCGGCGCGACGAGCAGCACGCCCGCGACGTCGGCGGCCTGCGGCCATTGCGCGAGCGCATGCGCGGCGGCGAGGCAGCCGAAGCTGTGCGCGGCCAGCACGAACGGGCCGCGCTCGCGCTCGAGCAGCGCGCGCACCGACTGCGCCCAGCGCACGAGGTCTGGCGCATCCCAGTCGGCCTGCTCGACGCGCAACGAACGCGCGAACTGCCGTTCGAGCCAGCTCTGCCAGTGGGCGCCTTCGCTGCCGTGCAGGCCCGGAACGGTCACGAGCCGCGGCGGCCACGCCGATTTGCTGCATGCGCGCATGATTGCCCTCGCTTGCGTTGCTTGAAGACGAGCGTCGATTCTCGCGCGCCGCGCATCGCGGCCGAACCAATTTTTTGTGCTTTGCTTGTGCGCGGGCTGCACGCGCCGCGGCCGCTCGGCGTCGCCGGCAGCCCGGCGACGGCGCAACGCGCCGCGAGACCGTAGAATGTGGGCTTCCCGCTTGCCATGCACCGGATCGGAGCCGCGCGCCGCCGCGCCGTTCCGGTCGACAGGAGATGCCCGATGTCCGCTTCGCCCGCCGGCGCGCTGCGCCCGTTCCATCTCGCCTTCCCCGTGACGAGCCTCGCCGCCGCGCGCGCGTTCTACGGCGGCCTGCTCGGCTGCGCCGAAGGCCGCAGCTCGGAACACTGGGTCGACTTCGACTTCTTCGGTCACCAGCTCGTCGCGCATCTCGCCCCTGACGAGACCGGCAGGAGCGCGGTGAATCCGGTCGACGGCGACGACGTGCCGGTGCGCCATTTCGGCGTCGTGCTGTCGATGGACGAATGGCATGCGCTCGCCGATACACTCCGCGCCGCGCACACGCGTTTCGTGATCGAGCCGCACATCCGCTTCAAGGGCGAGGTCGGCGAGCAGGCGACAATGTTCTTCCTCGATCCGTGCGGCAACGCGCTCGAGTTCAAGGCATTCGCCGACATCGGCCAGCTGTTCGCGAAGTAAGCGGATGAAGCTCCTGTTCTATACGCCGCACCAGGAAGCCGGCGCATGGCGCGACGCGCTCGCGCACGCGCTGCCCGACGCCGAGCTGCGCGAGTGGCAGCCGGGCGACACGGCCGCGGCCGACTACGCGCTCGTGTGGCGCGCGCCGCGCGCGCTGTTCGCGCCGCGCGAGCGGCTGCGCGCGATCTTCAATCTCGGCGCCGGCGTCGATGCGCTGCTCGCGCTCGAGCGCGCGCATCCCGGCACGCTGCCGCCCGACGTACCGCTCGTGCGGCTCGAAGATTCCGGCATGGCGCAGCAGATGATCGAATACGTGACGCACGCGGTGCTGCGCTACCTGCGTCGCTTCGACGAATACGACGCGCTGCAGCGCGAGCGGCGCTGGGAGGTGCTCGAGCCGCATCCGCGCGGGCGCTTCACGGTCGCGGTGCTGGGCCTCGGCGTGCTCGGCGCGCAGGTCGCGCAGGCGCTCGCCGCGCTCGGCCTGCCGGTGCGCGGCTACAGCCGCAGCCCGAGGCAGCTCGACGGCATCGCGACCTTCGCCGGAGAGCATGCCTTCGACGCGTGCATCGACGACGCGAAGGTGCTCGTCAACCTGCTGCCGAGCACGCCCGACACCGACGCGATCCTGTCCGCGCGCACCTTCGCGCGGCTCGCGCCGGGCGCGTACCTGGTGAACGTCGCGCGCGGCGCGCATCTGGTCGAAGCCGACCTGCTCGACGCGCTCGCGAGCGGCCGCATCGCGGCCGCGACGCTCGACGTGTTCGAGCACGAGCCGCTGCCCGCCGACCATCCGTTCTGGCAGGCGCCGCGCATCACGATCACGCCGCACAGCGCCGCGCTGACGCTGCGCGACGAAGCCGTCGAGCAGATCGCGGGCAAGATCCGCGCGCTCGAGCGCGGCGAGCCGATCGGCGGCATCGTCGACCGCGCGCGCGGCTACTGAATTCGCACAACATGACACTGGAGACAACCATGACGTTCCCCACCGCCGTCAAGATCGTCGAAGTCGGCCCGCGCGACGGGCTGCAGAACGAGAAGGCCTTCGTGCCGACCGACGTGAAGATCGCGCTCGTCGACCGGCTGTCGCGCGCCGGCTTCCGCAACGTCGAGTCCGCATCGTTCGTGTCGCCGAAGTGGGTGCCGCAGATGGCCGACGGCGCCGACGTGATGGCCGGTATCGAGCGTCGCGCGGGCACCGTGTATTCCGTGCTCACGCCGAACCTGAAGGGCTTCGAGAACGCGCTCGCCGCGCGCGCCGACGAAGTGGTGATCTTCGGCGCGGCGAGCGAGGCGTTCTCGCAGCGCAATATCAACTGCAGCATCGCGGAAAGCATCGCGCGCTTCGAGCCGGTCGCGCAGGCGGCGAAGGACGCCGGCCTGCGGCTGCGCGGCAGCGTGTCCTGCGCGCTCGGCTGCCCGTACCAGGGCGACGTGCCGGTCGCGTCGGTGGTCGACGTGGTGGAGCGCTTCGCCGCGCTCGGCTGCGACGAGATCGACATCGCCGACACGATCGGCGTCGGCACGCCGAAGCGCACGCGCGAGGTGCTCGCGGCCGTCACGCGCGTGTTCCCGCGCGAGCGGCTGTCGGGCCACTTCCACGACACCTACGGCCAGGCGCTCGCGAACATCTATGCGGCGCTGTTCGAAGGCATCGAGATCTTCCACGCGTCGGTGGCCGGCCTCGGCGGCTGCCCGTACGCGAAGGGCGCGACCGGCAACGTCGCGACCGAAGACGTGCTGTACCTGATGCAGGGCCTCGGCATCGACACCGGCATCGACCTCGCGCAGGTGGTCGCCGCCGGCGACTTCATCTCCACTGCGATCGGCCGCGCGAACGCATCGCGCGCCGGTCGCGCACTGCTCGCCCGCGCGCAGAGCGCCGCCGACGCGCCGAGCTGCACCTGAGCCTCACACTTCCGGACTCACCCATGACGACACCCACTCCGTTCGACACCCTCCCCGATTCCGCGCGCCGCGTCGCGCTGCTGCTGCGCGAACGCGGGCATGCGAAAGACATCGTGATGCTCGCCGAAACCGGCAAGACCTCCGCCGAAGCCGCGGCCGGGCTCGGCTGCGCGGTCGCGCAGATCGCGAAGTCGATCCTGTTTCGCCGCGAGTCGGACGGGCTGCCGGTGCTGGTCGTCGCGAGCGGCGCGAACCGCGTCGACGAAAAGAAGGTCGCGGCGCAGGTCGGCGCGGTCGGTCGCGCGGACGCGAAGTTCGTGCGCGACAACACCGGCTATGCGATCGGCGGCGTCTGTCCGATCGGCCATCTCGTCGAACCGGTCACGCTGATCGATGCGGATCTCCTCGCGCTCGACAGCCTGTGGGCGGCCGCCGGCCATCCGCACGCGGTGTTCAACCTGTCGCCGCAGGAGCTCGTCGCGCTGACGGGCGCGCCGGTCGCCGACGTCGCGCTGCGCAACGACGCATGAGCGACACGCCGGTACCGGTCGGCACGGTGACCTCGCCGTGCACCGACGTCTGCAGGATCGATCCGCGCACCGACTGGTGCGCGGGCTGCCTGCGCACCCGCGACGAAATCAAGGGATGGCGCGCGTCGGACGACGACGCGCGACGCGCGCTGCTCGCGCGCCTCGATGCGCGCCGACGGCTGATCGCACGCAGCGGCGCATAAAAAAATGCCGTTCGGCCTGCGTGGCGAACGGCATGAGATCGGAATCCTGTGAACGTGATCAACGTCACAGCCCGCATCATACGAGCGACCGTGCTGCATCGCATCGGGTGTTTCCCTACAACTTCTTACAGTGGCGTGGGGGAGTGAGCGGGGGGCGCGGATCGGGCTTGGGGTGTCGAACGGCGGGCATCGGGCATCTGCCGTCGCCGGCAAGCCATTGCAGCAAATCCCGGCCGCGAGCCCTGACGGCAAGCCGGAGCGCGCGTCTCAGTTGCCGGGCGCCGCGCGGCGCGCCGGCACGATGCGCCAGCCGAGGTTCACGCCGGCCGCCGCGACGAGGATCAGCAGCGCGCCGAGCACCTGCGTCCACGCGAGCGTCTGCCCGTACGCGATGCGATCGACGACGATCGCGACGACCGGATAGACGAACGACAGCGCGCCCGTCATCGCGACCGGCAGCTTCTGGATCGCGCCGTACAACAGCACATACATCACACCCGTGTTGATCACGCCGAGCACGACGAGGTCGAGCCACTGCGCGGCCGTCGCCGGCAACGTGCCGAACTGCGCGAACGGCGCGAGCAGCACGACGCCGAGGCCGACCTGCAGCAGCGCGAGCAGATGCGGCGGCGTGCCCTTCAGATGCTTCGTGACGATCGACGACAGCGCGTACAGGAACGCCGCACCGAGCGACAGCGCCACGCCTTCGAGATATTCGCCGGGCACCGCGAGCACCGCCGGCTCGACGCGCACCACGCAGACGAGGCCGATGAACGCGACCGCGAGCCACGCGAGCGTCGACGCGCCGATCCGCTCGCGGAACACGATTGCGCCGAGCGCGACGAGCATGAACGGCTGCGTGTTGTAGACGGCGGTCGCCATCGAGATCGACGCGCGCGAATACGCGGCGAACAGCAGCAGCCAGTTCGCGACGATCGCGAGGCTGCCGAACGCCGCGAGCGTGAGCATGCGCGGCGAGAACAGCGCGCGGCGCAGCATCCCGAGCGCCGCGCAGACGATCGCGAGCGTCGCCGCGCCGAACACGCAGCGAAAGAACACGACGTTGGACAGCGGCTGCTGCGACGACATCACGAGCCAGCCGATCGTGCCGGACATCAGCATCGCGACCAGCATCTCGGCGGCGCCGCGGCGGATTTCGTTCGAGGCCATCGTGGGCTCCGGTGGCGAGGGAAGATGACTTCGATTCTAGGAGCTTGCTTTCCGTGCATCCACGGCTAGACTGAAGCGAAACCGCCGATTCACCTTCGAAACCAAAGCGATCATGTCGAAACGCCTTTCACCGCCGGCCGCGGTATCGCTGGACGCGACCGACCGCGCGATCGTCGCCGCGCTCGCCGACGATGCGCGCATCGCGACCAGCGAACTGGCGCGGCAGATCGGGCTGTCGGCGCCCGCGACCGCCGATCGCGTGCGGCGGCTCGAAGCGCAGGGCGTGATCGCCGGCTTCACGGTCGAACTCGATCCGCGCGCGCTCGGCTACACGCTGCAGGCGATCGTGCGCGTGAAGCCGTTGCCGGGACAACTGCATCTCGTCGAAGACGTGCTGCGGCGCATTCCTGAATTCGTCGAATGCGACAAGGTCACCGGCGAGGACTGCTTCATCTGCCGGCTGTACCTGCGCACGATCGAGCACCTCGACGACATCCTGTCGAAAGTGACGGAGCGCGCCGAAACGAGCACGGCGATCGTCAAATCGACGCCCGTGCCGCGCCGCCTGCCGCCGCTCGTCGACGACGACGCGGGGCGACGCTGACGGGCACTGAAAGCGACTACGTACCACTCAGCGCCAGCGCGCGTGACCAATGCGAGCGCGCCGGGCGCGCATACTGCCGCTTGTACTGCCGCTCAAGCAGCCGCGTCGCGCGCGTCGAAGAACGCCAGCAGTTCGTCGATCAGCGCCGTGGGCGCTTCTTCCGGAATGTAGTGGCCGCAGTCGAGCGCGCGGCCGCTGACGTCGCGCGCGACGCGCCGCCATTCTTCCAGCGGATCGAAGCACCGTGCGACGGTCCCGTTCGCGCCCCACAGCACGCGCAGCGGGCACGCGACCTTGTTGCCGCGCTCGAGGTCCGCACGATCGTGTTCGAGATCGATCGTCGCCGAGGCGCGGTAGTCCTCGCACATCGCATGCACGGCGCCCGGCTGCGCGAGCGCCGCGCGATAGGCGTCGAGCGCCTGCGGCGCAAACGGCGCGAGTCCGGCCGAGCGATTGCCCATCACGCGCTCGATGTACGCGTCGGTGCGGCCTTCGATCAGCGTTTCGGGCAGCGGCTCCGGCTGGATCAGGAAGAACCAGTGGAAATACGCGGTCGCGAACGCGCGGTCGGTCTGCTCGTACATCGCGAGCGTCGGCGCGATGTCGAGCAGCATCATCCGCTCGACGGCCGCCGGATGATCGAGCGCGAGCCGATGCGCGACGCGCGCGCCGCGATCGTGTGCGCACACGTGAAATTGCGTGAAGCCGAAATGACGCATCACTGCGAGCTGATCGGCGGCCATCGCGCGCTTCGAATACGGCGCATGCTGCGCATCGCTCGGCGGCTTGCCCGACGCGCCGTAGCCGCGCAGGTCGGTGGCGATCACCGTGAAATGACGAGCGAGCGTCGCGGCGACGCGATGCCAGATCATGTGGGTTTGCGGGTGACCGTGCAGCAGCAGAAGCGGCGGCCCCGCGCCTCCTTTGACACCGAAGATGTCGGTGTCCTGCACCGTCACGCGAAACGGTGCGAACGCGTCGAACGACATGGTTTGTTTCTCGTCGGTTTGTTATTGGCCGGTATTGTAGGAGGCTTGGCACATCGCTGCGCGCAATCAACAGCCGAATGCGTAGAGACAGAACACTCCCTCGATTGTCGGCACGCCGTGCGCTTTGCTAAGCTCGCGTAGAATCGCACGATCGTTCGTATTAATACGGACGCGCCGCTGCGCAGCTACACTCGAACTTTCGTTCGACTGCAAGCACCGATGCCGGCGTCGGCACGCACACGACCCGGCCGCCCTCGAGACTGGAGACAATCACATGGCATTGCCCGCTGTCCTGCAGAATCTGACGCTGCCCGTCATCGCGTCGCCGATGTTCATCGTCAGCTATCCCGAACTCGTGCTCGCGCAATGCAAGGCGGGGATCGTCGGATCGTTCCCCGCGCTCAATGCGCGCCCGGCGGAACTGCTCGACGAGTGGCTCACGCAGATCCAGTCGGCGCTGGCCGACCACAAGGCGCAGCACCCGGATGCGGTGATCGGCCCGATCGCGGTGAACCAGATCGTCCACCAGTCCAACGAACGGCTCGAGCACGACGTGCGCGTGTGCGTCGAACACAAGGTGCCGATCTTCATCACGAGCCTGCGCGCGCCGGCGCGCGAGATCGTCGACGCGGTACACAGCTACGGCGGCATCGTGCTGCACGACGTGATCAACCTGCGCCACGCGCAGAAGGCGCTGGAAGCAGGCGTCGACGGGCTGATTCTGGTCGCGGCCGGCGCCGGCGGCCATGCGGGCACGACGTCGCCGTTCGCGCTCGTCGGCGAAGTGCGCAGGATGTTCGACGGGCCGATCGTGCTGTCGGGTGCGATCGCGAACGGCGGCTCGATCCTCGCCGCGCAGGCGATGGGCGCGGATCTCGCGTACATGGGCACGCGCTTCATCGCGACGCAGGAAGCGCACGCGGTCGAGGCGTACAAGCACGCGATCCTCAACGCGAAATCGTCGGACATCGTCTATACGAACCTGTTCACCGGCGTGCACGGCAACTACATCCGCGAGAGCATCGAGCGAGCCGGCCTCGATCCGGACGCGCTGCCGGAATCGGACAAGTCGAAGATGAATTTCGGCAACGACAAGGCCAAGGCGTGGAAGGATATCTGGGGCGCCGGCCAGGGCGTCGGCCTGATGGACGACCTGCCGAGCGTCGGCGAGCTCGTCGAGCGGCTGAAACGCGAGTACGACGACGCGAAGGCGCGGCTCGGCATCGCACGCTGACGGATACGCGCGGCGCGGGCGCCGCGTGTGCGGCGCGCGGAGGTCGCGCGCACGTCACGCATGCGCCATCACGCGGACCACTGCAAGTCGCACGCACCGCGAGCGCGTCGTGTCACTGGCGTCAACCGCGCCGCAATAAAAAAAGCGCGAACCCAGTTACGGTTCGCGCTTTCTTCATCGACGCACGCTCGCGTGCAAACCCAGTCAAGCTCGCTTGATTCGCGTGATCGGCAGCACGCGCAGCCGCGCCTCGATCGACGGGCACAGCGACTGCCCTTCGAAGCGCGCGGCGAGGAAATCGACGAACGAGCGCACCTTCGCCGATACGTGACGGCGGCTCGCGTACACCGCATAGATCGGCGCCTCGTGCGGCGGCACCGCGTCGAGCAGCAGCGGCACGAGCCGGCCGGATTCGATGTCGTCGCCGACCACCTCGGTGCCCAGCAGCGCGATGCCCGCGCCCGCGAGCACGGCCGCGCGCAGCCCTTCGAGATGGTTCACGATCAGGTTGCCGTTCAGGTTCACGCGCGACGCGGCGGCCGCGTCGATCACCAGCGCATCGAGCGCCGAGGCGCTCGACTCGCGCCGCAGATAGTTGTGGTACGCGAGATCGGCGATCGTCTGCGGGGTGCCGCGCCGCTCCAGATAATCGGGCGACGCGACCAGCAGAATGTGCGCGGTCGCGATCTGCCGCGCGACCAGCGACGATGACTTCAATCCGTTCGGCGCCGCGCGCACCGCGACGTCATAGCCTTCCTCGATCAGATCGACGACACGGTCGGACAGCGTCATGTCGACGGTCACGTCCGGGAACCGTCCCGCATAGTCGGTGACGGCCTGCATCACGTGCCGCAAGCCGAACGCCGACAGCGACGTCACGCGCAACCGCCCCTGCGGCACGACGCTCGCGGCGCCCACCGCCTGCCCTGCCTCGTCGAGTTCCGACAGCGCCTGCACGAGGCGCTCGTAGTATTCGCGTCCCGCCTCGGTCGGCGCGACGCGTCGTGTCGTACGATGCAGCAGCCGCGCGCCGAGCTGCTGCTCGAGATGCATCACGTGCTTGCTCGCCATCGCGGCCGACATCTGCATGCGCTCGGCCGCGCCCACGAAGCTGCCTACTTCGACGACGTACCGAAACACATTCATGCTGACGAGGGTATCCATCGAACTAGCCCGCAATTCCTAGGTAATCATGCAATTTGGCAATAGGGTAACAAAGGCGAGGAAACATAAAGGTCAACAAACGCAAAACGGCGCCGCGGTGAGCGGCGCCGTTCGTGGGCGGGCAGGCCGACATGCCGGCCGCGCGCGCAGCGTCTGCGCGCGCGGCGAATGCGCGAATCAGAACTTCGCGCGAATGCCGGCGCCGAACGTGTTGCCGTTCGACAGCCCGCTGATGTGGTCGTTCATGTACGCGGCGTAGACGTCGGTGCGCTTGGACAGCGGGTAATCGTAGCCGACGGCCCAGGTCTGGCGCGTCTGGTCGAGGCCGCCGGCGTCGCGCGAGTACGCGTACGACGCCATCGCGTTGCCGACGCCGAGCGGCACCGAGACGCCGCCCTGCGCGGTGTTCACGTGCCAGCTGCCGCTTGCCTGATCGTTCTTCGTATACATGTACTGGCCGAACAGCTTCACGTACTTCAGGTCGTAGGTCGCGCCGACGAGCCCGATGCCCTGGCTCTTCAGGCCGGTCACGAGCGAGCTGAGATCCTGCGGGCCGTTGTTGAAGTTCACGTACTGGTAGACGGCGGTCGCCGCGAACGGGCCGTTCGCGTAGTTGAACTGGGCGCTCCACTTCTTCGAGCGGTTGTCGCCGGCCGTGTTGCCGAGCGCATACATCGCCGCGAAATTCAGGCCGCCGAACGACGGCGACGTGTACGACAGCGCATTGTTCCAGCCCGAATCGCCGACCGCGCCCTGGTCGCTCGGATAGGTCGGGAAGGTGCCGAGGCCGAGGAACACGTGGTACACCATCGGCGAGAACGTGTACGAGTCGTAGAACGGGTTGAACAGGATCGTCGACAGGAACAGGTGCGTCGTCAGGCGCCCCGCCGTCACCGTGCCGTACGGCGAGCTGACGCCGACGTACGCGTTGCGGGCGAAGAACGTGTCGCCCTGGAAGCGGCCGAACTGGCCGTTCTGCGCCCGGAAGAAGCTCTCCACCGTGAAGATCGCCTTGTAGCCGCCGCCGAGATCCTCCGCGCCGTGCAGGCCCCAGTACGACGTCGACATCCCGCCGCCCGACACGTTCCATGCGCGATCGCTGCCCGGGAACTTGGTCGCGCCCACCCACTCGTCGACCTGACCATAGAGCGACACGCTCGACTGCGCATGGGCGGGTGCGGCGGCGGCGACGCAGGCGGCCGCGGCGATCAGGTTGACGGACGTGCGCGACGCACGGCGAGCGAATGCTTTCATGGGATCTCCAGGTTTTGTCGATAGTCGATAAGCGGCGCGAGCGTTGTTTTTGGGGCCGAGTGCTTGCGTCGTGTGGGGCGCAGCCATCTTTACGGAAGATTTATCCGACCAAAATTGCGCGCACTTATTGCGGGTATAGCGGCGGCATTAACTTCTCGGCGCGAAGATGCGCGGCGGCGCATCGCGGCGGCCCGGCGCGGGACGGACACGCGGCCGGCCGGCCGCGCGGCGCGCGTGCCGGGCGCGAAAGATAGCGCAATGCGTCGGGAAAATCAGCGGAAATGTGTGGGCGACTGTGGCGAATTCGCATCACAGCGCGGGGGACGAGCGCGCGGTGCGCTCAGTTTCGGTAGAACGGCGAGAAAAACGGCGAGCGGCCGGATTCTTCCTGCGCACGCGGCGGCGGCATCGGACGGCCGCCGCGCTCCTCGTTGTAGCGCGCGACGTCCGCGCGAATCGAGCCCGCGCGCAGCGGCACGTTGCCGCCGCCGGACGGATGCGGCACCTGGCGCGAATCGGCGCTGATCGGCCGGTATGGGTTCTGCGCGGCGTAATGACCGTACGACGGCGTCGGCCGCAGCCCCCAGCGGGCGCCGTAGCCGTTCACGCCGCCGCTGCGCACGCCGCCGGCCGGCGCACCGCGACGCCATACCGGTACGCCCGCGGCCGGTTGGCCGTATGCGCGCGTGCCGGCGCCGAGGCCATGACCGAAGCCGTGACCGAAACCCTGGGCGCCGAAACCTGCGCCGCCGCGCGGCGGCTGGGCAAGCGCGAGCGGCACCAGCAGCGCGCAGAGCGCCCCTGCCACCCATCGTCCGATCTTCCGTTTCGCCCGTTCCGCCATCGCTCAGTGCCTGTTGCGGCCCGCAGCCGGACACTCCCCGGCCGACGCAAGCCTTTCAGCAGTAATTTATGGGTGGCCCGAAACGGTGTCGAGCCAAAAAGTGTTAGGTCGCCGGCATCGGTGTAACACCATGTTACTGCTAGGTTTTTTCACTTCCTGACGCGATCGTCGCAGAACATTCTTCGGTGGATTGGCGCAGATTTCGACCCGCCGCGACACCGGCTCCCGTGCAATGGAATCATCAATCGATTCCCACAATGAATTTGTGTATTGAATTCGCTGGCCGGACAATAGCGGCTTCGCGCGCGCGACACGCGCGCCTGCCTCCCGCCGTTGTTTCCGACTCGAGTTTCACCATGGCCCGTCCACGCTTTCTTCCCGACAATTTCACGCTCGCGCTGGTCGGCACCGTCGTGCTGGCGAGCCTGCTGCCGTGCCACGGCGCGGCCGCGCATGCGTTCAACTGGGCGACCAACGTCGCGGTCGGCCTGCTGTTCTTCCTGCACGGCGCGAAGCTGTCGCGCGAAGCCGTCATCGCCGGCGCGACCCACTGGCGGCTGCATGCGGTCGTGCTGCTCAGCACCTTCGCGCTGTTTCCGCTGCTCGGCCTCGCGCTGAAACCCGTGCTGCAGCCGCTCGTCACGCCGACGCTCTACGCCGGCGTGCTGTTCCTCTGCACGCTGCCGTCCACGGTGCAGTCGTCGATCGCGTTCACGTCGATCGCGAAGGGCAACGTGCCGGCCGCCGTGTGCGCGGCCTCGGCGTCGAGCCTGCTCGGGATCTTCGTGACGCCCGCGCTCGTCGGGCTGATGATCACGTCGCAGTCGGCCGCGGCCGCGTCGCCGTGGAGCACGGTCGGCAGCATCGTGATGCAGCTGCTCGTGCCGTTCATCGCGGGGCAGCTGCTGCGTCCGGTGATCGGCCGCTGGATCGACCGCAATCGCGGCGTGCTGCGCTTCGTCGATCAGGGCTCGATCCTGCTGGTCGTCTACGTCGCGTTCAGCGAGGCCGTGAACCAGGGGCTGTGGCATCAGATTCCGGCGCGCGCGCTGGGCGGCCTGCTGATCGTCAACATCGTGCTGCTGGCGATCGCGCTGCTGCTGACCACCTTCGTCGGCAAGCGGCTCGGCTTCAACCGCGCCGACCAGATCACGATCATCTTCTGCGGATCGAAGAAAAGCCTCGCGGCCGGCGTGCCGATGGCGAAGGTGATCTTCTCCGCGCAGGCGGTCGGCGCGATCGTGCTGCCGCTGATGCTGTTTCATCAGATCCAGCTGATGACATGCGCGGCCCTCGCGCAACGCTGGGGCGCGCGCGACACGAGCGGCGAAGATGGGGAACCGGTCGCCGCGAGCGCACGCGGCGGCCGCGGGCTGAACGCGGGCAGGCGCTGACGCGGGCGGGCGCAGTGGCGTAGCGGTAGGAGGCGGTTGGCTGGGTGCTTGCCGCGGGCGGGGTTCGCGGGCTGCGGCGTTGTGGGTTTTGCGGTCCCGGCTCGCTCTCGCTTGCGGCTGCTCGCCTGCGCGCCGTGCCCTCTTCGCCGCTCGCCGCACACCGATGCACCATCCACGTGCATCAGGTCACGAAATCTTCACTCAATTGTCCGCGCGAGTTGCCGTTAAAGTCTGGCGTACCCTCGCTTCAGCCCGCCCATGCCTCCGCCCTCTTCCGGCTCCGCTGCCGCCGTCACCACGCGCCTGATCGCGGAGCGCGCGCTCGCCGCCGTATTCCAGCCGATCGTCGATCTCGCGTCGGGCACCGTCGTCGGCTACGAAGGGCTGATCCGCGGCCCGCGCGGCACCGATCTCGAAGCGCCGAACGCGCTGTTCGCGCAGGCCGCCCGCGACGGCGCCACCATCGCGCTCGAACAGGCGGCCGCGCTCACCTGCATCGACGCGTTCGCGGCGCTCGGCTGCGACGGCAAGCTGTTCCTCAACTTCAGTGCGCGCACGATCGTGCAGCTCGCGCGTGAACGCGAGCGCGCGCGGCAGCTGCTCGCCCGCGCGGGCGTGTCCGCCGAGCGCATCGTGATCGAGCTCACCGAGCAGGCGACGATGCCCGACATCGCGCGCATCGGGCCGGCGGTCGAGACGCTGCGCGATGCGGGCATCCAGTTCGCGCTCGACGATTACGGCACCGCCAACGCGAGCATGAACCTGTGGCTGCGCCTGCATCCCGACGTCGTGAAGATCGACCGCTTCTTCATTCACGACATCGCGCGCGATCCGCTCAAGTTCGAGGCGGTCCGGGCGATGCAGCACTTCGCGCAAGCAAGCGGCGCGAAGCTGATCGCGGAAGGGATCGAGAACGAAAGCGACCTGACCGTCGTGCGCGACATCGGAATCTGCTGCGTGCAGGGCTTCCTGCTCGGCCGGCCGAGCGCGCGCCCGTCGTCGCTGCTCGCGCCGGCCGCCCGCGACGCGATTCATACGCCGCACATCGCGGTGTTTCCCGGCGCGACGCGCAGCGTGCGTCCAGCCGCGACGATTGCGGCGAAGATGCTGGTGCCCGCGCCGGCGCTGCCGCGCGACGCGACCAACAACGACGTGCTCGATCTGTTCAACCGGATGCCCGGCCTGCACGCGGTCGCGCTCGTCGAAGCCAGCCGGCCGGTCGCGCTGGTGAACCGGCACGGCTTCATCGACCGCTTCGCGCTGCCGTATCACCGCGAGGTGTTCGGCAAGAAGCCGTGTCTGCAGTTCGCGAACGATGCGCCGCTGATGATCGACAACGCGACGACGGTCGAGCAGCTCGCGATGCTGCTCGCGCGCCACGACCAGCGCTATCTGGCGGACGGCTTCGTGATCACCGAACACGGCCGCTACGTCGGGCTCGGCACCGGCGAGAGCCTGGTGCGCGCGGTGACCGAGATGCGCATCGAGGCCGCGCGCTACGCGAATCCGCTGACGTTCCTGCCGGGCAACATCCCGATCAGCGCGCATATCGACCGCCTGCTCGCGCGCGACGCCGGCTTCCACGCGTGCTACGTCGACCTGAACCAGTTCAAGCCGTTCAACGACCAGTACGGCTACTGGCAGGGCGACGAAGTGCTGAAGTTCGCCGCGACGGTGCTGGCCGGCGTGTGCGATCCGCAGCGCGACTTTCTCGGGCACGTCGGCGGCGACGATTTCCTGGTGCTGTTCCAGCGCGACGACTGGCAGGCGCGCGCGACCGAGGCGATCGCGCGCTTCAACGAAGGCGCGCTGCGCTTCTATACGCAGGCCGACCGGCTGGCGGGCGGGCTGCGCGGCGAGGACCGCCACGGCAACGCCGCGTTCTTTGGCTTCGTGACGATGGCGATCGGCGCGGTCGGCGTGCCGGCCGGCGCCAACGACGCGATGCGCTACGGCAGCGACGAGATCGCGTCGGTCGCCGCGCTCGCGAAGCGACGCGCGAAGCAGCAGCCGGGCGGACTCGCGGTCGTCGACCTCGACGCCGGCCGCGCCGCGCTGCGCGAGCGCGGCGAGCCGCCGCGCGCCGCGGTGGCCTGCTGAACGACGGGCGGAGACCGGCGGGGCGGGCGGTTGGCGGGATCGGGTAGCCGGCGCGCGCTTCGTACGCTTGCGCGCGCTTCGTACGCTTGCGCTCGCTCTCGTACGCTTGCGCTCGCTCTCGTTCGCTTCATTCGCCTCGTCCGGCCCCGTCCGCTTCGTCCGCTTCGTCCGCTTCGTCCGCTTCGTCCGCCTCGTTCGCCTCGTTCGCCTCGTTCGCCGCCCCGGCCCCCGCCACCGCGCCGCGCCCCTTCTCTGGCCGCCGCTCCCATGAGCAACTTCACGCCGACCACCCGCGCACCGCAACACCGCCCCACACCAACCTTGCCTTTCCCGCGTTTTGTTTAGTATTTTTAGTTACGTCGTTTTCGCAGATTAGCACCTAAAAACCCGTTATTTCCGGGTATTCCCCGGTTATCCGGCCCGAATTGCGCCCGGATTTTTACTATACAATCGCCTTCACCCTAAACAAACCGGACCCGAACGATGGGCACCACCATTCGCGACGTGGCGCGGGCGGCAGAGGTCTCGATCGGCACCGTCTCGCGCGCGCTGAAAAACCAGCCCGGCCTGTCCGAGGCCACGCGCGCGCGCATCGTCGAAATCGCGCACCGGCTCGGCTACGACCAGGCGCAGTTGCGGCCGCGCATCCGCCGGCTCACCTTCCTGCTGCATCGCCAGCACAACCGCTTTCCCGCGAGCCCGTTCTTCTCGCACGTGCTGCACGGCGTCGAAGACGCCTGTCGCGAACGCGGCATCGTGCCCACGCTGCTCACGGTCGGGCCGAACGACGACGTGCTGCGCCAGATGCGTCCGCACGCGCCCGACGCGATCGCGGTGGCCGGCTTCATCGAGCCCGAGACGATCGAGGCGCTCGCGGCGACCGGCCGGCCGCTCGTGCTGATCGACCTGTGGGCGCCCGGCCTGCGTTCGGTGAACATCGACAACGCGACCGGCGCCGCGCTCGCGATGCGCCACCTGCTCGCCACCGGCCGCTCGCGCATCGCGTTCATCGGCGGCTCGGCCGCGCACTACAGCATCGCGCAGCGCGCGATCGGCTATCGGCGCGCGTTCTTCGAGGCCGGCAAGCTGTTCGATCCCGCCTACGAAGTGACGATCGACGCCGGCCTCGACCCCGACACCGGCGCCGCGCGCGCGATGGAGCAACTGCTCGACGCGCCCGGCCCGCGCCCCGACGCGGTGTTCGCGTACAACGACGCCGCCGCGCTCGCCGCGCAGCGCGTCTGCATCGCGCGCGGCCTGCGGATTCCGCAGGACATCGCGATCGTCGGCTTCGACGACATCCCGGCCGCCGCGCACGCGAACCCGCCGCTCACGACGCTCGCCGTCGACAAGGAGGCGCTCGGCCGCCGCGGCGTCGAACTGCTGCTCGCGGAAGCGCCCGAGCACACCGAGATCTCCCTGCCCGTCGAGCTGATCGTGCGGGCCAGCAGCCAGCCCGCCGGCTCACCGGCACTCGATACCGCCACGGTCCACGAATCATGAACATGCCTCCGGTCCAACCCACTCCGGCCGCGCCGGCCGGTCACGCGCAAGCGGCGCCGTTCGTCGCGAGCTTCCGCGATCCGTCGTTCCTGCTGTCGCACGTCGAGGACACGCTGCGCTTCTACGCGGCGAACGCGTTCGACCCGACGGGCGGCTTCCACCACTATTTCCGCGACGACGGCAGCATTTACAACCCCACGTCGCGGCATCTGGTGAGCAGCTGCCGGTTCGTCTACAACTACGCGATGGCTTACCGGCATTTCGGCGATACGCGCCACCTCGACTACGCGCGCCACGGCCTGCGCTTCCTGCGCGACGCGCACTGGGACGACGCGCTGCAGGGCTACGACTGGGAACTCGAGTGGCGCGACGGCCGCAAGCAGGCCACGCTCGACGCCACACGCCACTGCTACGGGCTCGCGTTCGTGCTGCTCGCCGCCGCGCACGCGACGATGGCGGGCATCGACGAAGCCCGCGCGCTGATCGCATCGACCTTCGAGCTCGCCGAGCGCCGCTTCTGGGACGCCGCCGCCGGCCTCTATGCCGACGACGCTACGCCGAACTGGCACGTATCGTCGTACCGCGGCCAGAACGCGAACATGCACATGACCGAAGCGCTGCTCGCCGCGTACGAGGCGACCGGCCATCTCACGTATCTGGATCGCGCGGAAAAGGTCGCGAGCCACATCACGCAGCGTCAGGCGGCGCTGTCGGGCGGCCTCGTGTGGGAGCACTTCCACGCGGACTGGTCGGTCGACTGGGACTACAACAAGGAAGACAGCTCGAACATCTTCCGGCCGTGGGGCTTCCAGCCCGGCCACCAGACCGAATGGGCGAAGCTGCTGCTGATCCTCGAACGCCACCGGCCGCTCGACTGGCTGGTGCCGCGCGCGACCGAGCTGTTCGACGCGGCGCTCGCGCACGCGTGGGACGCCGATCACGGCGGCCTCTGCTACGGCTTCGGCCCCGACTTCACGATCTGCGATCACAACAAGTATTTCTGGGTGCAGGCGGAGACCTTCGCGGCGGCCGCGATGCTCGGCGCGCGCACCGGCAGCGAGCGTTTCTGGGACTGGTACGACGAGATCTGGCGCTACAGCTGGGCGCACTTCGTCGATCACCGCTACGGCGCGTGGTACCGCATCCTCACCTGCGACAACCGCAAGTACAGCGACGAGAAGAGCCCGGCCGGCAAGACCGACTATCACACGATGGGCGCGTGCTACGACGTGCTCGCGACCCTGGCGCGCGCGGCGCGCAGCGAGACGACGCAATGAGCGGCGGCACCTTCCCGGCTTTCGTGTCGGCGGGCGACATCCTGACCGACATGGTGCGCGCAGGCGACGCGCAATGGACCTCGGTGCCGGGCGGCGCCGGCTGGAACGTGGCGCGCGCGGTCGCGCGGCTCGGCTTGCCGAGCGCGCTGGCCGGCGCGATCGGCGAGGACTGCTTCTCCGACGTGCTGTGGCGCGCGAGCGAGGCCGCCGGCCTCGACCTGCGGTTCCTGCAGCGCGTGCCGCGTGCGCCGCTGCTCGCGATCGTGCACGAGACGCGCCCGCCCGCGTACTTCTTCATCGGCGACGCGAGCGCGGACCTCGCGTTCGATCCCGCGCGGCTGCCGCAGGGCTGGGCCGAGCACGTGAAGTGGGCACACTTCGGCTGCATCAGCCTGGTGCGCGAGCCGCTCGCGAGCACGCTGGTCGCGCTGGCGGCGCAGCTGCACGCGCGCGGCGTGAAGATCAGCTTCGATCCGAACTACCGCAACCTGATGACGGCCGCGTATCGGCCGACGCTCGAGAAGATGGCCGGCCTCGCCGACCTGATCAAGGTGTCGGACGAGGACCTGCGCCACCTGTTCGGCGGCGACGGTCCCGACGCGGTCGCCGCCGTGCGCGCGCTGAACCCGCGTGCGGCGGTGTTCGTCACGCGCGGCGCGCAAGCGGCCACGCTCTACGCCGGCGACGACGTGCTCGAGGCAAGCCCGCCGCGCGTCGAAGTGGTCGATACGGTCGGTGCGGGCGACGCGTCGATCGGCGGGATGCTGTTCAGCCTGATGGCCGCGCCGCAGCGTTCGTGGCGCGAGCACCTCGCATTCGCGCTCGCGGCCGGTGCGGCGGCGTGCCGGCATACGGGCGCCCATGCGCCGACGCTCGACGAGGTCGTGGCGCTGCTCGAACGGTGACGCGTGACGGAGCGGACGGGCCGCGAACCGGGCACCGGCGACGCGTCGATCGGTCGCCGTTTCGCGGCGCTGTACATGCTGCGCCGCAGTGCTACGATGAGGCGTCCTACTGCGGGAGAGGCACGATGATGGACACGAACACATTCACGAAAGGCATCTACACGGCCAAGGCGCATACGCACCACGCCGGCAACGGCCAGTTCCAGGGCTACGTGATCCTCGCCCGGGACGACGGAAGCGAGACCGAGAACATGCGCTACGACGTCCATACGACGAGCACGAGCGAGGAAGAGGCATTCGAGGAAGCGATCGCGCTCGCGCACCGGATCCTCGGCGAGATCGAGCTTTGAGATGTGCGCTTTGATCCGCGAGCGTTGATCCTCGGGCTTGGACCTCGAGCTTCGACTCACGCGCCGCCACCAACCCAACCCTCAAGCGCGCGCCACGACCCCAGCCGTGGCGCGCCGTCGCCGTTGCGGGCTGCTCACAGCAGCCGCGCGACCATCGACAGAAGCATCGTCAGCACCAGCGTCGACATGAACGGGAACGGGTAGCGCCGGCCTCCCAGTGTGAGCGTGACGTCGCCCGGCAGGCGCCCGACGCCCAGTTTGCCGAGCCACGGCCAGCAACGCGTCAGGATCATCACCGCGACGAACGACGTCATCAGCCAGCGCAGCATCGCCGGCTCCCTTCAGAGCGCGTGCGAGCGGTCGCCGCGCGCAAACGCGTCGAGCGTGCCGTCGATGCCGCGCGAGAAGCCGATCACCTTGAACAGCTCGCCCATTTCCGCTTCCGAAATCAGTTTCTGCACCGCATTGGCGGCCGGCAGGAATGCGCGGATATCGGACGGATCGATGGCGGCCAGCGCGTCGGTGACGCCCGCGTTCAACAGGAAGCGCGCCTGCGACGTGTAGCCGAGCAGGTCCGCGCCGGTCGCGATGCCGGCTTCGTAGATGCCGGTGAATTCGACGTGCGCGGTGATGTCCTGCAGCCCCGGATACAGGAACGGATCGTCGTGCGCGTGGTGGCGGTAGTGGCACATGAGCGTGCCGCGCTCGCGCTGCGGATGGTAGTACTCGTGCGCCGGAAAGCCGTAGTCGACCAGCAGCACCGCGCCGCGCGCGAGCATCGTGCACACGGTGCGCGTGAACGCGAGCGCGGCTTCGTGCGTCTCGGTCACGTAGCCGTCGCCGACGTCGAGCGTCGCGAGCACCGCCGGCACGCCGGCCGCGCCCGCCGGGCGGTCTTCGAACACGAACGCGTGCCGCGCGTCGAGCGCGACGCCGCGCTCCAGCCACGTGTCGCCCGCCTTCGCGAACAGGCGCACCGGCATCGCGTCGAGCACCTCGTTGCCGACCACGACGCCGTCGAAGCGCTCCGGCAGCGCGTCGAGCCAGCGCACCTTGCCGGCGAGCGCCGGCGCGGCGGCCGCGATCGTCTCGCGCTGCCGCTCGCGCAGCTCGCCGGACAGATCCACGATCAGGTATTCGTCGAGTTCGACGCCGAGCGCGTCGAGCGCCGCGAGCAGCCCGGCCGCGAGCTTGCCGGTGCCCGCGCCGAATTCCATCACGCGACGCGTGCCGCTCGCCGCGAGCGCGTCCGCGACCGGATTCGCGAGCGTCTGCGCGAACAGCGGCGACAGCTCGGGGGCCGTCACGAAGTCGCTGCCGTCGTCGGCGCGGCGGCCGAACTTGCGCGCGCCGCCGCTGTAATAGCCGAGGGCGGGCGCATACAGCGCGCGCTCCATGAAGCGATCGAACGGCAGCCAGCCGCCGGCCGCCGCGATCTCGTCGCGCAGTTGCGCGGCAAGGGTTTCGGACTGCGCGAGCGCGTCGGGGCCGGGAGCAGGTAAACTAGCGGGTTCGTGAGCTTTCGGGTTCATCCCGGCATTGTAAATGACCGTTTCAGCCGATACGTCGCCCCCGCGCATCGCGCTCGTCGCCGGCGCGCTCGGCAGCGCGGCCGACGCCGCCACGCTCGGCCGTGCGCTCGCGACGCAATTCGCGCAGCGCGGCTGGGACGTCGCGCTGCAGCGCAGCCCCGGCGCGCCGCGTGCGGCAGCCGACGCGCTGATCGCCGAAGTCGCCGCGCGCGGCCGCCGCGCGGTCGTGCTCGACGCCGATCTGGCGCGGGAGGCCGACGCCGGCGGGCTGGTCGCCGCGTGCGGCGCGGCGCTGGGCCGCCCGGCGTGCGCGGTGTTCGTCAGCGCGTGCGCGGGCGCCGACGACGCGCACACGGCCGACGGCGCGGCGCTGGCCGGCGCGCTCGCGCGCAACGTGACGGCCGCGCTCGCGCTGGCCCGCGCGCTCGCCGACGCGACGCCCGACGCGGCGCGCGACGACGAGGCGCTGCGCGCGTGCGCGATCCACGTGCTCGATCAGGCACTGTTTCACCCGGCGCCCGCGCAGTTCTCGCATGCGCTGATGCAGGCCGCGCTGAACCGCGCGACCGCCGCGCTGGCGCTGTCGCTCGCGCCGAAGGTGCGGGTCGCGGCGCTGGTGCGCGGCCACGCGCCGCAGGCCGACGACATCGCCGCGGCCGCCTGCTATCTGGCGAGCGCGCCCGGCGTCACGGGCGCGACGCTGACCGTCGACGGCGGCGAGCACCTGGTGCCGCCGGACGCCGGCCCGAATGAATGAATCGCGCGCGAGCGCGCGGCCCGCGGGCCGCCGCCCGCGCCGCTTTGCGTGTGCGCACGCCAATTTGACTGGGACGACCATGTTTTCCGCTCTCCTGCACCCCCGCCTCGCGGACTGCCGCAGGCTCTACCTGCGCGACTACGAGGTGCACATCAACATCGGGGCCTTCGAACACGAGAAGCGCGGCGAGCAGCGCGTCGTCATCAACGTCGACCTGTTCGTGCCGCTCGCGCAGTCGACCCCGATCGACGACCGGCTGCATGAAGTCGTCGACTACGATCTGATGAAGCAAAGCGTCGCGCAATGTCTCGCGCGCGGCCACATCCATCTGCAGGAAACGCTGTGCGACGCGATCGCCGCGACCCTGCTGGCGCACGATGCCGTGCGCGCGGTACGCGTCTGTACCGAGAAACCGGACGCCTATCCGGACTGCGACGCCGTCGGCGTCGAAGTCTTTCGCATCAAGGACGAGGAGCGCGCATGAACGCCCCCCAAACGAACGACACGGCGGCCGACGGCGCCGCCACCGAAGCCATCGCCGCCGACTCCGGCCGCCGCGCGCTGACGCGCCGCGAGCAGAAGGAAGCGTACGAAAACAACAAGCTGTTCAAGCGGATCGCGCGCCAGGTCGGCCAGGCGATCGGCGATTACAACATGATCGAGGCCGGCGACAAGGTGATGGTCTGCCTGTCGGGCGGCAAGGACAGTTATGCGATGCTCGACGTGCTGCTGCGCCTGCGCGAGCGCGCGCCGATCGACTTCGACATCGTCGCGGTCAACCTCGACCAGAAGCAGCCGGGCTTCCCCGAGCACGTGCTGCCGGAATACCTGACGCAGATCGGCGTGCCGTTCCACATCGAGAACCAGGACACCTACAGCATCGTCAAGCGGCTCGTGCCGGAGGGCAAGACGACCTGCTCGCTGTGCTCGCGGCTGCGCCGCGGGATCCTGTACCGCGTGGCCGGCGAGCTCGGCGCGACCAAGATCGCGCTCGGCCATCACCGCGACGACATCCTGCAGACGCTGCTGCTGAACATGTTCTACGGCGGCAAGCTGAAGGGGATGCCGCCGAAGCTGCAGTCGGACGACGGCAGGAACGTCGTGATCCGCCCGCTCGCGTACGTGAAGGAAACCGATCTCGAGAAATACGCCGAGCTGCGCGAATTCCCGATCATCCCGTGCAACCTGTGCGGCAGCCAGCCGAACCTGAAGCGCGCGGAAATGAAGGCGCTGATCCGCGAATGGGACAAGCGCTTCCCGGGCCGCGTCGACAACATGTTCAGCGCGCTCGCCAACGTCGTGCCGTCGCACCTGATGGATACCGGCCTGTTCCCGTTCGCGTCGCTGCGCGCGACCGGCGTGGCCGATCCGCTGGGCGACATCGCGTTCGACGAGGAGCCGTGCGCGTCCGGCGATGCCGCGGGCGACGCGGCGGGCAACACGACGAGCGGCGCCGCGCGGCCGATCTCCATCGTCCAGTTCGACGACCTGTAAGCAGGGGCCGGAACGCGCGTCGCGACGGCGCGCGAGCGCCCGTTGCGGCGCTGTCGCCGCGCCGCGACAGGCCCGGGACGCCAGGGGCCGCATGCTAAAATGGACGGCTTCGAACTCCTCTGACATAGCTGGCGCCATGAATATCGTGATTTTGGCGGCAGGCACCGGCAAGCGCATGCGTTCCGCGCTGCCGAAAGTGCTCCATCCCCTGGCCGGCAGGCCGCTCCTCTCCCACGTCATCGCTACCGCGCGCACGCTGCAGCCGTCCCGGCTCGTCGTCGTCGTCGGGCATGGCGCCGAGCAGGTGCAGGCCGCGGTCGCCGCGCCCGACGTGCAGTTCGCGGTGCAGGCCGAGCAGCTCGGCACCGGCCACGCGGTGCGCCAGGCGCTGCCGCTGCTCGATCCCGCGCAACCGACGCTCGTGCTGTACGGCGACGTGCCGCTCACGCGTGCAACGACGCTCAAGCGTCTGGTCGACGCGGCACACGACGGCCGCTACGGGATTCTGACCGTCACGCTCGACGAGCCGACCGGTTACGGCCGAATCGTGCGCGACGCGGCGGGCTTCGTCACGCGCATCGTCGAGCAGAAGGACGCGTCGCCCGAGCAGTTGAAGATCGCCGAGATCAACACCGGCATCATCGTCACGCCGACCGCGCAGCTGTCGATGTGGCTCGGCGCGCTGAAGAACGAGAACGCGCAGGGCGAGTACTACCTGACCGACGTGGTCGAGCTCGCGATCGAGGCCGGCTTCGAGATCGTCACCACGCAGCCCGACGACGACTGGGAAACGCTCGGCGTGAACAGCAAGGCGCAGCTCGCGGAGCTGGAGCGCATCCATCAGCGCAACGTCGCCGATGCGCTGCTCGTCGAAGGCGTCACGCTGGCCGATCCGGCGCGCGTCGACGTGCGCGGCACGCTGCGCTGCGGCCGCGACGTGTCGATCGACGTGAACTGCGTGTTCGAAGGCGACGTGACGCTCGCCGACGACGTGACGGTCGGCCCGAACTGCGTGATCCGCAACGCGTCGATCGGCGCGGGCACGCGCATCGACGCGTTCACGCACATCGACGGCGCCCAGCTCGGCGCGAACACCGTGATCGGCCCGTACGCGCGGCTGCGCCCCGGCGCGCAGCTCGCGGACGAGGCGCACGTCGGCAACTTCGTCGAGGTGAAGAACGCGGTGATCGGCCACGGCTCGAAGGCGAACCACCTGACCTACATCGGCGACGCCGACATCGGCGCGCGCGTGAACATCGGCGCGGGCACGATCACCTGCAACTACGACGGCGCGAACAAGTTCCGCACCGTGATCGAGGACGACGTGTTCGTCGGCTCGGACACGCAGCTCGTCGCGCCGGTGCGCGTCGGCCGGGGCGTGACGATCGCGGCCGGCACGACGGTCTGGAAGGACGTCGCCGAAGGCACGCTCGCATTGAACGAGAAGACGCAGACCGCGAAGAGCGGCTACGTCCGCCCGGTCAAGAAGAAAAGCTGAACACCTATGGCGGGCGCCGGCACGGCGCCCGCTTCGACTTACAGGGATTGACGACTCATGTGCGGCATTGTCGGCGCAGTTGCGCAGCGTAATATCGTTCCGGTGCTGATCGAAGGATTGCGGCGCCTCGAATACCGTGGCTACGATTCGTGCGGCGTCGCCGTGCTCGAACCCGACGCACCGCGCCGCGCACGCAGCGTCGCGCGCGTCGCCGATCTCGACGCTCAGGTCCACGAAGCCCATCTCGAAGGCACGACCGGCGTCGCGCACACGCGCTGGGCCACGCACGGCGCGCCCGTCACGCAGAATGCCCATCCGATCTTCTCGTCGAACGCGCTCGCGCTGGTCCACAACGGCATCATCGAGAACTTCGAGACGCTGCGCGACGCGCTGCGCGCGAAGGGCTACGAGTTCGTGTCGCAGACCGACACCGAAGTGATCGCGCATCTGGTGCACAGCCTGTATCGCGGCGATCTGTTCGAAGCGGTGCGCGAGGCCGTGCAGCAACTGCACGGCGCATACGCGATCGCGGTCACGCACAAGGATCAGCCGCACACCGTCGTCGGCGCGCGCCAGGGCTCGCCGCTCGTGGTCGGCCACGGCGACGGCGAGAACTTCCTCGCGTCCGATGCGCTCGCGCTGGCCGGCAGCACCGACCGCTTCACGTTCCTCGAAGAAGGCGACGTCTGCGAACTGTCGCTCGACGGCGTGAAGATCGTCGATCGCCACGGCGCGCTCGTCGAGCGCGAGACGCGCGTGGTCAGCGCGTACGGCGGCGCGGTCGAGCTCGGCCCCTATCGCCACTTCATGCAGAAGGAAATCTTCGAGCAGCCGCGCGCGATCAGCGACACGGTGCCGCAAACCGAAGCGTTCGACCCGACGCTGTTCGGCGCGGCGGCAAGCGCCGCGTTCGCGAACATCGACAGCCTGCTGATCCTCGCGTGCGGCACCAGCTACTACTCGGGCCTCACCGCGAAGTACTGGCTCGAATCCATCGCGAAGATTCCGACCCAGGTCGAGATCGCGAGCGAATACCGCTACCGCGAGTCGGTGCCGAACCCGCGCCAGCTCGTGCTGGTGATCTCGCAGTCGGGCGAGACGGCCGACACGCTCGCGGCGCTCAAGCACGCGCAGTCGCTCGGCCACACGCACACGCTCGCCGTGTGCAACGTCGCGACGAGCGCGATGGTGCGGCTCACCGAGATGCAGTTCCTCACGCACGCGGGCACCGAGATCGGCGTCGCGTCGACCAAGGCGTTCACGACGCAGCTCGTCGCGCTGTTCGTGCTGGCGGCGACGCTCGGCAAGCTGCGCGGGCACGTCGACGCCGCGCAGGAAGCGCAATTCCTGAAGCAGCTGCGCCACCTGCCGGCCGCGCTGAACAGCGTGCTCGCGCTCGAGCCGCAGATCATCGCGTGGTCGGAGGAATTCGCACGCAAGGAAAACGCGCTGTTCCTCGGCCGCGGGCTGCATTACCCGATCGCGCTCGAAGGCGCGCTGAAGCTGAAGGAAATCTCGTACATCCACGCCGAAGCCTATCCGGCCGGCGAGCTGAAGCACGGGCCGCTCGCGCTCGTCACCGAAGCGATGCCGGTCGTCACGGTCGCGCCGAACGATACGCTGCTGGAGAAGCTGAAGTCGAACATGCAGGAAGTGCGCGCGCGCGGCGGCGAGCTGTACGTGTTCGCCGACGCCGACACGCAGATCGTCAACGACGACGGCCTGCACGTGATCCGGATGCCGGAACACTACGGGCAGCTGTCGCCGATCCTGCACGTCGTGCCGCTGCAACTGCTCGCGTATCACACCGCGTGCGCGCGCGGCACCGACGTCGACAAGCCGCGCAACCTCGCGAAGTCGGTGACGGTGGAATAAGCAATCGGCGCAGCGCAGCCCGGCGCACCGACGAGACTGACGGAGAGACCATGGTAAGACTGTTTGGATGCGGATTGCTGGCGCTGAGCGTCGCGTCGACGGGCTGGGCGGCCGAGCACTACGTCGAGGTCTGGAACCCGCCCGAGGCGCGCACGCCGGCCGCGCACGCGGCGGATGCCCGTACGCCTACCGCACGTACCGGCAGCAGTGCCGACTCGCATGCCGGCGGCAAGACCGCGGAAAAGCACGCCAGCGCTCAACCGAAGGCTTCCGTCAAGCCGCACAAGCGCCGCGTCGCGCAAGCCGTCAAAGCCACGCCGCATCGACCGCCTGCCGCGGCGGCCGACGCGCCGGCCGCGCCGCGCCCGGTCGCGCAGCCCGCGCCCGGCCGGCTCACCGTGATGCAGCCGGCCGCGCCGGACCCGCAGCACGCGCTGGGCTTCTCCGACATCCCGCGGCAATACACGCCGGACGGCAACGTGCTGCGCGTCGGCACCGGCAGCCGTTCCGCGGAGGTGACGCGATAATGGAAGCGCAGACCTATCACGGCTACCAGATCTGGGGCCATGCGATCCTGCAGCAAGACGAGATCCTGCAACCCGAACGGTTCGCGGCGAGCGGCACGATCACGCAGAACAACCGGCTCGTCGAAGCGTCGGGCGTGCTCGGCGTGTTCGATACCGAAGACGAAGCGCGCGAAGCCGGCCTCGAATGGGCCCGCGCGTGGATCGACGGTCATCAGTGAACGGCCCGCACGACGGGCGCATGCAACAAGGGGCGTCGACGACGCCCCTTGTTGCATGCGGATAGCGGAAATTCAGGCCGCGGCGCGCGGCGGCCGCACGGCCGGCTGCGGCCGGCCGACGAGCCGTGCCAGCGCGACGATCGCGACCAGCGTCCCGACGTACGCGGCGATCTGGATGCCGGCCGGACGCGCGGTATAGCCGATCAGCGCATGCAGCGCCTTGCCGACGACGCTCGATTCCTTCAGCAGCCACGACGTGTCCCACACCGCATCGCCCCACGACGGCACGAGGCCCGCGGCGAGCAGAAAGCCCACGCACTGGCTCGCCATCCCGGCCGCGAGCAGCACGATCAGCACGTTGGTGACCGAGAACAGGCGTTTCAGCGGAATCTGCAGCAGGCCCGCGTACATCGCGTAGCCGAGGCCCGCGCCGCCGAGCACGCCGAGCAGGCCGCCGGCGATCATCTGCGGCGTCTGCCCAGGGTCGCCGGCCGCGATGCCGTACAGGAACAGCACGGCCTCCGAGCCTTCGCGCAGCACCGCCGCGCCGACCACGATAGCGAGCCCCGTCAGCGGCCGGCTGCCGGCCGCCACCGCGCGGCCGACCTCGCCCATCTGCAGCGCGATCTCGCGGCCGTGCCGGCTCATCCAGATGCAGTGCCACGCCAGCATCAGTGTCGCGACGAACATCACGCCCGCGTTGAAGACTTCCTGCCCCATGCCGGACGCCCACTGCGAGATCGCGTCGGCGAACGCCGCGATCAGGCCCGCGCCGATCACGCCGCCGACGAGCCCGCCGCCGACCCACCAGCCGCGGCGCGGCACGCCCTTCGTGGCGGCCATCACGATCGACACGACGAGCGCGGCCTCGAGCACTTCACGGAACACGATCAGGGCAGTTGACAGCATGGCGGCGTCCGCTTACTTGACGGTGAGGTGCGTCTTCGACTGCGCTTCGTGATACTCGTCGTGGAACTCGTAAGTCCCGGCCTTCAGCGGCCCGACGAGGATCTCGACCGACTTGCCGGCCGGCACGACCTTCTCCGCCTTGAAGTCGTCGCTCTCGAATTCCGCGGGCGTCGCGTCGAGGTTCTTCACGACGAACTTCACGCGCTTGCCGGCCGGGATCGTCACGCCGTCGGGCGAAAACTTGTGGTCCTTCAACGTCAGGTTGACGACGTCGTCGGCGGCGAATGCGGAGCTGGCCGATGCGCCGAGCAGGGCGACGGCGAAACCGAGAACGAAACGATTCATGTGCATCATGAGGTGAAATGCCGAAGCGGATTGATATTAAGAGCGATTCGCATTTTCACCCTGGCGTATCCTTAAAGCAATCGGGAAGATCGATGGGTGCGCGCACGTGCCGCACCGCGCCGGGCAACGCGAGCGCCGCGTTTTGGCCCCGTCATCGCACCGTCAATCGGGAAAAATTCGGACGGGCGGAGGCGGTCGATTGGTCTGACTTCACGCTGACGAAAACCCTCGCGCGCCGCTTGACCTTCCCACCATGGCAAGCTTCATGCTGAACCTACTCGTCAATCGTCAACTCAGGAGAACACGATGGAATTCGAAGTCCAGGACATGACCTGCGGCGGCTGTGCCAATGCGATCACACGCGCGGTGACGGCCGCCGATCCCGCCGCGAAGCTCGACATCGACGTGGCCGCGAAGACGGTCAAGGTCGAATCGGCGCAGGGCGCCGAACGCGTGCAATCGGTGATCGAGGCCGCAGGCTTCCATCCGACGCTGCGCGCGGCTTGACGCAGACGGGGCGCGGTGGCGGTACGGCGCCGCGCGCCCCGCTCCCACCTCACCGCAACCGGATCAGCGTCGACTTCAGCTCGGTGTACTTCTCGAGCGCATGCAGCGACTTGTCGCGGCCGTTGCCCGACTGCTTGTAGCCGCCGAACGGGAAGTTCATGTCGCCGCCTTCGTCGTAGCAGTTCACCCACACCGTGCCCGCGCGCAGCCGGCGCGACACGTCGTGCGCGGTCGTCAGGTCCGACGTCCAGACGGCGGCCGCGAGCCCGTATTCGGTGTCGTTCGCGATCCGCACGGCCTCGTCGACATCGTCGAACACGATCACCGACAGCACCGGCCCGAAGATCTCCTCGCGCGCGATCTTCGCGTCGGGCTTCACTTCGAACACGGTCGGCTCGACGTAGAAGCCGCCCGTCTCCTGCCGCACGCGCGCGCCGCCGGTGACCAGCGTGCCCTCGCTGCGCCCCGCTTCGATGTAGCCGAGCACACGCTCGAGCTGGATGCCGTCGACGATCGCGCCCATCGACACCGACGGATCGAGCGGATTGCCCGGCACGTACGCACGCGCGGCCGCGACCAGCTTCTCGATGAACGCGTCCTTGATGTCGCGATGCACGAGCAGGCGCGAGCCGGCCGTGCACATCTCGCCCATGTTGTAGAAGATCGCGCCCGCGGCGGCCTGCGCGGCGCGCTCGAGATCCGGACAATCGGGCAGCACGATGTTCGGCGACTTGCCGCCGAGTTCGAGCCACGCGCGCTTGAGGTTCGACTGCGCGGCGTACTGCATGATCAGCTTGCCCACCGCGGTCGAACCGGTGAACGCGATGCAGTCGACGTCGCGATGCAGCGCGAGCAGCTTGCCCGGCTCGCCCGCGCCCGGCACGACGTTGAACACGCCGGCCGGGATGCCGGCCTCGTACGCGAGCTGCGCGACCCGGATCGCGGTCAGCGGCGATTTCTCCGACGGCTTCAGCACGACGCTGTTGCCGGCCGCGAGCGCCGGCCCGAACTTCCACGCGGCCATCAGGATCGGGAAATTCCACGGCACGACGGCCGCGACCACGCCGACCGGCTCGCGCGTGACGAGACCCACCAGATGATGATCGGCCGGCGCGACCTCGCCGCCGACCTTGTCGATCGCTTCGGCGAACCACTCGACGCAATACGCGGCGCCCGGCACGTCGACCGTCGTCGTGTCGCCGATCGGCTTGCCCGCATCGAGCGTCTCGAGCAGCGCGAGTTCGTCGAGATGCGTGCGCATCAGCGCGGCCCAGCGCAGCAGCACGGCCTTGCGCGCGCGCGGGTTCAGCCCGGCCCACACGCCGGCGTCGAACGCGCGCCGCGCGGCCGCGACCGCCGCGTTCACGTCGGCTTCGCCGCAGTCGGCCACCTTCGCGAGCACGCGGCCGTCGATCGGGCTCACGCAGTCGAACGTCCTGCCGCCGTGCGCGTCGCGCGACGCGCCGTCGATGAATGCGCGCCCTTCGATCCGGAGCGACGCCGCCTTGTCCTGCCAGTCAGCCAAAGTCAACTTGTTCATCAGGATTTCTCATTGTTTGGCATTCGCGCTGCGGCACGCCGCGCAACGGCAACGCTGCCGGCGGCGAATGCGGTGATGCGCGGTCAGAAGGTGGCCGGCGAATTGGCCGACACGACCTCGCAGAGCTGCTCCGCGCTGGGATTGCGAAAACGGTGCGGCAAACGGCTTTCGAAGTAGTAGCCGTCTCCGGGATCGAGCAGCCACGTCTCGCCGTCGACGGTCAGCTCGAGCCGCCCCGACACGACGACGCCGCCCTCGTGCCCCGCATGCGCGAGCATCTCCGCGCCGGTGTCGGCGAGCGGCTGATAGATCTCGCGCATGATGCACATGTTGCGATCCTTCACGCCCGCGCCGACGAGATGAAACGCGAGCGCGTCGTTGCCGAGGTTCGGCATCTGATCGCGACGCGACACGACCGAGCGCGACTCGACCAGTTCGAACGTGAAGAACTCGGCGAGACTCATCGGAATACATTCGAGCAGCTTCTTCAGCGAGCCGACCGACGGGCTCACGCGCCCCTGTTCGATCAGCGAGATCGCGCCGTTGGTCACGCCCGCGCGCTTTGCGAGCTCGCGCTGCGACAGGCCATGCTTGTTGCGCACGAAACGCAGACGCTCGGCGACTTCAGTGGACATCGATTCGGTTTCGGACACGATAGGAGTGCGGGAAAAAAGTGAAGCGACGCATTGGCTGCCGTTGAATATTCTAATCACTTTATCGCCCGGATCAGCGGGGAAAACCCTGAAAGGCGTTCGAAATAATGAACAGCGAGCGGGTCATTCCATTTAAGAATCTTTTATTCGGAATGCCTCGGGAAAGCCCTGACACGACACCGACAAAAAACATTTGACGGCGTTTTTGGCTCGTATATGCTGGCTCTCAGGTCAGCGTCATTCGTCGATCATCCGCACCAAAAGCGTTATCGCAACGCAAAAACCGGTGCAGTTCGACGTCAATGATGCGGATCGGGCACCTCGATTATTTTAAACGCCTCGCGCGCCGAAACGATCAGGTGTTCAATACTTTCAACAACCCAGTCGAGTGTAATCGTGAGAGTCCGTGGCCCTCTGGTGAGGTGGGATCGACGCGATGCGCGAAGTTCGCGCAGCGCCGGCCCCGCTTCCGATGGCAGTTGCGGCTGGCATAGTCCTCGCCTGCTGCACCTGTCGATCTACACCATCCTGTCCCGTCGTTCCGTTCGGCGTCACAACGCTGTTTCCGCACGTGCATTCGTGGCCGTCGACACCGACGAAGTCGCGTCGCTGCTGCCGTAGCGCCTCTCCCCTTTTTCGTCGTTCGTTTCTGCTGCCTGCTCGCTAACCGCGCCATCCGCGCGGTGACGGAACGCGTTCGCGCATTCGTTGCTGCGTCGCGTCGCGCAGCGAAACGAACGACGGCCTGACCGTCGCGCACAGCACGGGTCGCCAATCGTCCCGTCGTGCCCATTCATCAGCGGCCTCGCGTGTTGCGCGCGGCTGCGGGGCCGTGTCGCGCCTGCGTTCCTGCACGTTCGGGAACCGCGCACGCACACGCCCTACGCACAACTGATAGACGTCATGGAAAGGAAACCTCTCGTCGGCATCACTGCCGACCTCACGCAGATCGGCGCTCACGCGTCGCATACGGTCGGCGACAAGTACGTCGCGGCGATCGTCGACGGCGCACACGCGCTTGCGATGGTGCTGCCCGCGCTCGGCAATCGCCAGTCGGTGGACGACGTGCTCGCGACGGTCGACGGCCTGCTGTTTACCGGCAGCTACTCGAACGTCGAGCCGCATCGATACGGCGGCGAGCCGAGCGCGCCCGGCACCAAGCACGATCCGGCCCGCGACGCGACGACGCTGCCGCTGCTGCGCGCCGCGCTCGACGCGGGCGTGCCGGTGCTCGCCGTCTGCCGCGGCTTTCAGGAGCTGAACGTCGTCTGCGGCGGCACGCTGCATCAGCGCGTGCACGAAGTGCCGGGCCTCGACGATCACCGCGAGGACGACGACGCGCCGATGGACACGCAGTACGGCCCCGCGCACGTCGTGCATCTGACGCCGGGCGGCCTGCTGCACACGCTCGCCGGCGGCCGCGACGACGTCCACGTCAACTCGCTGCACAAGCAAGGCATCGCGCAGCTCGGCGCCGGCCTCGCCGTCGAAGCCGTCGCGCCGGACGGTCTGATCGAAGCCGTCAGCGTCGTCGACGCACCGGCGTTCGCGCTCGCCGTGCAATGGCATCCGGAATGGCGGCACGCGCAGGACCCGCTGTCCACGGCGATCTTCCGCGCGTTCGGCGACGCATGCCGCGCACGCCGCCACGCGCGCACGCAGGCCGCGTGCTCCGCTGCGCTCGCATGAGCGCGCCGACCCACATAACGAGAACGAACATGCAAGACATCGAAGACTTTCTGAAGCAGCACCGGATCACCGAGATCGAAGCGATCATCCCCGACATGGCCGGCATCGCGCGCGGCAAGATCACGCCGCGCAACAAGTTCACGTCCGGCGAATCGATGCGGCTGCCGCAGGCCGTGATGGTGCAGACGGTCACCGGCGAATATCCGGAAGACGGTTCGCTGACCGGCGTGACCGACCCCGACATGGTGTGCGTGCCCGACACGTCGACCATCCGCCTGATTCCGTGGGCCGTCGATCCGACCGCGCAGGTGATCCACGACTGCGTGCACTTCGACGGCTCGCCGGTCGAGATCTCGCCGCGCTACGTGCTGCGCCGCGTGCTCGAGCTGTACAAGGCGAAGGGCTGGAAGCCCGTGGTCGCGCCCGAGCTGGAGTTCTACCTGGTCGACATGAACAAGGATCCGGACCTGCCGCTGCGTCCGCCGGTCGGCCGCACGGGCCGCCCCGAGACGGGCCGCCAGTCGTATTCGATCGAGGCCGTCAACGAGTTCGATCCGCTGTTCGAGGACATCTACGAATACTGCGAAATGCAGAACCTCGACATCGACACGCTGATCCACGAAGTGGGCGCCGCGCAGATGGAGATCAACTTCATGCACGGCGACGCGCTGTCGCTTGCGGACCAGGTGTTCCTGTTCAAGCGCACGGTGCGCGAGGCCGCGCTGCGCCACAGCATGTACGCGACCTTCATGGCCAAGCCGATGGAAGGCGAGCCGGGCTCCGCGATGCACGTGCACCAGAGCATCGTCGACGAGGAAACGGGCCGCAACCTGTTCACGTCGCCGGAGACGGGCGGCGCGACGTCGCTGTTCTACAACTACCTCGCCGGGCTGCAGAAGTACACGCCCGCGCTGATGCCGATCTTCGCGCCGTACATCAACTCGTATCGCCGGCTGTCGCGCTTCATGGCCGCGCCGATCAACGTGCAGTGGGGCTACGACAACCGCACGGTGGGCTTCCGCATTCCGCATTCGGGGCCGGCCGCGCGCCGCATCGAGAACCGCATTCCGGGCGTCGACTGCAACCCGTATCTCGCGCTCGCGGCGACGCTCGCAGCCGGCTACCTCGGGATGACGCAGCGCCTCGAGCCGACCGAGCCGCTCGTCAGCGACGGCTACTCGCTGCCGTACCAGCTGCCGCGCAACCTGGAGGAAGGGCTCACGCTGATGGCCGCGTGCGAGCCGCTCGCCGGCATCCTCGGCGACAAGTTCCTGAAGGCGTATTTCGCGCTGAAGGAAACCGAATACGAAGCGTTCTTCCGCGTGATCAGCTCGTGGGAACGCCGTCATCTGCTGCTGCACGTGTAAGCGGCGCACGATCGCATTACGGAAATACGGAGAAAACATGACTTACCGCAACGAATCCGCCTGGGTCCAGCCGGCCGCGCCGGCCACCGCACCGCGCACCACGCAGGCGCGCACGACCGCCGAATACCGCGCGCTCGACGCCGCGCACCACATCCATCCGTTCTCGGACATGGGCGCGCTCAATCGCGCCGGCAGCCGCGTGATCGTGAAGGCCGACGGCGTGTACCTGTGGGACTCGGACGGCAACAAGATCATCGACGGGATGGCCGGCCTGTGGTGCGTGAACGTCGGCTACGGCCGCAAGGAACTCGCCGACGCCGCGTATCGCCAGCTGCAGGAGCTGCCGTTCTACAACACGTTCTTCAAGACCACGCACCCGCCGGTGATCGAACTGTCGGCGATGCTCGCCGAAGTCACGCCCGCGGGCTTCAACCACTTCTTCTATTGCAACAGCGGCTCGGAAGGCAACGACACCGTGCTGCGCCTCGTCTATCAATACTGGCGCGTGCAGGGCAAGCCGCAGAAGAAGTACGTGATCTCGCGCCACAACGGCTATCACGGCTCGACGATCGCCGGCGCGACGCTCGGCGGGATGGACTACATGCACGAGCAGATGCCGTCGAAGGTCGAGCACATCGTGCACATCGATCAGCCGTACTTCTTCGGCGAAGCGCAAGCGGGCGAGACGCCCGAAGCGTTCGGCCTCGCCCGCGCACAGCAACTGGAGGCGAAGATCCTCGAGCTCGGCGCGGAGAACGTCGCCGCGTTCATCGGCGAGCCGTTCCAGGGCGCGGGCGGCGTGATCTTCCCGCCGTCGACGTACTGGCCGGAGATCCAGCGGATCTGCCGCAAGTACGACATCCTGCTGGTCGCCGACGAAGTGATCGGCGGCTTCGGGCGCACCGGCGAATGGTTCGCACACCAGCACTTCGGCTTCGAGCCCGACCTGATCACGATGGCCAAGGGCCTCACGTCCGGTTACGTGCCGATGGGCGCGGTCGGCATTCACGAGCGCGTCGCGCGGCCGATCATCGACAACGGCGAGTTCAATCACGGCCTCACGTACTCGGGCCACCCGGTCGCGGCGGCCGTCGCGGTCGCGAACCTGAAGCTGCTGCGCGACGAAGGCATCGTCGAGCGCGTGAAGCGCGACACGGGCCCGTACTTCCAGGCGCTGATGCGCGACACCTTCGCGCAGCATCCGATCGTCGGCGAGGTGCACGGCCAGGGGATGGTCGCGAGCCTGCAGCTCGCGCAGGCGCCGGCCGAGCGCCGCCGCTTCGCGAACGGCGGCGAGGTGGGCACGATCTGCCGCGACTTCTGCTTCAACGGCAACCTGGTCATGCGTGCGACCGGCGACCGGATGCTGCTGTCGCCGCCGCTCGTGATCTCGCGTCAGGAAATCGACGAACTCGTATCGAAGGCGAAGAAAGCCGTCGATGCAACCGCCCAGCAGCTGGGCCTTTCGTAACGGCTTTGACTACGGGCGTGCGGCGGGCGCCGCACGCCGCCATAACCAGGGGAACTCCACCATGCGTGCCTGCTTTCTTCGCCAAGCCTGTTCCATCGCGGCCCTCGCCGCCGCCGCCGCGTTCACGTCGGTCGCCAGCCCGTGCGCCCACGCGGACGAGCTGAACGTCTACAACTGGTCCGACTACATCGCGCCGGACACGATCCCGAACTTCCAGAAACAGACCGGCATCCACGTCAAGTACGACAACTACGACAGCGACGACACGCTGCAGGCGAAGCTCCTCGCCGGCAGCTCGGGCTACGACATCGTCGTGCCGACCTCGAACTACATGGCCAAGCAGATCCAGGCCGGCGTCTACCAGAAGCTCGACAAGTCGAAGATCCCGAATCTCGCGAACCTCGATCCGCTGCTGATGAAGATGATCGCGGACGCCGATCCGGGCAACCAGTACGGCGTGCCGTGGGCATACGGCACCGACGGCATCGGCTACAACGCGCAGGCGGTGAAGAAGGCGCTCGGCGACAAGGCGCCGGTCGACAGCTGGGCGCTGGTGTTCGACCCGGCCAACATGGAGAAGCTGAAGAGCTGCGGCGTGTCGTTCCTCGACCAGGCGGTCGACGTGTTCGCGGCGACGCTGCAGTACATGGGCCGCGATCCGAACAGCAAGAACCCCGGCGACTACCAGGCCGCGTTCGAGGTGCTGAAGAAGGTTCGCCCGTACATCACGCAGTTCAACTCGTCGGGCTACATCAACGACCTCGCGAACAACGACGTGTGCGTCGTGCTCGGCTGGTCGGGCGACGTCGGCATCGCGCATCGCCGCGCGGCCGAGGCGAAACGCGCGTACGACATCAAGTTCTCGAACCCGAAGGAAGGCGGGCTGTTGTGGTTCGACGTGATGGTGGTGCCGAAGGATGCACCGCACCCCGAGGCCGCGATGAAGTGGATCAACTACGTGTCCGACGCGAAGGTCAACGCGGCGATCACCAACACGGTGTTCTATCCGACCGCGAACAAGGCGGCGCACCAGTTCGTCACGCCGGCCGTCGCGCAGGACCCGACCGTCTATCCGCCGGAGGACGTGCTGAAGAAGATGGTGCTGATGAAGCCGATGCCGGCCGACATCCTGCGCCTCGAAAACCGTCTGTGGGCGCAGTTGAAGACGGGCCACTGAGCCGGCTTCGTCATGGCGGCGCACGCGCGTACTGAACGCGTGCCCGCCTGAATCGGCGGACCGTCCGTCCGCCCGCGCGCACCGCGCGCCCGGTTCCATCCGGCACGAGCCGTTCGTCCGCGAGTCGCGTTGCGCGCCTCGTGCGGGGACGCTCATGCCTGCAATCCGTGAAGAACGAATGGTGAATCCCATGCAATCGATACCCTCTTCCGCTGCTGCACGCCAGGCCCAGCCGGCCGCCGTGGCCCGTTCGAAGAACGACGCGTTCGTGCGCATCGAAAACGTCGTGAAGAAGTTCGGCGACAGCACGGCCGTCGACAACGTGAACCTGACCATCGCGAAGAACGAGCTGTTCGCGCTGCTCGGCAGCTCGGGCTGCGGCAAGTCGACGTTGCTGCGCATGCTGGCCGGCCTCGAGACGGCCACCTCCGGCAAGATCTTCGTCGACGGCGAAGACCTCGCGTCGCTGCCGCCGTACCGCCGGCCGGTGAACATGATGTTCCAGTCGTACGCGCTGTTTCCGCACATGTCGGTCGAGTCGAACGTCGCGTTCGGGCTCAAGCAGGAAGGCACGCCGAAGAACGAGATCAAGGAGCGCGTGGCCGACGCGCTCGCGCTCGTGCAGATGAGCAAGTACGCGAAGCGCAAGCCGCATCAGCTGTCGGGCGGCCAGCAGCAGCGCGTCGCGCTCGCGCGCTCGCTGGTCAAGCGGCCGAAGCTGCTGCTGCTCGACGAGCCGATGTCGGCGCTCGACAAGAAGATCCGCCAGAAGACCCAGCTCGAACTGGTGAACATCATCGAGAAGGTCGACGTGACCTGCGTGATGGTCACGCACGACCAGGAGGAAGCGATGACGATGGCGAGCCGGCTCGCGGTGATGAGCGAAGGCAAGATCGTGCAGATCGGCACGCCCGGCGAAGTCTACGAATACCCGAACAGCCGCTTCTCGGCCGAATTCATCGGCTCGACGAACCTGTTCGAGGGGCGCGTGGTCGAGGACGAACCCGATCACATCTTCGTCGAGAGCGACGACCTCGAGGCGCGCATGTACGTGAGCCACGGCGTGACCGGCCCGCTCGGGATGCCGGTCGGCATCTCGGTGCGCCCGGAGCGCGTGAACGTGTCGCGCGAGAAGCCCGGCTCGCATCACAACTGGGCGCGCGGCGTGGTGACCGACATCGCGTACATGGGCAGCTACTCGCTGTATCACGTGCGGCTGCCGAGCGGCAAGACGGTCGTGTCGAACCTGTCGAGCTCGAACCTGATGCGCGACGACGCGCCGTCGTGGAACGACGACGTGTTCGTGTCGTGGTCGCCGGCGAGCGGCGTCGTGCTGACGCAGTGAGGACGCCATGATCAGAACCTCCGCTTCCACTCCGTCCGCGCCGGTTTCCGCCGGCGCGGCCAGCACCGGCGCCGGCCGCGCGCACCGCAGCCGCTTCGCCGCGCTGTCGCGTCTGCTGCCGTCGGGCCGCAGCGTCGCGATCGGCGTGCCGTTCCTGTGGCTCACCGTGTTCTTCGCGCTGCCGTTCGTGCTGGTGTTCAAGATCAGCTTCGCCGACCAGGTGATGAGCATCCCGCCGTACACGTCGCTCGTCGAGATGAAGGACGGCGCCGTGCACTTCGTGCTGCAACTGTCGCACTACGCGTTCCTGCTGCAGGACGACCTGTACATCGCGACCTATCTCAGCTCGCTGAAGATGGCCGCGGTGTCGACGCTGCTGTGCCTGCTGATCGGCTATCCGATGGCCTACTACATCGCGCGCGCGGAGCCCGGCCGGCGCAACGTGCTGATGATGGCCGTGATGCTGCCGTTCTGGACGTCGTTCCTGATCCGCGTGTACGCATGGATCGGCATCCTGAAGGACGACGGCCTGCTGAACCACGCGCTGATCGCGCTCGGCATCATCCATACGCCGCTGCGCCTCTATCACAGCGACGCGGGCGTCTACATCGGGATGGTCTATTCGTATCTGCCGTTCATGGTGATGCCGCTGTACGCGCACCTCGTGAAGATGGACCTCACGCTGCTCGAAGCCGCGTACGACCTCGGCGCGAAGCCGTGGGTCGCATTCACGCGCATCACGCTGCCGCTGTCGAAGAACGGGATCATCGCGGGCAGCCTGCTGGTGTTCATTCCGGCGGTCGGCGAATACGTGATTCCGGAACTGCTCGGCGGCGCCGACACGCTGATGATCGGCCGCGTGATGTGGGACGAGTTCTTCAACAACATGGACTGGCCGATGGCGTCCGCGGTGACGGTCGCGATGGTGCTGCTGTTGCTGGTGCCGATGGCGTTGTTCCAGTACTACCAGGTCAAGGAACTGGAGGAAGCGAAATGATCAAGCCAAGCAAACCGCTGTCGACCGGCGTTCTCGCGTTCGGCTTCCTGTTCCTGTACATCCCGATCATCAGCCTGGTCGTCTACTCGTTCAACGAGTCGAAGCTGGTGACCGTGTGGTCGGGCTTCTCGCTGAAGTGGTACGCGGCGCTGCTGGACGACGACGAGCTGCTGACTGCCGCGTGGCTGTCGCTGAAGATCGGGCTGCTGACGGCCACCGCGTCGGTGGTGATCGGCACGTGGGCCGGCTTCGTGCTCGCGCGCTTCGGCCGCTTCAAGGGCTTCACGCTGTACACCGGGATGATCAACGCGCCGCTGGTGATTCCCGAGGTGATCCAGGGCATCTCGCTGCTGCTGCTGTTCGTCGCGCTCGAGCAGATGTTCGGCTGGCCGAAGGGCCGCGGGATGGTGACGATCTGGATCGGCCACGTGATGCTCTGCGTGTCCTACGTCGCGATCATCGTGCAGTCGCGCGTGAAGGAGATGAACAAGTCGCTCGAAGAAGCGGCGCTCGATCTCGGCGCGACGCCGCTGAAGGTGTTCTTCGTGGTCACGTTGCCGCTGATCTCGCAGGCGCTGCTGTCCGGCTGGCTGCTGTCGTTCACGCTGTCGATCGACGATCTGGTGCTGTCGGCGTTCCTGTCCGGGCCGGGTTCGACCACGCTGCCGCTGGTGGTGTTCTCGCGCGTGCGGCTCGGGCTGAACCCGGAGATGAACGCGCTCGCGACGCTGTTCATCTCGGCCGTGACGATCGGCGTGATCGTCGTCAACCAGATGATGATCGCGCGCGAGCGACGCCGCGTGGCCGACATGAAGGCGGCGTTCGCGGCCGCGTGAGTTGCGTTTCCAGCTGTTCATAACATGACCGCGCGCCGCGCGATGCGGCGCGCAATACAGATCACACATTGACAGGTGCACGACAAGGAGAGTCCGCAATGAAGAAGAAACTGATCTGCCTGCTGGTGGCCGGCGCGTTGCCGGGCGTCGCGCTGGCCGGCTCCACATCCGCCGAGATCAAGGCGCTGCAGGCGCAGGTCGCCGCGCTGCAGAAGCAGATGAAGGCCATGCAGGCGCAGCTCGCCGCGCAGCCGGGCGGCGCCGCGGTCGCCCACGCCGGCGCGACCGGGGCGGCCGGCTCCGGCGGCACGGCGCGGCCGGCCATCGTGGCGGCCGATCCGTCGTCGCCGGATTACGGCAAGGCGCAGGCCGCGCTGACCAACGACGAAGTCAGCGAAATGAAGCAGCAGATCGCGAACCAGCAGCTGAAGGTCGACTCGCTGACCGACGCGGCCACCACCGGGCCGCTCGCGGGCCTGTCGGTGACGGGCTACCTCGATCCGACCTACATCTACAACCGCGCGGCCGGCTCGTCGTCGTTCCTGTTCGCGAACCACGAGAACGCGTACAACTACTTCAACAGCACGTTCGGCGATCTGTACCTCGACATCAAGAAGACCTTCGGCGTCGGCCCGATGGCGCCGTCGGCGGAGATCACGCTGATGCCGAACCGCGGCAACGGCATCACGCTGCTGCAGAACTCGCGCGGCTCGATCACCGACAACCTGCTGAACACCGCGGTCATCAACGTGCCGATCAGCGCGACCACCACGCTGGTCGCCGGTCTGATCCCGAGCTTCGGCGGCTACGAGGTGCAGCAGTCGAACCAGATGCTCACGCTCACGCACAACCTGCTGTACGACTTCTCCGATCCGGGCAGCTACGTCGGCGCGGGCGCGAACTACACGAAGGGCAACTGGGCGTGGAAGTTCTTCGTCGGCAACGAGCAGTACCGCACCTACGGCTCGGTCACGCAGACGGGCACCAACGCGCTCGGCGATCCGATCACGACCAGCAACAAGGTGCCGACCTTCACCGCGCGCGCGGACTACACGTGGTCGAGCGCGCTCGATCTCGGCGGCTCGATCAACATCGGCCGGCAGACGCTCGCGAGCGCGATCGACTCGAACGGCGTCGTGCATTACGGGCCGGGCGGCAACGGCGGGAGCGGCTACGGCACGTTCTTCTTCGGCGAACTCGATGCGACCTACATGCTCGCGGACACGCAGTACAACGCCGAGCTCGACTACGGCCAGCAGCAGAATGCGGCGTACAACGGCGGGCTCGCGCAGTGGTACGGGCTGTCGCTGCTCGCGCACCGCAAGTTCAACGCGCCGGTGGTCGGCCGCATGGGCGTGACGCTGCGCTACGACGCGCTCGTCAACAGCAAGAACGGCGGCGGCGGCGGCGGCATCGCGCTGAACGGCAACGGCATGGATCCGTACAACGGCTTCGGCGTGGACGCCGACTGTCTCGCGACGTCGAAGGCGAACGGCGGTCTGGGCTTCGACTGCAAGGGTGCGATCCGTCAGGACGTCGCGCTCGACCTGCTGTTCTATCCGACCCAGCAGATCACCGTGAAGGTCGAATACCGCCACGACTGGGCGAACAACAAGGTGTTCCTGCGCAACGACGGTTCGTACGGCAAGTCGAACGACCTGCTCGCGACGCAGTTCATCTATTCGTTCTGACGCAGGCCGCGCGGGACGCCGTGCCGCGAGCACGGCGTCCCGCGTCATTTCAACCGGCCGGATCGCGGTGCGTCGCGCACCGCCTCCGGCCATCTCCGAGGGAGCCGGTTCGATGCCGCAGTCTTTCACCCGCCGCGCCGATGCGCTCGCGCACGACTCGTATTACGAAGCCAGCGTCACGCGGCCGCCGACCAACGATCCGGTGCTCGACGGCGCGATCGACGTCGACGTCTGCGTGATCGGCGCGGGCTTCGCCGGGCTGTCGACGGCGCTCGAATGCCGCGCGCGCGGGCTGTCGGTCGCGGTGATCGACGCGCACCGCCCGGGCTGGGGCGCGTCGGGCCGCAACGGCGGCCAGGCGATCACCGGCTTCGCCAAGGACGGCGTGATCGAGCGGCAGCTCGGCGCGGCCGGCGCGCGGGCCGCGTGGTCGCTGTCGCTCGACGGCGTCGAGCTGATCGCCGAGCGCATCGCGCGCTACGCGATCGACTGCGACTTCACGCGCGGCTACCTGACGGTCGCGACCAAGCCGCGCCGCGTCGGCGACCTGCGTGCGTGGATGGACGCGGCGCGCACGCGCTGGGGCCACCCGTCGCTGTCATGGCTCGACACCGCCGGGATCCGCGCGCGCATCGCGTCGCCGCGCTATCTGGCCGGCGTCCACGATCCGCTGTCGGGCCATCTGCATCCGCTCAAGTATTGCCTGGGCCTCGCCGACGCCGCGCGGCGCGAAGGCGTCGCGCTGCATGCGCACACGCCGGCGCTCGACGTCGCCCGCGGCGCGCGGCCGGTCGTGCGCACGCCGTCGGGCGAGGTGCGCTGCGGCTTCGTCGTGTCGTGCTGCAACGCGGGGCCGGGCGGCATCCTGCCGGCCGCGACGGCCGCGCGCATCGCGCCGGTCGCGTCGTACATCATCGCGACCGAGCCGCTCGGGCGTGCGCGCGCCGACGCGCTGATCGCGCAGCGCGAAGCCGTATGCGACAACAACGTCTTCCTCGACTACTTCCGGCTGTCGGCCGACCACCGGATGCTGTTCGGCGGCCGCGCGAGTTCGGCGGGCGCGCCGCCCGAGGTGCTCACCGAAGCGATCCGCCAGCGCATGACCGGCGTGTTCCCGCAACTCGCCGACGCGCGCGTCGAGCATGCGTGGGGCGGCTTCGTCGACGTCACGCGCAACCGCGCGCCGGACTTCGGCGCGCTCGATCCCAACTTCTTCTACGTACAGGGCTTCAGCGGCCACGGCGTCGCGCTGACCGGCATCGCCGGACGCGCGGTGGCCGCCGCGATCGCGGGCGACACGCGCGCGTTCGACCTGTTCGCGCAGCTGCGCCACCGGCGCTTTCCGGGCGGCGACGCGTGGCGCCAGCCGGCGCTCGAACTCGGCATGCTGTATCACCGCGTGCGCGAGCTGTTCTGAGCCAATCGATCACATCCACATCATGCAGACATTCGCGAACCAGCCCCACGTCGCGTCGTACTACGCGGCGACCGTCAACGATACGACCCGCCATGCGCCGCTCGCCGGCGCGACCGACGCCGACGTGTGCGTGATCGGCGCGGGCCTCACCGGCCTGTCGGCCGCCCTGAACCTCGCGGAGCGCGGCCATTCGGTGACCGTGCTCGAGGCGTCGCGGGTCGGATGGGCGGCGAGCGGGCGCAACGGCGGGCAGCTGATCGGCGGCTTCGCGTGCGACATCGATACGTTCGGGAACTTCATGCCGGACAGCGACGTGAAGCGGATCTGGGAGATGGGACTCGAGACGCTGTCGCTCGTGAAGGCGCGGATCGACAAGCATGCGATCGACTGCGCGCTGGTGCCCGGCTACCTGACCGCGGCGAACACCGAGCGCGACGCCGATGCGCTGAAGCGCTGGCGCGACGAGGCCGCGAAGCGCTTCGGCTACGAGCGCTTGCATTTCGTCGAAGCGGACGCGCTCGGCGACTTCGTGCAGTCGGCGCGCTATCGCGGCGGCCTGTACGACCCCGACAGCGGTCATCTGCATCCGCTCAACTACACGCTCGGGCTTGCGCGCGCGGCGACCGACGCCGGCGTGCGGATCCACGAGGACAGCTGCGTGACGCGCGTGCGCGACGTGGCGGGCGGCCATGTTGTCGAGACCGCTGGAGGCCACGTGCGTGCGCGCTTCGTGGTGCTCGCGTGCAACACCTACGTCGGCACGCTGGCGCCCGCGCTGGCGAAGAAGATCATGCCGGTCGGCACCTACGTGATCGCGACCGAGCCGCTCGGCGACGCGCGCGCCGCCGCGCTGATGCCGGCGCGCGCGGCCGTCTGCGATAGCCGCTTCGTGCTCGACTACTTCCGGCCGGCGCCGGACACGCGGCTCGTCTGGGGCGGCAAGGTCAGCTATTCGACGCGGCCGCCGCGCAACCTCGCGGCCGCGATGCGCGCGGACATGTTGAAGACGTTCCCGCAACTCGCGGACGTGAAGATCGACTATGCGTGGGGCGGTTTCGTCGACATCACGATGAACCGCGCGCCGCATTTCGGGCGCGTGACGCCGACCACCTACTTCGCGCAGGGCTTCTCGGGGCACGGCGTGAACACGACCGCGCTCGCGGGCAAGCTGATCGCCGAAGCGATCGACGGCCAGGCGAGCCGCTTCGACCTGTTCGACAAGATCCGCCACCGCGACTTCCCCGGCGGCGCGACGCTGCGCACGCCGGCGCTGGTGCTCGCGATGAGCTGGTACAGGCTGCTGGACGCGTTCGGCGTGCACTGAGCGGCGCGCGTTCGCGCTGCAACGCAAAACGGCCGCGCATGCGCGGCCGTTTCATCGGCTATCGCGGCTTCCGCACAACGGGCAAGCGGGGCTGCCGAGGTGCGGAAGCGCCCCGCTCAGTCGGTGCCGTACTTCGGCGAGTGCGGCCCGTACAGCAGCCCGTTCGGCGGGCCGGCGGACAGCAGGCGGTTGCTGGTCAGCGCGGCGACGTCGTGCGCCTCGTCGGTCAGCGAATGGGCGATCTGCTTGACCGCCGCCTGCACCAGCATCCCGACGAGACCGAACGCGTTGACGTTCACGTTGTTGCCGAGCTCCTTGCCGGTCGCGCGGCCGGCGCCCTGCCACAGCACGTCGCCGGTCCGCAGGTCGACGAGCTTCGCCGACGCCGCGACCACCGTCGTGCTGTCCAGCACCTGGTAGACCGAGCCGTATTTCGTGATCTTCGTGTACAGCGCGGCATCGGCGCCGAAGATCTCGCGCAGCTTCGCCGGCGACGTGCCCTGGATCTCCGCGGCGTTGGTGAGGCCGTTCTGCTTGAACGTCTCGTCCATCACCGCGACCGGCACCACGTAGTAGCCCGACTCGGCGAGCGGCAGCGTCATCTGCGACAGCACGCCGTAGGTCGCGCCGACGTCGGTCGTTTCGTTGATCGGCGGCAGCACGAGGATCGAGCGCGGATGGCTGTTCTTGAACGCCGTGTAGTCGGCGCGTTTGACGGGCTGCGCGCATGCGCTCAGCAGCGCGACGAGCGACAGCACGGACATCAGCTTGAATGAAAGTGTCTTGAACATGGCGGGCGCGTTACTGTTTGGCGGAAGTCGTATCGGCGTTCTTGCGGCCGGCGAGCGTCTGGCCGGCGGCCGACGGGGTCGGCGCGCTTGCAGCCGCGGTGGTCGCTGCGGCGGTCGGCGCGGCCTTCTTCTTCATCAGGAAATCCATGTACGACGCGGATTCCGGGAACAGCGCCTTCTCGGCCTCGAACTCCTGGCCCGCCTGCTGTTCGCTGCCCACGCTCGCGTAGAGCATCCCGAGATGCGCATGGAAGCCGGGCGGCGGCTTGTTGCCCTTCGCACGGATTTCCTGCAGCGCCTTTTCGAGCGCGTCGATCTGCTGTTGCGGCGACGATTGGCCCTTGAAGTATTCGTACACCTGCGGCTGATAGCCGTTCCACTGATAGAGCGGCGGCGTGGTCGGCGCGGCGCAGCCCGCGAGCAGCATGGCGGCTGCCGTCGCCGGCAGCCAGATTCCCCGTTTCATTGTTTGGTCTCTTGTGATTCGATGATTGATCCGGTGCGCCGTACGGCGCACCGCGCTTACTTCGTCGCCTTCAGCACGCCCGCGTCGACCTGGTCGACGAGGTGATTCACGGCTTCCTGGATCGCGAGGTCGAGCACCTTGCCGTTGAGCGTCGAGTCGTAGCCGGCGGTGCCGCCGAAGCCGATCACTTCGCGGTTCGACAGGCTGAATTCGCCGGCGCCCTGGCTCGAGGCGACCACTTCCGACGTCGTCGTGTCGACGATGTTCAGGTTGACCTTCGCGTACGCGACCTGCGTCTTGCCGCTGCCGAGAATGCCGAACAGCTGGTGGTCGCCGACGTCCTTGCGGCCGAACTCGGTCACGTCGCCGGTCACGACGTAGTTCGCGCCCTTCACCGCCTGCGCCTTCTTCATGAAGCCGGCTTCCTGCTTGATCTCGTCGAGGTTCTCGCGATCGAGCACGTTGAAGCGGCGGCTCTGCTGCAGGCGCGTGACGAGAATCGTCTTGGCCTGGCCGCCGAGGCGGTCGATGCCGTCGGAGAAGATCCCGCGCATGTAGCTCGAGCGGTTGTCGAACTTGCCGATCGCGATCGCGACGGGCTTGCCCGCATACGGCTTCTGCGCGCTGCTCACGGCAGGCACGTCGAGCGTGCGCGACGATTCGGTCGCGCAGCCCGACAGCGCCGCGACGAGTGCCGCCGCGACGACAACGGTGCGTCGTGTCTGAATGTTCACTGCTGGTCTCCTTGCGAAAAAGATTGCCCGACACGGGCGCGCCGGCTCGCGAGCGAACCGGCGGAGGAAGCGATGGAAATGCCGTGGACGCGCAGCGGCGCGCGCCGCGTCATCGCGGCAATGGCGATAGCGACGGTGACGGCATGCGTTGGGAGCGCGCGCGCAACGGACGGGTTGCGGCGACAGGCGAGCGTGCGGCGCGCCGGTATGCGCCGCTCATGTGGTCGTGGATGTGGTCGTGTGCGTGATTGCGCTGTTGATCGCGCATGATTGGCCCCGTATATGCTTTTGGCCGATCATACCAAGCTCTTCGCCGACTCGGCATCGTCCCGGCACGAATTGACGAACTTTTGCGTTGCCTGCGTATCGTGGATGCGACGGGGCGATGGATGGGTCGGATGCGATGGATGGGTCGGATGCGACCGACTCGTCAGACTCGACCGACTCAACCGATGCGATGGACGCGTCCGATGCGACGGCGTCGAAGGCTCGAACTCCGCGAGCTATGCGGACTGCGCCAACGCCCCGGACTTCATAGCCCCGCTAGACCCCACACGCCGATGGCGCGACATCGCGCCACTCCATCGCCCCTAGTCGGCAACCTTCTGGCGCATCGTCACGAATTCCTCTGCGGCGGTCGGATGGATGCCGATCGTGTCGTCGAATTGCGCCTTCGTCGCGCCGGCGCGAATCGCGATCGCGATGCCCTGGATGATCTCGCCGGCGTCGCGGCCGACCATGTGCGCGCCGACGACGCGCTGACTGTCGCGCGCGACCACCAGCTTCATCAGCGTGCGCTCGTCGCGCCCCGACAGCGTGTGGCGCAGCGCCCGGAACGACGTCCGGTAGATGTCGAGCTCGCCGTACACGCCGCGCGCATGCGCTTCGGTGAACCCGACCGTCGCGACTTCCGGCTGGCTGAACACCGCGGACGGCACCCATTCGTGGTCGGTCGCGACGCGCGCGCCGCCGAACAACGTGCGCGCGAGCAGGCTGCCGTCGCGCGTCGCGACCGGCGTCAACTGCGGCCGCGACGTGACGTCGCCGAGCGCGTGGATCGACGGCACCGACGTCGCCGAATACGCATCGACCGCGATCGCGCCGCGCGCGTCGAGCAGCACGCCCGCGCGCTCGAGGCCGAGCCCGTCGACGTTCGGCACGCGGCCGGTCGCGTAGAGCACCGCATCGTACGGCCCGTGCGTCGCGTCGCCGACCTGCACGGAGAGCGTGCCGTCGTCGGCCCGCGCGATCGACTCGACCACCGCGTGCGCATGAATCGCGACGCCCTGCTTCGTCATCTCGTCGGTGAGGAACTGCCGCACGTCGTCGTCGAAGCCGCGCAGGATCCGGTCGCCGCGATAGAACAGGTCGACGCGGCTGCCGAACCCGTTGAAGATGCCGGCAAACTCGACCGCGATGTAGCCGCCGCCGACCACCGCGATGCGTCCGGGCAGCGCCGGCAGCGACAGCGCCTCGCGCGACGTGATCGCATGCTCGATGCCGGGCCGCGGTGGCAGCGACGGGCGCGAGCCGGTGGCGATCGCGATGTGGCGCGCGCGGAACGTGCGCTCGCCGACGGCGACCGTATGCGCGTCGACGAGCGTCGCGCGGCCGGCGTGCATGTCGACGCCCGATTGCCGCAACAGGTTGATGTAGATGTCGCTGAGGCGGTTGATCTCGCGATCCTTCGCGGCGATCAGCGCGGGCCAGTCGTGGGTGCCGGCGTCGAAGCGCCAGCCGAAGCCTTGCGCGTCTTCCAGCTCGTGCGGATAGTGCGAGGCGTAGACGAGCAGCTTCTTCGGGATGCAGCCGCGCAGCACGCAGGTGCCGCCGATCTGCTCCTGTTCCGCTATGGCGACGCGCGCGCCGTAAGACGCCGACATCCGGGCGAGCCTCACGCCGCCGGAGCCGGCCCCGATGACGAACAGGTCGTAGTCGAAATCCATCGCAAGCCTCATCGCAGTTCGGATGACGGCACGATAACAAGATTCCGGCGTTCGTGCGGGAAGCGCCGATGCAGGGCGCGCGCCACGAAAAAAAACGGCGAGAGACCCTGCCTCTCGCCGCTCAACCCGGTTGCCGGGTGTGCCATGCGTCACCGATCGAGCGCATGCCCGGCCAGCCGGCCGCGCGGCGCCGGTCCGCCCGCACGCGCGAACGGCGCGCCCGCGGACCGGCCGCCATGCTCAGGCCTGCGACGTGTCGCTGCCGTCCGTCGCCTGCGTGTCGTCTGCCTGCTGCGGCTGCTCGTCCTTCTTCTCGAGCATGCCTTCGATCGCCTCCGCGCCCTTGAAGCCGGCGATCGCCGCGGCTGCCTTGGTCAGCAGGCCCGCATCGGGATCGACCTTCTCCGCAGCCTCGACGGCCGCGACGGCACCAGCGATTTCACCCACGGTATTCAGGATACCCATCGTCATCCCCTTCGAAGAAAATCGTGAGCGCATCGTCCCACGAAAAAAACCGGCGGACCGCGTTTGTCATCGCCGGATACACAAGTTACCCATCAGGCCGGCCGCGCGCGAACCCGCGCGCCGGAACGACGCCCGCGCGCACCGCGGACCATGCGCGCAGCGTAGCGCAAACGCGTCGCGCGCACTGTCAAAGTATGTTCTGGATTGCCGACGGAACGCTTACGGGCAGCACGAGCGCCCGCGGCGGCGCGGGCGGGCGAAAAAAGAGGCTCCCACAGGAGCCTCCCGGATGCGCGCCGCGCGTGGCGCGGCGCAGCTGCGACGGTTCTCGTCAGAAGATATTGCGCAGGCCGATCGCGATGCCGGTCTGGTTGCTGCGGCCCGGCAGCTCGACGTTCGCGGCGCCGTTCGTCTTGTTGAAGTCGACGGTGCCGTAGACTTCCGTGCGCTTGCTGAGCGCGTATTCGGCGATGCCGACGATCGCGTAGCGGTTGCCGCTCGCGAGCGTGCCGTTGGCGGTCATCGCGTTGCGCATGTGGTCGTAGTAGAAAGCGCCGGTCAGCGTCAGCGGCGTGCTGACCTGCCAGCTCACGCCGGCGAACGGACCGTCGTCGATCCGGCCCGTGCCCTTCGCGACCGGAATCGACTGCTGCGCGAGCAGGCTGTCGACGAAACCGGTGTCGTCCTTCGAGCGCAGGTAGCCCGCGTAGACCTTCGCCTTGCTGAACGCGTAGACGACGTTCGCGTGGTAGATGGTCTGCTTGCGTGCGGAGTTGTCGCTGTTCTGCTGCGCGCCGGCCGCGATGCTCAGCGGCCCCATCACGTAGGACAGCGACACGCCCCATGCATTGCCCTTGCCGAGCGAGCCGGGGATCTGGCCGGAGAAGCCGCCCGCGCCGGTCGACTCGTAGTTCGTGCCGGTCGAGTACATCGCCTTCGCGGTCAGGCCCGAGAACGTGCCCGTGTACTTGATCTGGTTGTCCGCATACAGGCCGCCGCCCAGCGCCACCGGGAGCCACGCGTTCTCGAGGTAGTTGCCGACCGTGAGCGGATCGTAGGTGTCCGCGAGCAGGTCGAACAGCGGGGTCTTCTGGCGGCCGAGGGTCACCGTGCCGTACGGGCTCTGCAGGCCGACGTACGCGGCGCGATTGAACAGGCGGCCGCTGTCGGCGAATGCGCCGTTCTGCAGGTTCACGCCGCTTTCGAGGTTGAACACGGCCTTCAGGCCGCCGCCGAGGTCTTCCGAGCCGTAGATGCCGAAGCGGCTGTTGGTGATCGCGCCGTTGGTCATCGACAGCAGGCCGTCGTTCTTCGCATTGGCGTTGGTGAGGTAGCGGATGCTGGCGTCGGCGACGCCCCACAGCGTGACCGAGCTTTGTGCTTCGGCGAACTGACTGGCGACGGCGAGTGCCGCGCCCCCTGCGATGGCTGCGAGCCGGGTGGTCTGCTTCATGAGCTTTCCTATTTGTAGGTGTCTCCGTTCATGGCCGGCCGCGTGTGCAGCCGGGTGGCAATCGCGGGCGCTCATGGCGCCCGCGATGTCGGCAGAATCATAAGACCAGTACGCGGAACGAAAGAAATTGAAACGTCCGCGCACGCGCGATTGTCGTCAGCGAACAACGGTCGATTGGGCGGGCGGGGATTGCGCCGGCGGGAGGCCGGGCGCGGCGCGGCGAGGACCGTGCGGGGTTGGAGGCGATGACGCTGCGTCGGGGCGCGCCGTCGTGCACGTGCAGGAGTGCTGCGGTTGCCGGTATCGGAGGCGGCGGGCCAGGGCTCGGGCAATCGGGTGCGGCGGCTGATCGGTGGCGCGATGAGTGCGCTGCAGCAACGTACCGAGACGGCTGCTCGCTGCGACGCCCCGGGGTGTCACGCCCGCTGCGATGTTACGTACTCCGGTGCGGCGGCGTTGTTGGCGTTGTTGGCGTTGTTGGCGTTGTTGGCGTTGTTGGCGTTGTTGGCGTTGTTGGCGTTGTTGGCGTTGTTGGCGTTGTGGGCGTTGTGGGCGTTGTGGGCGTTGTGGGCGTTGTGGGCGTTGTGGGCGTTGTGGGCGTTGTGGGCGTTGTGGGCGTTGTGGGCGTTGTGGGCGTTGTGGGCGTTGCTGCCGTTGCTGCCGTTGCTGCCATCGCTGCCGTTGCCTCCATCACCGCCCGCGCCGCCCGCGCCGCCTGCCGGATCCCCCGCCCGCTGCCGCGCCCGCCGCACGATCTCCGCGAACGCGCCGACGAGCGGCAACACCGCGCCCCACAGCGCGACATCGGGCGCGAGCCGCGTGACGAGTCCACCGCACACGGCGCCGCCGAGAAAGCAGAAGCTGATCGTCGCGAGCAGCGCCGAATCGTGCAGCGCGCCGGCGTCGTAGCGCGGTATCAGCCCGACGAACAGCTTCTGCGCGGCGCGGCGCAGATTGCCGGTCGTCATCACCGACGTGTACGACAGCGCCTCGAGATGCGTGAACGACAGCGTCTGCAGCGTCGCCACGAACGTGATGCCGGGGATCAGCCACGCGCTCGACGCGCCCACCAGCCCGCTCGCGGCCAGGCCGAGAAACGCGATCTCGACGATCAGGCTCGCGAACGCGGTGTGGCGCATCCAGCCGCGCTGGGCGGCGAGGCCCAGCAGGTGCGCGACGAGCACCGCGACCACGAAGCCGCCGAGCGGCGGCACGTGACGCAGCGCGGCCGCCCATTCGCCGGCCGACAGGTTGATGCCGAGCAGCGCGACGTTGCCGGTCATCGTGTTCGCGAACACGTGGCCGTGGCCGACGTACGTGTACGCGTCGAGATAGCCGCCCGAGAGCGTGAGCAGCGCGGCGACGGTGAGGTTGCGGCTGGCGCCGTCGAGATTCATCGATCCTCCGTGTGGTGTGCCGCCCGGCCGCCGCGGACGGCGGGCGATTCATCGGCGTCGGCGCGGCGGCCGGCCGCCCTTCACTGGCCGATGCCGGTGAGCCCGATCAACGCGCCCGCCGCGAGCAGCCACAGCGGATGAATGCGCGTGCGCCACGCGAGCACCGCGCATGCGGCGGTGATGCCCCACTGGATCGCGCTGCGGTTCGACGCCTGCGAGATCAGCATCGCGCTGGCCGCGACGAGCCCGGCCGTGACGGGCATCAGCCCCTGCTGCACGTAGCGGCGCCACGGCCGGTCGCGAAAGCGCTCCCACGCGTGCAGCGCGAGCACGGTCACGATCGACGACGGCCCGAACTTCGCGATCGACGCGACCAGCAGGCCGGCCCAGCCGGCCACGTGCCAGCCGACCAGCGACACGATCATCATGTTCGGCCCCGGCGCCGCCTGCGCGAGCGCGAACAGCGCGGTGAACTCGTGCGCGCTCATCCAGTGATGCACGTCGACGACCTGCCGCTGCATCTCCGGCAGGATCGTGTTGCCGCCACCGAACGCGAGCAGCGACAGCTGGCTGAAGATCGTCGCGATCGCAATCAGTGTGTCGTTCATCGGCCGCCTCCGTCGCGTGCCTCGGCGCGCGGCTGCGCCGGCGTGTCGCGACGCCGCGACGCGAGCCAGATGCTGACGGGCGTCAGCACCAGCATCGTCGGGAGCAGCGGCACGCGCAGCACCGCGATCGCGACGAACGCGAGCGCCGCGATGCCGGCGGCCGTGCGCGGCGCCTGCCGCAGCGGCCGTGCGACCTTCACCGCCATCGCGACGAGCAGCCCCGCGGCTGCGGCCGCGAGCCCGCCGAACAGGTGCTGCACGTGCGGGTCGGCCTGCGTCTTCGCATACAGCACGCCGAGCGCGACCACGACGAGCGTCGGCCCCGCGATCAACCCGAGAATGCCGGCGAACGCGCCCGCGACGCCGCGAAAGCGCATGCCGACGGCGACCGACAGGTTGATCACGTTGCCGCCCGGCAGGAACTGGCACAGGCCGAGCAGATCGGTGAATTCGTCGGCGGACAGCCACTTGCGCTCGTCGACGATGGTGCGCCGCGCAAACGGCAGCGCGCCGCCGAACGACATCAGCCCGAGCGACAGAAAACCGGTGAACAGCTCGGCGAGACCGATCGGGCGCGGCGCGGCGGCGGGCGGTGGGGAAACGGATTGCATGGGGATCCTCATCAAGCGGTGCCACGAGGTTACCGCCGTCGCGGAGGACGGCAAAACGATTTTATCGGCGCGTCCTTGTGATCTAGAATCACAAGCATGCCACGCGACCTACCGCCCTTTTCCGCGCTTCGTGCCTTTGAAGCAGCGGCCCGACACGAGAGCTTCAGCGCCGCCGGCGACGAGCTGCATGTGACCCACGGTGCCATCAGCCGGCAAATCGCCGGGTTCGAGGCGTGGCTCGGCAAGCCGGTGTTCCAGCGCTACGGCAAGCGCGTGAAGCTCACCGACGACGGGCGCCGCTATCTCGACACCGTGCGCGCCGCGTTCGACAGCATCGCGCTCGCCACCGAGCAGCTGCGCAACGCCGGCGCGACGCGCGTGCTGCGCATCAACGCGCTGCCGACCTTCGCGATGAAGTGGCTGCTGCCGCGCCTGTCGCGGTTCCAGCGCGACGTGCCGAACGTCGAGCTGAAGCTGTCCACGTCGAACGCGGCGCTCGACACGCTCGACGGCTTCGACGTCGCGATCCGCCGCGAGCCCGGCCCCGGGCCGAACTGGCGCAGCGGCCATTTCCTCGACGAAAGCGTGATTCCCGTCTGCAGCCCCGCGCTGCTCAAGCGCGCGCCGATCGCCCGCGCGGAAGATCTCGCGCGGCACGTGCTGCTGCATTCGGATACGCGGCCGGAAGGCTGGCGCGACTGGTTCGCCGCGGCCGGCGTGACGATGAAGGGGCGCAAGCGGCAGTCGTTCGACCACTTCTATCTCGCGCTGCAGGCGGCCGTCGACGGGCTCGGCGTCGCGCTCGGCCCGCTGCCGCTGATCGACGACGAGCTCGCGAGCGGCCGCCTCGTGATGCCGCTCGACGGGCCGCGCATCGCGACGCGCAGCTACTGGTGGATCGCGCCGGGCGCGTCCGCCGACGATCCGCTCGTCGCGCAGTTCTGCGCGTGGCTGCAGGGGCAGTCGAACACCGGCGCATGAGCGGGCGCCGGCGGGGCCGCTTCCGCTACCCGCTCACACCACCGGGCCCGGCTCCTTCTCCTTGCGCAGGATCGCGTACAGGATGATCGCGCCGAACGTCGCGGTGCCGATGCCGCCGAGCGCGAAGCCGCCGAACTTCAGCGAGAAGTCGCCGGCGCCGAGCACCAGCGTGACGGCCGCGACGATCAGGTTGCGGTTGTCGGAGAAGTCGACCTTGTTGACGACCCAGATCCGCGCGCCCGTCACCGCGATCAGCCCGAACACGACGATCGACACGCCGCCGAGCACCGGGCCCGGAATCGTCTGGATCACCGCGCCGAACTTCGGCGAGAAGCCGAGCCCGATCGCGATCAGCGCGGCGAGCGCGAACACGAGCGTCGAATAGATCCGCGTGACGGCCATCACGCCGATGTTCTCCGCGTAGGTGGTCACGCCCGTGCCGCCGACGCTGCCCGACACGATCGTCGCGAGCCCGTCGCCGATGAACGCGCGGCCGACGTAGCGGTCGAGGTTGGTGCCCGTCATCGCGCTGACCGCCTTGATGTGGCCGAGGTTCTCGGCGACCAGGATCACCGCGATCGGCGCGAGCATCAGCATCGCGTGCGGATCGAACACCGGCGCGCGAAAGCGCGGCACGCCGAACCACGCGGCATGCGCGACGATCGAGAAGTCGATCGGCTTGCCGAGGCCCATGCCGTTGGTCGCGACCGCATAGAGCGCGTACGCGATCACGAGCCCGACCAGGATCAGCAGCCGCTGCACCATCCCGCGCGCGAACACCGCGACGCCGCCGACGCACAGCACGGTCACGAGCGCCATCACCGAGTCGAAGGTCGAAGCCGACACGCCCCTGACCGCGATCGGCGCGAGGTTCAGCCCGATCACCGCGACCACCGCGCCGGTGACGACCGGCGGCATCAGCGTCTCGATCCAGCGCGTGCCGATCGCCTGCACCAGCGCGCCGAGCGCGACGTACACGACGCCGCACGCGACGATCCCGCCGAGCGCCACCGGAATGTTCGGGTTCGGCCCGCTGCCGCCGTAGCCGGTCACCGCGATCACCAGGCCGATGAACGCGAAGCTCGAGCCGAGGTAGCTCGGCACGCGGCCGCCGACCAGCACGAAGAACAGCAGCGTGCCGATGCCCGACATGAAGATGCACAGGTTCGGATCGAAGCCCATCAGCAGCGGCGCGAGCACGGTCGAGCCGAACATCGCGACGACGTGCTGCACGCCCATCGCGACCATCTGCGGCCACGCGAGGCGCTCGTCGGGCCCGACCACGCGCGACGCCGCGCCGGCCGGTTGCACCCGCCAGCGCGGGAAGTAGGAATCGGACATGGGGAAAGGGCTCCTGTCGGTCGCCGGCGGCGGACGGTGCGCCGGCCTGGAATCTGGCGCGAGTTTACGGAGCGGAAATGGGGCTGGCAAGCGCGCCGCCGCACGCGCGGCAATGGCGCGCCGGGGGCGGGCTTGCGGTATGACGGGGGAACGAGCCGGCCGGGCGGCCGTGGGTCACCGCGCCGGCCGCCGCGCGGGCGACCGGCACGCGCACCGCGCGACGTGAGCGAAGGCTCACATCGCGCGATGCTGCGCGCTGATCAAGGATTGACGTACTGGAACAGCGACAGGTTCTGCAACTGCACGTAGGCCTTCTGCGCGCCGGTCAGCGCGTTCTGCACCTGCAGATACTGGCTGATCGTCGTCACCATGTTGGTGCCGGTCAGGTCCGTCAGGTTGCTGGTGGTCTGCAGCGACGCCGTCTGGGTGACCGCCTGCATCGCCTTGACTTCCTGCTCGCGGCCGCCGACCGACGCCTGGATCGTCGTCACGTTGCGCATCGTGTTGCCGACCTTGATCGAGCCGGTCATCATCGCGTTCGACAGCGCGGCGGCCGCGACGGGATTGCCCGTCACCGGCGTCTTCAGCGCGGCGATCATCGAGTCGAGCGTCGAGAAGATGTCCGCGCCGCCGGTTGCCTGCGGGCCGGGCGTGACCGAGAACGAGTCCCCGGCCGACGGCGTGCCGGACACCGAGACGGTCATCCCGCCGCCGAGCGCGATCGACGCGCCGGCCGTGTACGCCTGCGCGGGCGTCGTGGTCGGCGGCTTGGCCGACGAATCGGTGACCGTGTAGGTCGGCGCGGCCGGCGTGCCGCCGAACGTGATCGCGAAATGATGGCCGTTGGTCGCGGCCGACGGGCTCGTGACGGTCACCGCGGTAATCCGGCCGGTGCCCGTGTTGGCGGCGTCCGCCGCCGGCACCGGGACGCTGCCGAGCGACTGCACCGACATGAACACGGCCGCGCCGGTGTCGCCTTGCGCGACGCTGCTCGAATCGCCGATCTGCACCTGGCGCGTGCCCGAATCGCCGACATACGACACGGTGCCGTTCGGGCTGCTCGTAAACGGCGCCGACGAATTGTTGACCCCGGCGAACAGATAGGTGCCCGCGCCGTCGTTCGTGTTCGCGAGCGTCATCAGCTGGTCGCGATAGCCCTGCAGCTGGGTCGCGAGCGCCGCGCGGTCGCTGTCGGCGAGCGAACCGTCGCCGGCGCGCACGGTCAGCGTCTGCACGCCGGTCAGCACGGTGCTCACGCTTTGCAGCGTCTGGTCCTCGGCCTGCAGCGACGCGAGCGCCGTGCTCTGGTTGGCCGTGTACTGCGACAGCGTCGCCGACGTCATCGACAGCTGCACGGCCTGCGCCGCGCCGACCGGGTTGTCGGCCGGCGTCTGCAGGCTCACGCCGCTTGCGATCTGCTGGTACAGCTGCGAGAGCTGCGCCTGCTGATCGTTCATCTGTGAGACGTTCAGCTGGAAAAACTGGGCGCTGGAAATCCGCATCGCTTCTATCCCTCGAATCCGGTCAGTTGAACAGGCCGAGAACGGTCTGGAACAGCGTCTGCGCGGTCTGGATCACCTTCGCGTTCGCCTGGTAAAGCTGCTGGTACTGCATCAGGTTCGCCGCTTCCTCGTTCTGGTTCACGCCCGACACCGACTGCTGCGCGCTGGTGATCTGGCCGACCAGCGACGTCTGCGCGGCGCTCGACGACTTCAGCTGGCTCGCCGTGTTGCCGATCGCGTTCACGTAGTTCGCATACGCGCCGGTGAGCGTGGTCGTGCCGCCGCCGAGCGACTTGGCCGTCACCAGCTGCGACAGCGCGAGCGCGTTGGCGCCGTCGCTCGTGCCGCCCGCGTACGGCCCGATCGAGAACGAGTCGCCGTCGGACGGCGCGCCCGACAACGTGACGGTCACGCCGTTCAGCGTGCCGGACATCGTCATCTTCGCGCCCTGGCTCGCGTTGTACGGCACGCTGTCGGTCGGGTTGGCGATCGTCACCGAGGTGGGCGGCGTGCCCGCGATCGTGACCGTGGTGCCGACCGGGAAGCCCGACAGCGAGTTCGTCGCCGCGTCGTAGGTGAGCTTGGTGGCCGGAATCTGATAGCCGGAGCTCACGCCGTTCGAGACGATCTTCCCCGTCCCGATGTTGGTCGTCGACGCGGAGGCGACGACCGGCGACGCCGCCGCGATCGCCGCGCCGCTCGTCGTCGCGAGCCCGAAGCCGGTCAGCGCGCCGCGCGTCGGCAGCACGGTGAACTGGTCGCCGGCGTTCATCGCGCCGGACGAGAACGACAGCTGCAGCCCGCCCAGCGACGCCGGCATCGACGTCGACTGGCCGATCACCGAGCCGCTCGCGCGGTCGGCCAGCGTGTAGTTGGTGCCGTCGAACGACAGCGTGTAGTCGCCCGTCGTCGGCTGCGCGGGGTTCGTGAACGACACGGACAGCGCCGCGTTGCCGGTATTGCCCTGATTCGCGAAGACGGTCGCCGGCGCGACGGCGAACAGGCTGCCGCCCGGATTGCCTGACAGGTCGACGCCGAGCGCGTTCTGCGCATTGACCTGCGCGGCGAAGCTGGTCGCGAGCGCGCCGAGCTGCGCCTGCGCCGGATCGAGCGTCTGACGGCGGAACGCGAGCAGGCCGCCGAGCGTGCCGCCCGACAGCGACGCATCGGGCAGCGACTGGTCCGGCGTTTTCGGATTCGCGCCGGCGATGCCCTGCGACACCACGGTCAGCTCGCTCGGATCGGACGACGACGCGACGGCCGCGAGCTGGTAGCTCTTGTCGGCGACGACGAGCGGCTGGCCGCCCGCGAGGAACACGCTGTAGCCGCTGTCGTTGCGCACGACCTGCACGCCGGCGAGCGACGACAGGTTCGACACCGCGAGGTCGCGCTGGTCGAGCAGCTGGTTCGGCGGCTGCCCCTGGCTGCTCGCGGCCCCGATCTGCTGGTTCAGCTGCGCGATCTGCGAGGTGTACGTGTTGATCTGCGACACGGTGCTGGTGAGCTGCGTGTTCACGCTCTGACGCAGCGCGTCGTACTGCTGGCCGGTGGCCTTCAGCTGGTCGGCGAGGATCTGTGCGTTGCTGATCGCGGTCTGCCGCACCGACGGGTCCGACGCGTTGTTCGCGACGTTCTGCAGCCCGGTGAAATAGTTCGTGATCGCGGTCGAGATGCCGGCCGTCGGGCTGCCGACGTAGTTGTTCAGCTGCGCGACGAGCGAATACCACGTCGATTGCGCGCCGCCTTGCGACTGCGCGGCGTTCAGCTGGTCGCTCAGGTACTGGCTGTACTGCCGCTGCACGGTGACGGTGTTCACGCCCTGCGGCAGATAACCGCTCGCGGTGTACTGGCCGCTCTCTTCGGCATAGACGGGACGCTCGACCGAATAGCCGGGCGTCGCGGCGTTGCTGATGTTCTGACCGGTCGTCGTGAGGCCCCAGAGCGCGGCATTGAGGCCGCTGACGCCGAGGTTCATGAATGTGTTGGACATGCGCGATCCTGATGAGCCGGCCGCGCTGCGGCCGCCGGGTTGCGTGACTCCCGGTATAACGGCCGCGGATCGAAAAAATTGAGGGAAAAATGCGCACGCGGCGCGCGCGTGCGCGCGGCGGCCGCGAGGCGGTGCGTCAGGCCCGCGCGAGCGAGCGGCGCTTCATCTCGAGCTGCGTGATCAGGCGCTGCAGCGTGTTCTCCGCGCTGCCCGGCAGCGACATGAAGCGAAACCCGAGCTGATAGCGGCGCGAGCCGTTCGGCAGCTGCGTCGAGCGCTGCGACACGAGGCGCAGGTCGAGCGACAGCTTGCCGTGACCGTTCAGTTCGAGCTCGACCTCCGGCAGCAGCGTGCCGACTTCGAGCGTCTCGACGCGCTCGTCGATCGTGCGCAGCCCGACGCCGCCGAGCGACAGGTTCTGCACCTCGAACACGAAGCCCTCGCCGTCGGGCAGCTTGCCGCGACACTGGAACGGATCGACGACCGGCGCATCGACGCGGAAGTACTCGCGCCGCTGGATGCACATCAGCACCTCGGGGAATTCGGCGACGAACGCGGGCAGCCCCTCGTAGCGCGTCTCGCGCGGCGTGCCGGTGGTGAACTCGACGCGCACGCCGTCCGGCGCGGCGGCGAAGGTGCAATGCGACGCGGCGAGGATGCCGGCGTTCTGCTCGGCCAGCGCGCCCCAGTCGAACGTGAAGGTGCGCGCGCCGACGTCGACGTCGAGCAGGCGCGTGACGAGCTGCCCGCCGGGATACTGGACGGTCAGGAAGTCGCCCCGGTTCACGAGGTTGCGCAACTGCACGCCGATCTCGAGCGGATTGCGGCGGGCGTAGTCGGGTCCGGAATGGCCCGCATCCAGGCTCGGGTCGGTCGACGTTTCGATATTCATGGCTAGCCGGTTTCTTGTCATGGACGCCCCGGCAACCGGGACGCAATAAAACCGGGCCTGAACATGGGCCCGGTTGCTGGTCTCTCACACTTAGCGGCAGTGCTGACCGAAAGTTTAGATCGAATCGCGGATTATTTTCCGCGCAAACGATAAAACCGCGCGCGGCGGACGCCGGGCGCGGTCGGAAACACGGCAGGAAATCACGCCGCGCGGCCGTGGCGGCGCGGCGCGTCAGCCGATCTGCTGCATGATCGAGATCAGCTTCTTCGCGTAGTGCGGGTCGGTCGCGTAACCGGCCTTCTGCATGCCGTGCGCGAAGCCCTCGACGCTGCGGCTCGCGCTCAGCACGCCCGCGTAGCGCGGGTTGTTCTTCAGCAGGCTCGCATAGTCGGTCATCGCGTGCTCGTACGAGTCGTACGCGCGGAACTTCGCGACCACGCGGCGCGGCGTGCCGTTCACGTACTCGGTCGTGAGCGCCGCCACCGTGCGGCCCGTCCAGCCCTTGTTCGCCTTGATGCCGAACACGTTGTAGCTGGTCGAGCCGTCGCTCGCGCGGATCTCGCGCTTGCCCCAGCCCGATTCGAGCGCAGCCTGGCCGACGATGAAGCGCGCCGGAATGCCGGTCGCCGCGCTCGCCGCCTGCGCGGGGGCGGCGAGCCGGTCGACGAACGCGTCCGCGTCCTGCACGCCGCTCGAGCCCTTCAGCGGCGGCGTCAGCGCGCTGCCGGCCGAGTAGCCGCGCGTGCCGGCGAGCGCGCCGTTGTTCGCCGCATTCGCGTAGGCCCGCGCCATCGCGTTCATCGCGGCGAGGCTACCTTCGTTGCCCGACGTGCCGGCGCCGGCCGCGCCCAGGCCCGTCGCACCGAGGCCGGCCGCGCCGGCATCGCCCGCCGGATCGGCGCCCTGGCCCGCGTTGCGCAGCAGCTGCTTCATCAGCGCATCGGCGACGCCGATGCCGCGCTTCGACATCTGCTGCGCGAGCTGCTGGTCGAGCATCGACGTGTACATCTTCGACGTGTGCGAGTCGAGCAGCCCGCCGTCGGGCGTCGCGTCGCGCATGCTCTTGAGCATCATTTCCGTGAACATCGCGTCGAACTGGCCCGCGACCGCCTTCGCGCCGGCCTGCGGCGACGCCTTCGCCTGCGCGCGCAGCGCGTCGAAACCCTGCACGTCGAGCGCGAAGCGCTGCGTCAGGTCGTTTGCGTTCGGAAGATTCGCCATCAGATGATCTCCAGATCGGCGCGCAGCGCACCCGCCGCCTTCATCGCCTGCAGGATCGACATCAGGTCGGCCGGCGTCGCGCCGAGCGTGTTCAGTGCCTTCACGACGTCGGCGAGGTTCGCGCCGGCCGTCACCATCTTCAGCGAGCCGTTGTCCTGCTTCAGCTGGATCTGCGACTGCTGCGCGACCACCGTCTGCCCGTTCGAGAACGGCCCCGGCTGCGACACCACCGGCTGCGTGTTGACGACCACCGACAGGTTGCCGTGCGCGACCGCGCAGCTTTGCAGCGTGACCATCTGGTTCATCACGATCGAGCCGGTGCGCGCGTTGAGGATCACCTTCGCGGCCGCCTTGTCCGGGCTCACGTCGAGGTTCTGCAGGCGCGCCATGAACGCGACCTGCTGCGACGGGTCGGCCGGCGCCGCGAGCTGGATCGTGCGGCCGTCGAGCGCCGTCGCGGTGCCCGGGCCGAAGCTCGAATTCACCGCGGACACGATCCGCTGCGCGGTGCCGTAGTCCATGTCGTTCAGTTGCAGCTGCAGCACGCCGTTCATCTGCGCGACCGCGTTCGGCACCGAGCGCTCGACGATCGCGCCGCCGGCGATGCGGCCGGCCGCGAGCTGGTTCACCTGCACGCGGCTGCCGTTCGCGCTCGCGCCCGCGCCGCCGACCGCCATGTTGCCCTGCGCCAGCGCGTACACCTGCCCGTCCGCGCCCTTCAGCGGCGTGAGCAGCAGCGTGCCGCCGCGCAGGCTCTTCGCGTTGCCGAGCGACGACACCGTCACGTCGAGCGCCTCGCCCGGCCGCGCGAACGGCGGCAGCGTGGCGGTCACCATCACGGCCGCGACGTTCTTCAGCTGCATGTTGTTCAGCGACGACGAGCCGCCGTTCGCCGAGCCGTTGTTGATCGAGATGCCGAGGTTCGCGAGCATGTTCGCGAGCGTCTGCGTCGTGAACGGCGTCTGCATCGTCTGGTCGCCGGTGCCGTCGAGGCCGACCACGAGGCCGTAGCCGATCAGCGGGTTGTCGCGCACGCCCTGGATCTGCGCGAGATCCTTGAGGCGCTCCGCATGGGCGCCGGCGGCGCCGAACGCGCACGCGATCAGCATGAATGCGCCGGCCAGCGCGCGCGCTGCGCGCCGCGACAGGCGGTGGAAAAGAGGCTGCTGCATCGGGATCACCACGGTGCCAGATTGAGGAAGAAGCGCTGCAGCCAGCCCATCGTCTCGGCTTCGTTGATGTAGCCCTTCGCCGAGTATTCGATCCGCGCGTCGGCCACCTGCGTCGAGTAGACCGAGTTCGCGCCCGAGATCGTGTTCGGGTTGACGACCCCCGAGAAGCGCACGAACTCGTTGCCCTGATTGATCAGCATCTGCTTCTCGCCGCTCACGACGAGGTTGCCGTTCGGCAGCACGTTGGTCACCGTCACGGTGATCGTGCCGTTGAACGTGTTCGCGGCGCTCGCGCCGCCGGTCGCCGCGAACTTGTTCGCGCCGGTCGCCGACAGGTTCGCCTTCGCGAACAGCCCGCCGAGGAACGCGGCCGTCGGCACGTTGAAGTCGGTGTTGCCCTGCCGGTTGGTGTTCGCCCCCGACGACTTGGTCGCGTTGATGTTCTCCGCGATCACGATCGTCAGGATGTCGCCGACGTTGCGCGGCCGCTGATCCTCGAACAGCGGCCGGCCCGCGAAGCCCGGATTGAAGATCGAGCCGGGCGCCTGCATCGCGATCGGCATCGGCGGTTGCGCCGTCATCGGCTGCTGGATGATCGGATCGCGCGGAATCTGCGCGCAACCGGCGAGCGCGGCCACCGCGACCGCGCACGCGGCGCGGACGGTGGCTGACGGGAGGAGGCGGACCTGCTTCATGGCGACGGCGGGACTTCCGGTTAGGTCTTCATCTGCGTGACGGTCTGCAGCATCTGGTCGGACGTCGTCACGGCCTTGCTGTTGATCTCGTACGCGCGCTGCGTCTGAATCATGTTGACGAGCTCCTGCACGACGTTCACGTTCGACGCCTCGACGTAGCCCTGGTTGAGCACGCCCGCGCCGTTCAGGCCCGGCTGCGACACGTTCGGCGCGCCCGACGAGGTGGTCTCGGCGAACAGGTTCTCGCCCTTCGCCTCGAGGCCGGCCGGGTTGATGAAGGTCGCGATCTGCAGCGAGCCGATCTGCACCGCGTTGTTCGAGCCCGGCTGCGTGACCGACACGACGCCGTCCTTGCCGATCGTCAGCGACTGCGCGTTCTGCGGCACGGTGATCGCCGGCAGGATCTGATAGCCGCTCGACGTGACGAGCTGGCCCTGCGCGTTGGTCTGGAACGAACCGTCGCGCGTGTAGGCGTTGGTGCCGTCCGGCATCAGCACCTGGAAGAAGCCCGCGCCGTTGATCGCGACGTCCTTCGAGTTGCCGGTCTGCGTGAGGCCGCCCTGCGTGTACAGGCGCTCGGTCGCGACCTGCTGCACGCCGGTGCCGAGCTGCAGGCCCGACGGCAGCTCGGTCTGCTGCGTCGAGTTCGCGCCCGGCTGGCGGATCGTCTGGTACAGCAGATCCTCGAACACCGCGCGCGACGCCTTGAAGCCGTTGGTGCTGGTGTTCGCGAGGTTGTTCGAGATCACGTCCATCTGCGCCTGCTGCGCGTTCATGCCGGTGGCGGCAATGTAGAGCGATCGGTTCATGTTGAATCTTCTCCTGGTAGCGAGGGCCGTGCCGCTCAGCTGAAGTTGAGCAGCTGGTTCGCCGACTGCTCGTTCTGGTCGGCCGTCTGGATCAGCTTCGACTGCAGCTGAAACGCCCGCGCGTTGTCGATCATCGCGACCATCGCGGTCACCGGGTTCACGTTGCTGCCTTCGAGCGAATTCGGCGTGACGACGACGTTCGGGTCGGCGTCGGCCGGATTGCCGTCGGCGGTGCGGAACAGCCCGTCGTTGCCGCGCGTGAGCGTGGTCGGGTCGGGGTTCACGAGCTTCATCTGATCGACCATCGCAACGGCGGTCGGCGGGTCGCCCGGCATCAGCGCGGACACCGTGCCGTCCTTGCCGATCGTGACTTCCGCGTTCGGCGGCACCGAGATCGGGCCGCCGTTGCCGATCACCGGCAGGTTGCTCGCGTTGACGAGCTGGCCGTTCTCGTCGACGTGCAGGTTGCCGGCGCGCGTGTACGCCTCGCCGCCGTCGGCGGTCTGCACCGACAGCCAGCCGGCGCCCTGCACGGCCACGTCGAGCGGGTTGCCGGTGCGCGTGATCGGACCCGGCGCGTAGTCCGCGCCGGGCGTCGACGCGAGCACGTAGGTACGCGTCGTCGTCGGGTCGATCGTGCTGCCGTCGCCGAAATTCATCGGCACCGCGCGGTAGTTCGCGAGCTGCGCGCGAAAGCCCGTCGTCGACGTGTTCGCGAGGTTGTTCGCGACGATCGCCTGCTGGTCGAGCGACTGCGACGCGCCCGTCATCGCCGTGTAGATCAGTCGGTCCATGGCTGCCGGTTATCCGCGCTTTACAGGTTGATGAGCGTCTGGTCGACGGTCTGCTGCGTCTTGATCGTCTGCGCGTTCGCCTGGTAGTTGCGCTGCGCGGTGATCAGGTTCACGAGCTGCGACGTGAGGTCGACGTTCGAGTTCTCCAGCGCGCTGCCCTGCAGCGTGCCGTGGTTCGTGCTGCCCGGCGCGGAGATCTGCGGCACGCCCGACGCGGCCGTCTCGGCGTACTGGTTGCCGCCGAGGTTGATCAGGCCGTTCGGGTTGTTGAAGTTCGCGATCGCGATCTGGCCGAGCACCGCCGTCTGACCGTTCGAATAGTTGCCGGTCAGCTTGCCGTCCGCGCCGATCGAGAAGGTCGTCAGCGTGCCGCTCGCGTAGCCGTCCTGCGCGAGGTTGTTCACGCCGTCCTTGCCGCCGTACTGCGTGGTGCCGGTCAGGTCGAGCGTCAGCGCCTGCGGCGTCGACGAGCCGTCGGTGGTCGGCACGCTGAACTGGAACTGGCCGAGCGATGCGGTCGGCGTGGCCGACGCGGGCAGCGTCGTGCTCGTGATCGCGCCCGACGAATCGAACTTGACCGTGCCGAGATCGGTCATCGTGCCGCCCTGCACGCCCGCGTACGCTTCCCACGCACCGGCCGCCGACTTCACGAAGTACATGTTGACCGCCTGCGAGCCGCCGAGCGAGTCGTACACCTGGATCGCGGTCGAGTAGTTGTAGGTCGCGCTGTCGGTCGCGTTGAACGGCGTCTTGGTCGGCACCACGTCCTGCGAGTTCAGGTTGAACTGGCCGACGATCTTGGTGGTCGGCGTCGGCGCGATGTTGGACGTCGGCGCCTGCAGCGGCACGGTCTGCGCGGTGCTGACCACGCCGTTCTTGTCGGCCGTGTAGCCCATCAGGTTCATGCCCTGCGCGTTGACGATGTAGCCGTTCTTGTCGCGCTGGAACGTGCCGTCGCGCGAGTAGGTCGTCACGCCGTTGTTCGACATCTGGAAGAAGCCGTTGCCGTTGATCGCGACGTCGAGCGACGAATTCGTCGTGTTGATCGTGCCCTGGCCGAACTGCTTCTGCACCGACCCGAGCGTCGTGCCGATCCCGATCTGCGTGTTGACCGACGTCGCGATCGAGTTCGCGTACATGTCGGAGAACTGCGCGGTGCTCGACTTGAAGCCGACCGTGTTCGCGTTCGCGATGTTGTTGCCGATCACGTCGAGCGCGTTCGATGCGCCGGCGAGGCCGCTCAGACCCTGTTGATAACCCATTTCGGTCTCCGTTTGCGAGAAAGCTGGATCAGTTGGTGGTGGTCGTGCCGCCGGACGACGACGACGCGGTGTTCGGGAAAATCGACGCGACCTGGGTCAAGCCCACCGTCGTGCCGTTCGACAGCACCAGCCCCGCGGTGCCGTCGGCCTGCTTGATGACGCTCTGTACCTGCGCGGCCGCGAGCACGGTCGGCGCATAGGTCTTGCCGTCGCTGCCCGTGTACTGCGCGCTCACCGTGTACTTGCCGTCCGGCAGCGCATTGCCGGCTGCATCGGTCGGCGTCCAGTTGAACGGCACCGTGCCGGCCGACTGCTTGCCCGCGTCGATCGTGTTGACGACGACGCCCGCGCTGTTCTTCACGGTGATGGTCAGGTTCGACACGTCGTTCGCGAGCGACACGCCGAACGGCGACGCCGCGCCGCTCTTCACCGAGACGTCGTTGCCCGGCGCGAGCACGTTGGTGCCGATCAGCAGCGCGGCCTGCGTCTGCTGGCCGGCCGCGAGCTGCGTCGACAGCGACGACAGCGACGAGTTCAGCTGCGCGATGCCGCTGACCGTGTTGATCTGCGCGAGCTGCGACGTCATCTGCGAGCTGTCGACGGGGCTGGTCGGGTCCTGGTTCTGCAACTGCGTGACGAGCAGCTTCAGGAACGTCGCCTGCAGGTCGCTCGCCGACGTGCCGGTCGTCGACACTTTGTTGGTGTTCATCGTGTCGGTCGGCAACGTCGACACGTTGGTGCCGTTGCTGCCGATCGTCGTGTTGGAGGATGTCATCCTGGTGGCCTTGGGTCGGAACTGTCGGAACTGTCGAATCTGGCGCGGCGCGCGGCTTACGTGCCGATCGTCAGCGTCTTGAGCATCAGCGTCTTCGCGGTGTTCAGCGTCTCGACGTTGGCCTGGTACGAGCGCGACGCCGAAATCATGTTCACCATCTCCTGCACCGGGTCGACGTTCGGCATCTGCACGTAGCCGTTCGCGTCGGCGGCGGGGTTCGCGGGGTCGTAGGTCGACTTCATCGGCGACGGGTCGTCGACGACCTTGGTCACGCGCACGCCGCCCACGCCCTGGCCGGACGCGGTGCGCACGCCGCCGAGCGGGTCGGTCGCGAACACGACCTGCTTGGCCTTGTACGGCTTGCCGTCGGGGCCGGTCGCGCTGTCGGCGTTCGCGAGGTTCGACGCGGTGACGTTCAGGCGCTGCGATTGCGCGGACAGCGCCGAACCGGCGACGCCGAAAATGTTCATCAACGAGGGCATGGTGGCTCCTGGTGCTCGGATTCGATGGCGGGGCGCGCCGTTACTGGTTGCTCGTGATCGCGGCGATCATCGTCTTGATCTGCTGGGTCATCACGGTCATGCCGCTCTCGTAGTGCAGCGCGTTGTTCGCGAATTGCACGCGCTCGACGTCGAGGTCGACCGTGTTGCCGTCGAGCGACGGCTGCAGCGGCATCCGGTACTGCGCGCGACCGTAGTCGTCGGCCGGGCCGCCGGTCGGGATCAGCTTCGCGGCGCCGGCCATGTGGCCGGGCGCGGTGGACACCATCGTCATCCCGCTCGTCACGCCGGCCGGCTGCGCCATCGGCAGTTGCGCGGCGTTGCTCGGCGCGAGGCCGCCGTCCGTCTGCTTCAGCGAGCGCGCGAGCGCCGACGCGAAATCGACGTCGCGCGCCTGATAGCCCGGCGTGTCGGCGTTCGCGATGTTCGACGACAACAGTTCCTGCCGATAGGCGCGCACGTCGAGCGCCTGTCGGCCGAACGCGAATTCGGCATCGAGTTTGTCCAGCATGTGTGCGTCTCTCCAGATGAAGCGCTGCACGCCCCCCGCGCCGGATGGCGACCCAAGGGGCTTTTTTCCATGACACCGATGGTAGGGGTGCGGCACAACCCGCAATCGGACGAATAACGCGCCAAAGGCCCCCTCTATTCATCGTTTGCGCGACGGCCCCGCTGCCTAGAATGCGAATCGGATCAACGGTTTCGAGGACACGGCGATGACAGGCAGCGCACTTCGCAACGACGGCGCACGCGGCAAGCGCGTGCGGCGTGCGTTCGCGCTCGCCGCGGCGTTGTGGCTCGCGGCGCCGGGCGCGCACGCGGACGACGCGATGATCGTGATCCCGGGGCGCGGCGAGACGGTCGAGACCGCGCTCGCCCATGCGAGCGCGGCGGGCGTGGCGGGTGTGGGACAACCGGGCCGCGGCGGCGCAGGCGGCGCAGGCGTTGCGACGGTCGCGGGCAGCGGCGGCGCGGCGCCGGTCGGGAATGCCGGTGCCGGCATGGTCGGCGCGGGCACGGTTGCACCTGCCGCGCAGCCGGCCGGCACGATGGTCGTGGTCGACGTCCCGGCGCCGGCTGCGGTGCCGAGCGCCGCCCCGCGCGCCGCCTACGCGGACGCGCGCGCCAATTCCGTCAGCAGCGCCTATGCCGCGCACGCCGCTACTGCCGCTACCGCCTCCAGTTACGCCGCTCCCCGCTACGCGGCACCGCGCGCTGCCGATCCGGGCGCCGTCGCGACCGTCGTCGCCGGCGCGCCCGAACCGGCGTCGAACGCGCCGCGGCCGGCCTTCGCCGCGCGCGCGGCCGCCGTGCGCACCGCGTACGCCGCGCCCGCGCCCCAGCCGGCCGCCGCGGCGCAGCCTGCGACCCCGCCCGGCCAGCAAGACCCCGAATCGATCCGGCGCAGCGCGCTCGCGTTCCTGCAGCAGCAGATCGCGGGGCTGCCCGGCAAGACCACCACGACGGTCGCCGCCGCGTTTCCGCGCGGGCTCGCCGAATGCACGACGCTCGAGCCGTTCCTGCCGACCGGCGCGCGCCTGTGGGGCCGCACGACGGTCGGCGTGCGCTGCGCGGGCGCGCGGCCGTGGACGGTCTATCTGCAGGCGAAGGTCACCGTGCAGGCCACCTATTACGTCGCCGCGCGGCAGATCGCGCCGGGCGAGCCACTCACCGCCGCCGACCTGATCGCGCGCAACGGCGACCTGACGGTGCTGCCGCTCGCGGTGATCACCGATCCGGCGCAGGCGATCGGCGCGACCTCGCTCGCGCGGATCGCGGCCGGGCTACCGTTGCGCCAGGACATGCTCAAAAGCGCCGCGTCGGTGTCGGCCGGCCAGACGGTGCGGGTGGTCGCGGCCGGCCTTGGTTTCACGATCTCGGCCGAGGGCAACGCGCTCGCGAACGCGGCGCCGGGCCAGTCGGTGCGGGTCAGGATGGCGGCCGGGCAGATCGTCACGGCGATCGTCAAGGACGCCGGCACGGTGGAAATTCCGCTATAGGGACCGGACCCACCGCAACATTGCAAAGAATTGTTTATTCGGAGAATTTCGCACCCGCGATGCTAAAGTTCGGGCCGGACCGGCCGTTATCTGGGTCAAACCGAACAGGAAAACCATCGTGAAAATCGATTCCACTCCGAACCCGAGCCCACTCGCGCCCACCGGCAACGGCGCGACCCGCGCGCAATCCGGCGCGGCTTCGTCGTCGTCCGCGCAGGCCGGCGACGCTGGATCGACCGGCGGCGACACGAGCGTGAACCTGTCGGGTCTGTCGGGACAGCTGCGTTCGCTGTCGGCCTCCGGCAGCGCCGACATCAACACGGCGCTGGTCCAGTCGATCAAGGACGCATTGAAGGACGGCTCGTTGACGATCGACGTGAACAAGATCGCCGACGGCGTACTGAATACCGCCCGCGACCTGCTGCAACGGCAGCGCTCGCAGAGCAACTGAGCCGGCCCGGGGCCCGTCACGCCCTGACCGGTCCCCTGGATGGCCGGCATGCGGGAACGCGTGCCGGCGCGACGAGCATGACGCGATGAGAGAAGAGCTGCTGGCCACGGTCAACGACGAACACGCGACGGTCGAAGCGTTCGCGTCGCTGCTCGCGTATGAAGAAAAGGCGCTGACGACGCCGCAGCCGCTCGACATGCTGCCGGGTATCGTCGAAAAGAAGAGCGAGCTGATCGATCGGCTCGCGCAGCTCGAGCGCACGCGCGACGCGCAGCTGTCGGCGCTCGGCTTTCCGGCCGGCAAGAAAGGCATGGATCAGGCCGCCGAGCGCGACGCGCGTCTCGCCGGCCGCTGGCAACTGCTGCTGCAGGCCACCGAACGCGCGCGCCAGGCCAATGCGACCAACGGGATGCTGATCCGGATCCGGATGGACTACAACGATCGCGCGCTCGCGGTGCTGCGCTCGGCGTCCGCGCCGGCCGGCGTCTACGGGCCGGACGGACGCGTGTCGGCGCTGATGCGCTGAGCGCCGCGCGCGCCGCAGCGCCGGCGCCCCGTCGCATCATGCGCGGCCGCGCCGCACTACCCTTCCTTTACAGCAACGGACACGCGGTGACCTGCGTGCCGCGTTGCGCGCAAAGCCGTTCGTAGTCGCGCAGATACGCGCGCTCGTCGTCGTCGAGCAGCGCGACGTCGATCAGGTCCCAGTCGTAGCCCACCGTGACGAGGTTTTCGAACGCGACGGTGCCCGCTTCGGCGTCGTCCGCATGGACGATCACGATGTTCTCGATCCGCACGCCGCCCTTGCCCGGCAGGTAGATGCCCGGTTCGACCGAAATCACCGCATTCGGCACCAGCCCGTACGACGCGCCGGGCGCGAAGCGCACGCCGCCCTCGTGCACGTGGATGCCGACGCCGTGACCGGTGCCGTGGCCGTAATCGTAGCCGTGGTCGCGGCACACCTGGCGCACCGTCGCATCGACGTCGCCGCCCGTCGCCGTGTTCGGGAAGCGCGTGACGAGCCCCTTGATGCAGGCCTTCAGCGCGACCGTGTAGATTTCGCGCTGCCACGGCTGCGCGACCGTCTCCGCTCGCGTGCGACGCAGCACCACGCGCGTGCAGTCGGTCGCGAAGCCGGCGTCGTAGTACGCGCCGCTGTCGAGCAGCACGAGTTCGCCCTCGGTCAGTTCGACGTCGGCGCTCGCCTCCGTGTAATGCGCGAACGCGCTGTTCGCGCCGTTCGCGGCGATCGACGGGAACGTCAGCGCGACGGCCGAGCGCGCGCCGTACGCGTCGTTGATCTTGCGCGCCAGGTCGTATTCGGTGTGGCGCCGTCCCGGCTCGCCGGTCTTGGCCCAGCGCATCGTCTCGGCGATCGCCGCCGAGCTGCGCGCGAACGCATCGCGAAAGCGCTCGAGCGCCGCCGGCGTCTTGCTCGCCCGCAGCGCCTCGACCGGGTTGAAATCGGCGTGGCGCGCATGCGGCCAGACGCGCCGCACCGATTCGACGAGCGCGCAGTTGACCGATTCGAAGCCGTAGCAGACGTGCTCGACGGCGAAGCGGGCAAGGAAGCGCTCCAGTTCGGCGAAGTCGCGGCGGATCACGTGCAACGCCGGGTACGACGGCAGGTCGACCGCACAGCGGTCGCAGCCTTCGGGCAAGAACAGCGCGACCTGCTCGCCGAGCACGAACAGGAAGCCGAGATGCGACGACGCATTCGGGATGTGATAGCCGCGGCTGTTCAGCAGATAGGCGAGATCGTCGGACGCGCAGGTGAGGAAGGCGGTCGTGGGGGGCGTCGTGTCGCTCGTCGTGGCGGTCGCCGTGGCGGTCGCCGTGTCGCTCGCCGTGTCGCTCGCCGTGTCGCTCGCCGTGTCGCTCGCCGTG
>NZ_JQJT01000003.1:0-212457 GCF_000745665.1 Burkholderia sp. WP42 | reverse complement strand
TCGCCGTGTCGCTCGCCGTGTCGCTCGCCGTGTCGCTCGCCGTGTCGCTCGCCGTGGCGGTGTGCGCGGCGAGCCGGCCGTTCAGCGCGTCGAGGTTCTGCGCGACGCTCACGCCGGTCGTCGCCTCCGGCAACCCGAAGATCGGCCGTTCGACGACCCAGCCCGGCAGCGCGATCGCGCGATCGATTTCGCGCGACGTGAGGCTCACCCAGTCGAGCGACGCGGGCTGCGTCTGCGCGAGCAGCCGGTCGCGCTGCGCGATGCTGATCCGCCACGCGTCGTAGCCGACCCGCGCGAGCCGCGCCGCGTGCGTGACCAGCCAGCCGGCGAGCGCCTGCCAGATCGTCACGTCGATGCCGAGCTTCACGACCTGCACGCGCGCCGGGTCGCACTGCCGTTCGGCCTGCAGGTGATAGCGGCCGTCGACGAACAGCACGAACGGCGGGATGCCGAGCGCGTGCGCCGTCGCCGCGCTCAGGAAGATTCCGCAGCCGGCCGAGCCGTCGAAGCCCGACAGCGCATAGCGCGGGTTGTTGCAGCGCGGCAGGTATTCGGTGATGTACTCGTCCTGTGACGTGACCACGACCGCATCGAGCCGCGCGGCGTCGAGCAGGCGCGACAGGCCGGCCTGCGTGTCGGCAACGCGCGCATCGTACGCGGCAAGGCCGGAGAAGCTGAATTGGAGTCGATCGATCATCGGATACCCGTCATTGATTGTTGTCGACGGCCGGCGACGGCGTGGCGGCGAACGCCCCGACGCTGCGGCTCAATTTTTTGTCCCACTTAACTTTGTTTGATGAGGGACAAAATCTAGAGCACGCATACAGGGCGGTCAAGCGCAAATTTTCGTAGGGCTAAAATTACCGATCGTGACGCGGCGGCCCGCTCGGCGACCACCGACGGCTACGGGCGGCGTCACGGTGCCACGGGTACAATGCGCCGGCATCGCCGCCCGACGGCCGTGCCGCGGGCGATGCTCGGCATGCTGGGGCGCGGCCGCCGCGTGTTGCGCGCTTTCCGGTTCGTTGCCACGAAAGAGATTCATGGATTCAGACATCATGCGTATCGGCCAGCGCATTCGGCGCCTGCGCCGGGAAGCGAAGAAGACGCTGCTGGAAGTCGCGACCGAAGCGCACCTGTCGGTCGGCTTCCTGTCGCAGGTCGAGCGCAATCTGACCGGCATCTCGCTGTCGTCGCTGGTCAACGTCGCGAACGCGCTGAAGGTGCCGCTCGGCACGCTGATCGACCAGCCGCGCCAGGCACAGCCCGATTCGCACGCGGGCCGCCGCGAGCCTTATGCGCTCGACGCGGCGTCGCAGTGGTACGAGCGGCTGTCGACGACCTTCGACGGCAGCCAGATCAATGCGCTGAAGGTGCGGATGATGGAGGGCTACCGGTCGGAGTGGGTCGCGCACGGCGGCGACGAGTTCGTGTACGTGCTCGCCGGCCGCGTGTGCTACACGATCGGCAAGCGCGATTACCCGCTGTCGGCCGGCGATTCGCTGCATTTCGATGCGAGGAAGCGCCATCGCGTCGCCAATGTCGGCGACGGGCCGGCCGAGCTGATCGCGGTCGGCACGCTGCCGCTGTTCGACGACGGTGCGGAATTGGGCTCGGCGGCCATGAAGATCAGGCTGCTCGCGCGCGAGGCCGGCGCGACGCCCGGCGAGCCGCGCGTGAGCCGGCGCGAATCGGTGTCGAATGGCGTGCGGGCCGAGGACGAGCCGGCCGCCTCAGCCGCTGGCACACCGGCGCGTGGCACGACACAGCCGGCCGGCGGGAAACCACGCGCGGCCGCGGGCAAGGGCCGGGTTGCCGCGGCACGCGCGCGGACGAAGCAGTGAATCGGCCGGGCTGGGATTGACGAGACGCGACAAGCCGGCCGTGACTGGATGGGCCGCGATTGGCCGGGCCGCGATTAACCGGGCCACGATTGGCCGGGCCGGGATTGGGCGGGCTGGGATTCAACGGGTCGAAATTCGTTGGGCCAGGATGCGCCGGGTCGTGATCCGTCGGGCCAACACACGCATGACCCAGACGGGCCGGGCCTCAACAAGCCGCGCCGCGCTCATCCGGGCGTAATCGGCCGCGCCGTAATCGGCCCGGCCGCGATCCCCGCCGCGACAAGCCACGCGGCCCCCACCCCACCAACCGCCCCTCGCCTATTCCGCGATCGCCAGCGCCTGCTTGACCGCGTCGATCCGTGCGCGATGCACGGCGTCCTTGATCTGCATCGCATCGTTGCCGATACCGCGCGCGATCGCGCCGGCATCGACGCTGCGCGCCGCGACCAGCGCCACGCGCAGCCGCTCGGCCTGCGGATACGGCTGCGTGTCGAGCCCGAGGCGGCCGCGCGCATCCGATTCGCACGCCTGCAGCATCTCGGCGAAGCGCGCCGGCTTGCGCAGCGCGTCGCTGCGTTCGAACAGCCGCACCAGCGCGGCCGCGCCCATCTCCATCACGCGATGCAGGTTGCCGTGCTCGCGCGCGACCACCAGCGCGAGGTCGCGGCATTCGTTCGGCACCCGCAGCCGCTCGCACAGCGGCTTGATCAGCTCGACGCTGCGGCCTTCGTGGCCGACATGACGCGGCAGCACGTCGGCCGGCGTCGTCGCCTTGCCGAGATCGTGCGTGAGCGCCGCGAAGCGCACCGGCAGCGAATAGCCCTGCTTCGCCGCGTAGTCGACGACCATCATCACGTGCACGCCCGTGTCGACTTCCGGGTGGTAATCGGCGCGCTGCGGCACGCCCCACAGCGCATCGACCTCGGGCAGCACGCGCGCGAGCGCGCCGCATTCGCGCAGCACGTCGAACATCCGCGACGGCGTCGCCTCCATCAGCCCGCGCGCGATTTCCTGCCATACGCGCTCGGGCACCAGCGCGTCCGCCTCGCCCGCGTCGACCATGCGCCGCATCAGCGCGAGCGTCTCGTCGGCCACCGTGAAATCCGCGAAGCGCGCGGCGAAGCGCGCGATCCGCAGAATCCGCACCGGATCCTCGACGAACGCGTCGCTCACGTGCCGGAACACCCGCGCGCGCAGATCGGCCTGCCCGTCGAACGGGTCGATCACCGGCCCGACCAGCGTGCCGTCCGGGCTCACTTCGCGCGCCATCGCGTTGATCGTCAGGTCGCGCCGCGCGAGGTCCTCGTCGAGCGTCACGTCGGGCGCGTAATAGAACTGGAAGCCGTGATAGCCCGCGGCCGTCTTGCGCTCGGTGCGCGCGAGCGCGTACTCCTCCTGCGTGTCCGGATGCAGGAACACCGGGAAATCCTTGCCGACCGGCCGGAAGCCCTGCGCGGCCATCTGCTCGGGCGTCGCGCCCACCACCACGTAGTCGCGGTCCTGCACCGGCACGCCGAGCAATGCGTCGCGGATCGCTCCGCCTACTGCGTAAATGTTCATGGCGTCGATTCGTACTCGGCGATCACGTTGGTTTCGCGCCGCGCGCCTTCGATCCAGCGCTGCACCGCCGGCAGCGCCGTCACGCGCGCGGCATACCCGGCCGCCTCCGGCGACAGCTCCGGCGCATAGGTGTTGAAGCGCATCACGACGGGCGCATACATCGCATCGGCAATCCCGAATTCGCCGAACAGGAACGGGCCGCCCGACGCCGCCAGGCAGGCGCCCCACAGCGTGTCGATGCGCGCGACGTCGGCGAGCGCGTCGGGCGTCGCGCCGCGGCCGGGCGCCGACGCGCGCACGTTCATCACCATTTCCGTGCGCAACGCGGTGAAACCGGCGTGCATCTCCGCCGAAATGCAGCGCGCGTGCGCGCGATCGAGCGGATCGGCCGGCCACATCGGAAACTGCGGATAGCGCTCGGCGAGCGTCTCGGCGATCGCGAGCGAATCCCAGATCGCGAAGCCGTGATCGTCGATCAGGCACGGCACCTTTCCGGTCGGCGAATACTCGCGGATCCGCGCGGCCGTGTCGTCGCGGCGCAGTTCGATCGCGATCTCGTCGAACGGGATGCCGAAATGCGCGAGCAGCAGCCAGGGCCGCATCGACCACGACGAGTAGTTCTTGTCTCCAATGACGAGTTTCATGGCGGTGTTCCGATTAGCGCGAGGTTGGACGACGGAAAGCGACGGCCGGCGGCGCCTAGCGGCGCGCGCGGAACCAGTCGAAGCGTGAGCGCTGCGCGGCGGCGCCGAGGTACGCGGGCGCGATGCTTTCGAGACTCGCGGGCGTGAGCCCGAGTTCCGGCGCGAGCGGCCCGGACAGCACGTTGGGCTGCGACATCGACGCGAGATTGTCGCGCGTGATGACCGGCTCGCCCGGCAGACATTCGAACACGCGCGCCTGCAGCTGCGCGAGCGCATCGGGCAGCCGCACGATGCGTGCGTGCCGGCCGACCAGCGTGCCGCAATAGCGCACCAGCTGCTCGAGCGTGTACACCGTCGGGCCGCCGAGCTCGTAGGTCTTGCCGTGCGCGGCCGCCAGATCGAGCGTGTTGACGAACGCGCGCACGACGTCGCCGACGAACACCGGCTGGAAGCGCGCGTCCGGCATCGCGAGCGGCAGCACCGGCAGCGTGCGCTGCAGGTTCGCGAACGTATTGAGGAACGCATCGCCGGGGCCGAAGACGACCGACGGGCGGAAGATCGTCAGCGCGAGCGGGCCGGCCGCCGCGGCCGCCCGCAGCGCGGCTTCGCCGTCGCCCTTCGAGCGCTGGTACATGCTCGGGCCGTTCGAATCGGCGCCGAGTGCGCTCATGTGCAGCACGCGCCGCACGCCGGCCTGCGCGCACGCGGCGCCGAGCGCGGCCGGCACGGCGACGTGCGCGCGCTCGAAGCCCGGCCCGTACGGCGAGCCGCGCCCGCCGTGCAGCACGCCGATCAGATTGACGGCCGCATGCGCGCCGGCGACGAAGCCGGTCAACGTGCGCGCATCGAGCGCGTCGAGCTCGACGATCTCGATCGGCAGCATCTGCAGGTGGCGCGCATGCTCGCGCCGCCGCGTGGCGACCCGCACGTGCTTGCCGGCTTCGATCAGCGCATTGACGAGCCGGCTGCCGATGAAGCCGGTGCCGCCCAGCAGCGCGACGGTCTGGCGTTCCATGTTCGGTCCTCCGATGGACGGTTCACGCCGATGACGGCGTGCGTGGCGCGTGGCACGCGCGCGCACGAAACGGCGTGCACCGGGCGTTCGCGAGCCGGCCATTCGCGTGAACGGCCCCTTCACGCTGCCGCGCGGCGCGCGTGCAGCACGAAGGTTGCGGATCAGGGCGAGATCGTGCCCAGGCGCTTCTTCAACGACTGCGGTTTGCCCTCGAAGAGCGCCGCGTAGTAGACCGTGTTCGACAGCACGTTCTTCACGTACTCGCGCGTCTCGTTGAACGGAATCGTCTCGGCGAAGATCGCGCCTTCGACCGGCCGCGTCAGCACCTGGCGCCACTGGCGCGGCCGTCCCGGCCCGGCGTTGTAGCCGGCGGTCGCCAGCACCGGCGAGCTGTCGAAGTTGTTGTAGATGTCGGCCAGATACCAGGTGCCGAGCTGGATGTTGGTGTCGATGTCGTGCATCTGCGCACGCGTGATCGTGCCCATCCCGAGCTTCTTCGCGACGAGCTGCGCGGTGGCCGGCATCAGCTGCATCAGCCCGCCCGCGCCGACCGACGAACGCGCGTTCGTGATGAAGCGCGACTCCTGGCGGATCAGCCCGTACGCCCATTCGACGTCGAGCCCGGTCGATTGCGCATAGCGCTCGACGATGTCGCGGTACGGCGACGGATAGCGCAGCGTGAAGTCGTGCTCGGCCTTCGTGCGGTCGGCCGTATTCACCGTGCGGTCGAGCAGCTCGATGCGCTTGCCGTACGCGGCGGCGGCGAGCAGCTGGCGATCGGTCATCCCGCGCAGCGGCCAGTTCCATTCGCGGTTGCCCTCGAGGCGCAGGTTCAGGCCGTAGAAGCGCTGCGCGAGCGCGAAGCCCGGAATCTTGCTCATCGCGTCGATCTCGGCGTCGCTCACCTTCGTGCGCGGCGGCACCGACGTGCGCTGGCCCAGCTCCTCGCCGGCGAGCTGCCCGTAGAAGTTGTACTGCCCGGCCACCTGCTCGAATTCCTGGTTCGCCTGCAGCGTGTCGCCGCTTTGCTTCAGCGCGCGCGCGTGCCAGTAGATCCATGCGGGATCGCTGCGCAGCGACGGCGGCATCTGCTCGATCGACCAGCGCACCATCGGCCAGTTGCCGGCCAGCAGCGCGGCGCGCGTGCGCCATTCGTAGCCGGGGTTCGACAGCGGCGCGTTGGCGGATTTCGCATACCAGTCGGACGCGAGCGCCGAGCGCTTGATGGCGGCCTGGTAGCCGATCGCGCCCCACGCGATCGCCTGCTCCTGCTTCGTCAGCGAACCGGCGAGCGAGGTGAGCATTCCGGCGGCCGCATCGGGATCGTTGCGCGCCATCCGGCCGAGCGCGATCAGCGCGAGCTGGTGCGATGCGGCGTCCGCGCCGACGCCGCGCGCGAGGTACAGCGGCGGCGCGCTCGTCGCCTGGTCGAAACCGGCCGGGCGCGGACCGAGCGCGTCGACGATCTTGCCGCCGAGCGTCGTGTAGTTCTGCTCGAAAGCGAGGCGCGCCTGCTGCCACACGTCGTCGCTCGTGAACTGCTGGTTGACGGTGAGCGCCGTGATCAGGTCGACGCAGGCGTCGCCGTAGTATTTCGGCTCGACGAGCAGCGCGCGGGCGGCATCGGCGACGTTCTCGCCGCGCGCCGCGCGCGATTCGAGCGCATAGCATTTGACCTGCGTGTCGTCGTCGAGCACGAAGCGCTTGTACTGATCGTCGAAGCCGCGCCAGTCGTGGCGCGCGCCGAGCACGAGCAGGTAGTCGTTGCGCAGGCGATCGGCGATCGCCTGGCCGTCGTAGCGCTGCAGGAACGACTGCACCGGCGCGTCCGGCGCATCGACGCGCGCGCGTCCGGTCGAATCGAACAGCTGCGGTTTGATCTGGAAATACTCGACGTAGGACGGCACCGGATAGTTCGGGATCATCGACGCGAGCTGCGCGGCCTTCGCGGCATCGTTGCGGCGCGCGGCTTCGCGCAACTGCACGAAGATCTGATCGTCCCCGGCGAGCGTGTCGTCGCCCGGTGCGGCGCACGCGCTCGTGCCCGCCACGAGCGCGGCGGCCGAAAGCGTGAGCGCGACCGCGCGATATACTCGGAAAAGGCTGTTCGACATCGTTTTGAATGGAGCACGAAGTGAGCGAAAGCATAGCATGCAACCCTGTGCCGAACCCGAAGGTTGCACTGCGCAGAACGCTGTCCGGCGCGCGTCGCGACGCCGCGTCGCAGCCGGCCGCGAACGCCGCGCTCGAGGCCCGGCTGCGCGGCTTGCTCGAACGGCTCGCGCCGCGCACGGTCGGCTTCTACTGGCCGCTGCCCGGCGAATTCGACGCGCGCGACGCCGTGCTCGCGTGGGCCGCCGCCGGCCCCGGCCGCCGCGCCGCGCTGCCGGTGATCGGCGAGAAGCACACGCCGCTCGCGTTCCATGCATGGGATGCGCACACGCCGATGCGCGAAGGGCATCACCGGATTCCGGAGCCCGCGTCGGGCATCGCGGTCGTGCCCGACCTGTTGCTGATTCCGTGTGTGGGATTCGATCTGCAGCGCTACCGGCTCGGCTACGGCGGCGGCTATTACGACCGCACGCTCGCGGCATGGCCGGGCGACACGCTGCCGGTGACGGTCGGCATCGCGTACGACGCGTGCCGCGTCGACGCGCTGCCGGCCGAGGCGCACGATCTGGCGATGGGCTGGATCGTCACCGACCGCGCGCTCTACCCGGACGCCGGATGACGCGACGCGCGACGCCGCGCCGGCATCCCGCGCGTCGCCGCGCTCGGCGTCCGAGCCGCAATCGTTTACAACGAGGCGGCCGCGCGCGCGGCGGTGTCGTACAGGCCCGATGCGTTGCGCAGCAGTTGCGCGGCGTCGCCGATCTGCTCGTTGGTGAGGCCGCTGTCCTTCAGCGTCTCGATCAGACAGTGCTCGCGCACCTCGCGATACTTCATGCACAGCGCGCGGCCCGCATCGGTCGCGAAGAAGAACACTTCCTTGCCGCTCTTCTCGCTTTTCACATAGCCGCGCGCGATCAGTTTTTTCAGCGCATAGGTCGCGACGTGCGTATCCTCGATATTGAGCACGAAGCAGATGTCGGCGAGCTTCTTCTTGCGCTCACGGTGGCTCACGTGATGCAGCAGCGACACCTCGACGGCCGTCATGTCCTTCGCGCCGGCGGCCGACATGCAGCGCACCATCCAGCGGTTGAACGCGTTGCCGGCCATGATGAGCCCGTATTCGAGCTCCGACAGCTCCACGCTCGACTCGGAAACGAGGTGTTCGGATGACACGATCTTGGTCGGAGAACGCTTCATGGAAGGGCAGCGCAAGCAGGATGTCAGGGTGTGCCGAGTGTACGACAGAAGCCTCTGTATAAGAGCTAGGCGAAAACGCTTATTGGGAAATTCTCGATATTTTATTGAGAATGTACGCTAACATTGCCGTCCGAACCGTGCCAGTCCGATGACGCAACCCCGCATTTATCCACTCGGCGATGCCGCCCTCGTCTGCGAGATGCCGGCGCCCGCCACGCTCGATTGCCAGCGCCGCGTGTGGGCCGTCGCCGAAGCCGCGCGCGCGTGGCCCGACGTGATCGACGTCGTGCCGGGCATGAACAATCTGACGATCGTGTTCGACGCGCTCGCCTCAACCGCCGAGTCGCTCACCCCGGCGCTGCGCGACGCGTGGGACAGCGCCGACGTCGCGCCCGTGCCGGGCCGCGACGTCGAGATCCCGGTCGAGTACGGCGGTGCCGCCGGCCCCGATCTGGCGGCCGTCGCCGCGCACACCGGGCTGTCGGCCGACGAAGTGGTCGCGCGCCACGCGGGCGGCGAATACGTCGTGTTCTTCGTAGGATTCCAGCCGGGGTTCGCGTATCTCGGCGGCCTCGACCCGGCGCTGCACACGCCGCGCCGCGCCGCGCCGCGGCTCGAGGTGCCGGCCGGCTCGGTCGGCATCGGCGGCGCGCAAACCGGCATCTATCCGGCCACGGCGCCGGGCGGCTGGCAGTTGATCGGCCGTACTTCGCAGGTGCTGTTCGATCCGGCCCGGCCGCAGCCGACGCTGCTGCTGCCCGGCGACCGCGTGCGCTTCACCATTGCCGGAGTCGACGCGACATGACCCAGAAAACCGCCCCCGGCACGATCGAGGTCGTGCGCGCCGGCCCGCTGTCCACCGTGCAGGATCTCGGCCGCCGCGGGATGCGCCATCTGGGCGTCGCGCAAGGCGGCGCGCTCGACGGCCTCGCGCTCGAAGTCGGCAACCGGCTGGTCGGCAACCGTCCCGATGCGGCGGCCGTCGAAATCACGATCGGCCCGGCCGCGTTCCGCTTCACGCGCGCCACGCGCATCGCGGTCACCGGCACCGAATTCGGCGCGACGCTCGACGGCAAGCCGGTGTATTCGTGGTGGAGCCTGCCGGTCGACGCCGGCCAGACGCTCGTGCTGCCGGCCGCGAAACGCGGGATGCGCGGCTACCTGTGCATCGCGGGCGGCATCGACGTGCTGCCGGTGCTCGGCTCGCGCAGCACCGATCTCGCGGCGCGCTTCGGCGGCCTCGGCGGCCGCGCGCTGCGCGACGGCGACCGGCTGCCGGTCGGCGTGCCGCCGGCCGGCGCCGGCTGCCTCGCGTCCGATGCGCCCGAGTTCGGCGTGAAGGCGCCGGCGTGGTGCGCGTTCGTGCGCGTCGACGAACCGCCGCGCCGCCACCGTCCCGCGCATGCGCCGTGGGCGATGCCCGTGCGCGTGCTGCCGGGCCCCGATTACGCGTCGTTCTCGGCCGAGTCGCAGCAGGCGCTCTGGGACGAGGAATGGCTCGTCACCGCCAACAGCAACCGGATGGGCTATCGGCTCGCCGGCGCCGAGCTCGTGCGCGAGCGGCCGGTCGAGCTGCTGTCGCACGCGGTGCTGCCCGGCACGATCCAGGTGCCGCCGAACGGCCAGCCGATCGTGCTGATGCACGACGCGCAGACCACCGGCGGCTATCCGAAGATCGGCACGGTGATTCGCGCGGACCTGTGGAAACTCGCGCAGGCGCGGCTCAACCTGCCGATCCGCTTCGTGCGCACGACGCCCGAGGCCGCGCGCGCCGCGCTGAACGCGGAACGCGCATATCTGAGACAGATCGACGTCGCGATCGAGATGCGCGACGAGACGCGTCGCCGCGCGCAATCGCGCGCAGCGTGACAATGGCGCAAGCAGTACGCAACACGGCCCGCGCAGCCCGCGGGCGAGGAACATCATGGAAATCGATCTGAACGCCGATCTCGGCGAAGGATGCGGATCGGACGAGGCGCTGCTCGACCTCGTCACGTCGGCGAACATCGCATGCGGCTGGCATGCAGGCGGCGCCAATGCGATGCGCGACTGCGTGCGCTGGGCCGTGCAGAAGGGCGTGTCGATCGGCGCGCATCCGAGCTTTCACGATCCGGAGAATTTCGGCCGCAAGGAAATGCAACTGCCGCCCGGCGACATCTATGCCGGCGTGCTGTACCAGCTGGGCGCGCTGTCGGCGATCGCGCAGGCTGAAGGCGGCCGCATCGCGCACGTCAAGCCGCACGGCGCGCTGTACAACCAGGCCGCGCGCGATCCGACGATCGCGGACGCGGTCGTGTCGGCCATCCACGATTTCGATCCGTCGCTGTCGGTGTTCGGGCTCGCCAACAGCGTGTTCGTCGCGGCCGCGCGGCATGCGGGCCTCGTCGCGATCGAAGAGGTGTTCGCCGATCGCGGCTACCGCGCGGACGGCACGCTGGTTCCGCGCAGCCAGCCCGGCGCGCTGATCGACGACGAAGATGCGGTGCTCGCGCGCACGCTCGACATGGTGCGCGAGCGGCAGGTGCGCGCGGTGACGGGCGAGTGGGTGCCGCTCAATGCGCAGACCGTCTGCCTGCACGGCGACGGCCCGCATGCGCTCGCCTTCGCGAAGCGGATTCGCGCGGCGCTCGAGACGGCCGGCATCGACGTGATCGCGCCCGGCGCGCTGCAGGCCGGCGAAGACGCGTAACGCGGCACGCCCTCGCTCACGCGCACGCATCGCGTGCCGCATCCGATCGGCCGCACCAAAGAAAAAAGCGCCCTCGTGGCGCTTCACTGTTGGCGCAATCGCCGCGGCTTCGCCGTCTGTCGATTCGCCTCCCGAAACCGCCTTGCGACGGTGACCGGAACGCTGCTCCGGATGAAAAAACGTCCGCCGCCGCCCGATTGCTGCTTCCCCCGGTCGGACGACGGAACGTCGCTTATACCGCTAAGTCTGCCACATGCATGTGCTGTACGACGATGTTTGGCCCCGCCGTGCATGCAGACACTCCGCGGCCGGCACGCTGATTACGTGCCGGCTACGCCAACCCCGCGCTTTGTTTTCTGCTACCCCGTAGAACTTTTCTATTCTTTGCATTTTTTCAACTTGTGGGGTGAAGAATAGAGATTGGCAGAACCGGATGTCAATGGCTTTAAACGCTATTTCCAGACGGTTCGAGGGTTTTCCTTATCGGCTCACGCGGCCGCTTACGCGCATCGACACGCAAGCGCGCGGCCGATCGAATGGCGGAGGACCGGCGGGCGGCGTCGGGCGCGCTCAGTTCGCGTCGACCCGGTACCCTTGCTGGCGCAACAATTCGAGCACGCCGCGCTGGCCACCCAGGTGCAGCGCGCCGATCGCGACGAACACCGGCCGGTTCGGCGCCGCGATTGCCGTCATCCGTGCAACGAAGCGCCGGTTGCGCTCGTACAGGATCTTGTTGTCGATCGACGCCGACAGCGCCTTCGACCGTGCGAGCCGCTCGCTCTTCGCGACCGCCCATGCGGAGATCGCGTCGGCGTCGCCAATACGCCACAGCCGGTGCAGCGCGCCGATGTCGGCGGCGTTCTGCGCGGGCGTCTGCACCATGTCCTGCGCGAGCATCTCGCGCTGCTCGGCGAGCGTGAGGCCGGTGAACGCGCGCATCTGCTCGGCGAGCGTCTCCAGGCCGATCACGCGGCCGCCCTTCTTCTTCAGAAATACGTTCTGCAGCTGCGCCTCGGTGCCGTACTCGGTCTGCAGGCCGGCCGACAACGAGTCGTACGTCTCGACCACCAGCGCGGCGAGCCACGGCCGCATCCGGCGGATTTCGGCGAGCGCGGCCGGGTTGCCGCGCAGCCGCGCGGCGAGCTGCTGCCACAACGGCTCGGGAAGCAGGCGCTGCAGGCACGGGTAGCGGCAGACGCCGTACTTCGACACGTCGTCCTGCGATTCCAGCAGATCGTCCGGCGACAGCTCGAGCGCGAGCGTCGGCGAGGCGGCGAGCGCCGCGAGGATGGTGGGCCGGAACGGCTGCGCGCTCGGGTAGTCGGACGGGTCGCCCGTATGCAGCGTGCCGAGCACGTACAGCGTGACCTTGCCGCGCGTCGCGACGTAGAACGGCATGCGGGCCGGCTGCACGCGCACCGTGCCGCGCGCGACCGTGCCGTTCGACACGGACGGCGCGTGGAAGCCCGGCAGCGTCATGCCCGGCGACGGCGCCTGCGCCCGATGAATCGGCGAACTGCTCGGCATGCGCTCCTGCGCGCGCGCGGCCGCGGCCGGCACCAGCACGCTCGCGGCCACGCAGGCGCCGGCCAGCGCCGCGCCCGTGACCGTGCGCACGCTCCAGCGTCTTGCGTTGCGGCACGCGCGCAGCATGCGCGCGCGGCCGGCTCCCGACCGGCGCACGCGAGGCGCGCGCGCCGCCAACCCGTCAGGCATTCGCCTCCCCCACCTCCTCGGCGCGATGGCAGGCCACGCGACGTCCGTCGACGTCGCGCAGCTGCGGTTCCTCGACACGGCAGCGCTCGACCGCGTACGGGCAGCGCTGGTGAAACGCGCAGCCCGACGGCGGATTGAGCGGCGACGGCAGTTCGCCCTGCAGCTTGATCTGCACGCGGCGGTCTTCCTCGAAGATCGCCGGCGTCGCCGACATCAGCGCACGCGTGTACGGATGGCGCGGCCGCGCGTAGATCGTCGCCTTGTCGCCGAGTTCGGCGACGCTGCCGAAGTACATCACCATCACGTCGTCCGCGACGTGCTCGACCACCGACAGGTTGTGCGAGATGAACACGTAGCTCGTGTTGAACTGCTCCTGCAGATCCATGAACAGGTTCAGGATCTGCGCCTGGATCGATACGTCGAGCGCGGACACCGGCTCGTCGGCGACGACGATGCGCGGCTCGAGGATCATCGCGCGCGCGATCGCGACGCGCTGGCGCTGGCCGCCCGAGAACATGTGCGGATAGCGCTTCGCGTGCTCGGGGCGCAGGCCGACGGTGCGCATCATCTGCGCGATGCGCGCCGCGCGTTCGGCCGCCGACAGGTCCGCGTTGATCTCGAGCGGCTCGGCGAGCGTCTGCTCGACGGTCTTGCGCGGATTCAGCGACGCGAACGGGTTCTGGAACACCATCTGCACGCGGCGGCGCAGGTCGGCGACGGTGTGGCGGCCGGCGCCGGCCACGTCGTTGCCGTCGATCATCAGGCTGCCCGAGGTGGGCGTCTCGATCATCGTGAGCTGGCGCGCGAGCGTCGATTTTCCGCAGCCCGACTCGCCGACCACCGCGAGCGTCTTGCCGCGCTCGAGCGTGAACGACACGCCGTTCAGCGCCTTCACGGTGCCCTGCCCGAACATCCCGCGCCTGACCGTGTAGTGCTTCGCGAGCTGGTCGGCAACCAGCACGGCCTGCCCGTCGGGCGACGCGCGGCGCGTTTCGTTGACAGCATTCATCGTGCGCCTCCCGTCAGGTCGAAGCTGGAAACATTGAGCGGCTTGATGCAGCGCGCGCGCATCGCATCGTTGCCGGCCACGAGCGGATCGAGCGCCGGGCGCGCCTTGCGGCAATCGTCGACGACGTACTTGCAGCGCGGCGCGAACAGGCATCCGGACGGGCGATCATCGCGGCCCGGCACCATGCCGGGCAATGCGGCAAGGCGACGCGCCCCCTGATTGTGCTCGGGAATCGCCGCGAGCAGCGCTTCGGTGTACGGGTGATGCGGCGCGCGAAAGATGTCCGGCACGCGGTTGGTCTCGATGATCTCGCCCGCGTACATCACCGCCACGCGCTGCGCGACCTCCGACACCACGGCCAGATCGTGCGAGATCAGCACCAGCGCCATCCCGCGCTCCTTCTGCAGCTTGACGAGCAGATCCATGATCTGCGCCTGGATCGTCACGTCGAGCGCGGTGGTCGGCTCGTCGGCGATCAGCAGCTTCGGATTGCACGCGACGGCCATCGCGATCATCACGCGCTGGTTCATGCCGCCCGACATCTGGTGCGGGAACGCCGCGATCCGGTTCTTCGCATCGGGAATGCCGACCTGGTCGAGCAGTTCGAGCGCGCGCCGGTGCAGCGCGTCGCCGCGCAGCCCTTCGTGCAGCTTCAGCACCTCCTTGATCTGGTAGCCGACCGTGTAGCTCGGGTTCAGGCTCGTCAGCGCGTCCTGGAACACCATCGCGATGTCCTTGCCGACGATCTTGCGGCGCGCCTTCGGCGACGCCTTCAAGAGATCCACGCCGTTGAACGTGACCTCGTCGGCCGTCACCTTGCCCGGCGCGTCGATCAGGCCCATCAGCGCCATCATCGTCACGCTCTTGCCCGAGCCCGATTCGCCGACGACGCCCACCACCTCGCCCGGCGCGATCGACAGGTTGATCCGGTCGACGGCGGGCAGGCCGTTGAAATTCACCGCGAGATTGCGGATGGTCAGGAGCGGGTTGCTCATGTCGTCCTCCGCCGGGCCGCCCCAAAGAGGATGACCGCCCCCTTGGGGGGCGCCGTGCATGGGAGCGGAGTAAGCGCCGAAGCGCCAACTCCGGTCGGCAGCGAACGAAGCAAGCGTGGGGTTCGTTTCATCTTAGGCCATCCGTTTCAGTTTGGGATCGAGCGCGTCGCGCAGCCCGTCGCCGAGCAGGTTGATCGCGAGCACCGAAATCAGGATCGACAGGCCCGGCATCGTCACGATCCACCATGCGTTGTCGATGTAGTCGCGCGCGGACGCGAGCATGGCGCCCCACTCGGCGGTCGGCGGTTGCACGCCGAGGCCGAGGAAGCCGAGCGCGGCCGCGTCGAGGATCGCCGACGAGAAGCCGAGCGTCGCCTGCACGATCAGCGGCGCCGTGCAGTTCGGCAGCACCTGCGAGAACATCAGGCGCAGCGTGCCGGCGCCGGCCACGCGCGACGCCGTCACGTACTCCTTCTGCAGCTCGCCGAGCGCCGACGCGCGCGTGAGGCGCACGTAGGCCGGCAGCGCGACGATCGCGATCGCGAACATCGTGTTGGTGAGGCCCGGCCCGATGATCGCGACGACGGCGACCGCGAGCAGCAGCGACGGCAGCGCGAGCAGCACGTCCATGATGCGCATCACGGGCGTGTCGGCCCATTTCTGGAAGAACGCGGCGACGAGGCCCAGCACGATGCCGGGGATCAGCGCGAGCACGACCGACACGAAGCCGATCCAGAACGACATGCGCGCGCCGAACATCAGGCGCGAAAGGATGTCGCGCCCGGCTTCGTCGGTGCCGAGGATGAACTGCCAGTTGCCGCCGGCGAGCCACGCGGGCGGAATCTTCACGTAGTCGCGGTATTGCTCGACCGGGCTGTGCGGCGCGATCAGCGGCGCGAGGAGCGCGACCAGGATCAGCACGAGCACGACGAGGCCGGCGCCGACCGCACCGCGATTGCGCGAGAAGTTGGCCCAGAACTCGCGCAACGCGAGCGCGCGGCCGCCGGCCGGCGCGGATTCGGTCGGCAGGGTATTTTGCAGATTGCTCATGGAGTTACCTCGTGTGGCGGATGCGCGGATTCAGCACGCCGTACAGCAGGTCGACGACCAGGTTCACGACGATCACGAGCGTCGCGATCAGCAGAATGCCGCCCTGCACGACCGGATAGTCGCGGCGGCCGATCGCATCGATCAGCCACTTGCCGACGCCGGGCCACGAAAACAGCGTCTCGGTCAGCACGGCGCCAGCAAGCAGCGTGCCGATCTGCAGGCCGATCACGGTGACGACCGGGATCAGCGCGTTGCGCAGCGCGTGCACGACCACCACGCGCGCCGGCGACAGCCCTTTCGCGCGCGCCGTGCGGATGTAATCCTCGCGCAGCACTTCGAGCATCGACGAGCGCGTCATCCGCGCGATCACCGCGAGCGGGATCGTGCCGAGCACGATCGCGGGCAGGATCAGGTGGCTGACCGCCGACTTGAACGAGCCTTCGTCCGGCGCGAGCAGCGCGTCGATCAGCATGAAGCCGGTCGGATGCGGGAAGTCGTATTCGACCGCGATGCGGCCCGACACGGGCGTCCAGCCGAGATACGACGAAAACACCATGATGAGGATCAGCCCCCACCAGAAGATCGGCATCGAGTAGCCGGTGAGCGCGGTGCCCATCACGCCGTGATCGACGACCGAGCCGCGCCGCAGCGCGGCGATCACGCCGGCCGGCAGCCCGACCACGAGCGCGAACACGAGCGCGCACAGCGACAGTTCGACGGTCGCCGGAAAGCGCGCGAAGAATTCGCCCGCGACGCTGGTGTTGGTGATGATCGACGTGCCGAGGTCGCCATGCAGCGCCCGGCCGATGTAGTGCAGATATTGCATGGGCAACGGCTGGTCGAGCCCGAGGCGCTTCATCGCCTCTGCATGCATCGCGGGATCGACGCCGCGCTCGCCCATCATCACTTCGATGGGGTCGCCCGGTATCAGGTGAATCAGCGCAAACGCCAGGATGGTGATGCCGATGAAGGTCGGGATCACCATCCCCACGCGGCGCAACACGAATGTGAACATGATGCGTCTCGTATTTTCTTGTGGGAAATGTGCGACCGGCGACGGGAAGCTTTTGGCTTCCCGCCGCCGGATGAGGTATGAGCCGGTCTCGGTCTTCTGGACAGCTTATACGGGCCGTATTACTTCACGCCGACTCCGTCGAAGCGCGCGTAGCCGAGCGGTTCGATCCGCATGTCGACCACGTTCTTGCGCACCGGCTGGTAGACCGTCGAGTTCGCGATCGGCGAGAACGGCAGCTGTTGCGCGAAGATCTGCTGCGCCTGCATGTAGATCTTCGTGCGCGCGTCCTGGCCCGTCGTCGTGCGGCCCTTCTGCACCAGCTCGTCGAACGGCTTGTAGCACCAGTGCGAGAAGTTGTTGCCCTTGATCGCCTCGCAGCCGAGCAGCGTGCCGAGCCAGTTGTCCGGGTCGCCGTTGTCGCCGGTCCAGCCGATCAGCATCGTGTCCTGCTCACCCGCGTGCGCGCGCTTGATGTACTCGCCCCATTCGTAGGTGACGATCTTCGCCTTCACGCCGATCTTCGCCCAGTCGGCCTGGATCATCTCGGCCATCAGCCGCGCGTTCGGGTTGTACGCGCGCTGCACCGGCATCGCCCACAGCGTGATCTCGAAACCGTTCGGGAAGCCTGCCTTGGCGAGCAGCGCCTTCGCCTTCGCGGTGTCGTAGGCGGCCATCTTCAGGTTCTTGTCATACGACCATTGGGTCGGCGGCACCGGTGCGGACGCGGCCTGGCCGGCGCCCTGGTAGACCGATTCGAGGATCGCCTTCTTGTTGATCGCCATGTCGAGCGCCTGACGCACTTCGAGCTTGTCGACCGGCTTGTGCTCGACGTTGTATGCCAGGTAGCCGAGGTTGAAGCCCGGCTGCGACGGCATGTCGATGCCCGAGTCGGCCTTCAGCGTCGCGATGTCGGCCGGACGCGGATAGCTCATCACCTGGCATTCGTTGCGCTTGATCTTCTGCACGCGCACGCCCGGATCCGGCGTGATCGAGAAGATCAGCTTCGACAGCTTCACCGCGCCCTTCTTCCAATAGTCTGGATTGCCATCGAAACGGATCGTCGCGTCCTTCGTGTAGCTGCGGAAGATGAACGGACCGGTGCCGATCGGCTTCTGGTTGATGTCGGCGGCGCGGCCGGCCTTCATCAGCTGATCCGCGTATTCGGCCGACAGGATCGACGCGAATTCCATCGCCATGTTCTGGATGAACGGCGCGTTCGGCTCGGCGAGCGTGAACTTCACGGTGTACGGATCGACCTTCTCGACCTTCGTGACGAGCTTGTCGAGGCCCATGTCGGTGAAGTACGGGAACGACACCGGGTACGCCTTGCGGAACGGCTGGTTCGGATCGAGCATGCGCTCGAACGTGAACACGACGTCGTCCGCGTTGAACTCGCGCGTCGGCTTGAAGAAGTCGGTCGTGTGGAACTTCACGCCGTGACGCAGGTGGAACGTGTACACCTTGCCGTCGGACGACACGTCCCACTTCTCCGCGAGGCCCGGCTCGACCTTGGTGCCGCCGCGCTCGAATTCGACGAGACGGTTGTACACGGTGAACGTGGCGGCGGTGAAATCGACGCCGGTGGTGAATTGCGCGGAATCGAAACCCGCCGGGCTGCCTTCTGAGCAGTAGACGAGCGTCTTGTTCGGAATCTGCGCGAAGGCAGAACCCGCGACGCCGAGCGATGCTGCTGCCACGCCTGCAATGGCGGTAACACGCAGGCTGTGCAACAGACGGTTGTATTCCATGTTTCCTCCAGGTCTCCAGATCGGAACCGGTCCCCATGGGCCGGGTACGCGGATATTACTTGAGCTATGGATTGCGCAACAAGCTGGAGAAAAAACTCTTTTAGTTGCGTGCGCGCGGCTTTTTGCCGGGGTAGCGCGGGCGCGGAACGGTCGCGCCGCATGCGCGAGCGGCGGATGCGCCAATCGTGCGCCTGTTTCCTTCTACAACTAAACAATTCGGCTGCGTGCGCGGACGGGCCGTCACGTCGAAGTCATGCGCATCGTGCTCATCGCGCTCGTTGCGCTCCGCGCGCGCATGGCTGCACGCCCGGAACGGCGCCGGTGCGCGTGTTGCAGCGCATCGTCAGGCGGGTGCGTCGAGGTCGGCGCTGCGCGCGGGGACGAATGCGACCGCGACGATCGACAGCGCGAGCCCGGCCATCACGTAGTAGGTCGGCGCGAGCGGCGAGCCGGTCGTCTTGATGAGCCACGTGACGATGAACTGGCCGAAGCCGCCGAACAGCATCACCGCGATGTTGTATGCGATCGACAGCCCGGTCGAGCGCACGTTGGCGGGAAACAGTTCGGCGATCATCGCGCCGAACGGCCCGTAGTAGCCCGCGAGCGTGACCGCCAGCACCGCGTGCACGACGATCAGCCGGCCGATGCTCGGCGCCCCGTCGAGCCACACGAACAGCGGATACATCAACGCGAGCGTCAGCACGAGCGACCACAGCGACAGCCCTTTGCGACCGATGCGATCGGACCATGCGCCGGCGATCGGCGACAGCACCATCAGCAGCAGGTTGCCGATGATCACTGCGTAGAACGACTGAGCATAGGGCAGCTTCAGCTGCTTCACCGCGAAGGTCGGCAGATAGATGATCAGCACGTAGATGGTCACGGTGAGCGCGATCACCGAGCCGAGCCCGCACAGCACCTCGCGCGGATGGCGCGTGAAGACTTCGCCGAGCGTCGCGCGGCGCGCGCTCTGCTGGGCATGCAGGAATGCTTCGGAATCGTCGAGATGACGGCGGATATAGAAACCGATCGGCCCGATCACGAGCCCGAGGACGAACGGCACGCGCCAGCCCCAGCTGTGCAGCGCGTCGTGCGACAGCCCGCGCGTGACGGCCGCGCCCACCAGCGCGCCGATCAGCAGCGCGGCCGCCTGGCTCGCCATCTGCCAGCTGCCGTAGAAGCCGCGTTTCGAGAACGGCGCGGCTTCGATCAGCAGCGCGGTCGCGCTGCCGAATTCGCCGCCGGCCGAGAAGCCCTGCAACAGGCGGCCGAGCACGATCAGCAGCGGGCCGCCGATGCCGATCGCCGCATACGGCGGCGCGGCGGCGAGCAGGAAGATGCCGGCCGTCATCAGCAGCATCACCAGCGACAGCGCGGCCTTGCGGCCCGCGCGGTCCGCGTACAGCCCGAGCACGATGCCGCCGACCGGGCGCATGAAGAACGCGACGCCGAACGTCGCGGTCGTCAGCAGCAGCGACGCGTATTCACTGGAAGTCGGGAAGAACAGCTCGGCGATCACGACCGTCATCAGGCCGAACACGGTGAAGTCGTACCACTCGAGCGCGTTGCCGATCACGGCCGCCGCGACCGCGCGCCGGTTCAGCGCACGCTCGGGCCGGACCGTCTTGGTTGAATTCGCAATCGTCGCCATGCGTGCCTCGTCCTCGTGAATTCGCCGTGTCGGGCGGTCGCGGATCGCACGGGAGCGTTCGCGGCGCGCTGGTGTGCAGCGAGTGTAGAAAGCGAAGAAACCGATTTCAAGCATAAAAACGCCCGCCATCGGATGATGGCGGGCGTTTTGCGGTTTTCGCCACATTGCGGCATCGCACGATGCCGCCACCGACGTCAGCCCATCTTCGAGAATGCGCTGCACCAGCCCTTCGCCGACACCTGCTTGCCGGGGAACGCACCGCACGGGCCCGACGCGGAGCCCTTCTTGCCCTGATACAGCATGCAGGCCGCGCAATCCTGGCCCGCCGCGTATTTCGGATACTTCGCCTTGTCGACCTTGGTGGCATCGGACTTGTAGCCGAGCGCCACCGCGGTCGGATCGGTTTCCGACAGCATCGGCGCATCGGCCAGCGCTTCGCGCGACAGCGCAAGCGCGGACACGGCGCCGATGCTCGTGATCAGGAAACTCCGACGGGTTGCTTTCATGGGGACTCGCTCCAACGTTATCGGTTTGAAAGCCGTTCTGGCGACGGCCGCTCGACAGAATAACCGCGCGGCGAACAAATGTGCGCGCCGAAATGCCGGAGATAACGGATTTCGCAGGCGCAGCGAAGCCGCGTCGGGCGGCCCGCGCGCGGACGCTACGCGTGAGGTGCGCGTGAGGTGCGCGTCAGGTGCGCGACGCGATGTCGCCGACGCGCTGCGCGAGCGCGAGCGCCGCGGTCAGCCCCGGCGACTCGATGCCGAACAGATTGACGAGCCCGCGCACGCCATGCTGCGCCGGCCCCTGCACGACGAAGTCGGCCGGCGGCTCGCCGGGCCCGGCGAGCTTCGGCCGGATTCCGGCGTACGCGGGCTGCAGCGCGCCGTCGGGCAGGCCGGGCCAGTATGCGCGGATCGATGCGTAGAACCCCTGCGCGCGCGCCGGATCGACGTCGTAGCGCAATGCGTCGACCCATTCGACGTCGGGGCCGAAACGCGCCTGTCCGGCCAGGTCGAGCGTCAAGTGGATGCCGAGCCCGGCGCGATCGGGCATCGGATAGACGAGGTGCGAGAACGGCGCGCGCGCGGCGAGGCTGAAGTAGTGGCCGCGCGCGAGGTAGAGCGGCGGCACCCAGCGCGGGTCGAGCCCGCGCGTGCGGCGCGCGAGCGCCTGCGCGCCGAGCCCCGCGCTGTTGACGACGCACGCGGCCTCGATTTCGGTCGGCGCAGCGCCGCCGGTGCGAACGACGAAGCGCCCGCCGCGCAACACGTCGATCGACTCGACCGGCGATTGCAACGCGCACGTCGCGGCGTCGCGCTGCGCGTCGCCGAGCAGCGCGAGCATCAGCTGATGGCTGTCGACGATGCCGGTCTCGGGCGAGAACAGCGCTTCCACGCATTCGAGCGCCGGTTCGAGCGTCTGCGCTTCGGCGCGCGTGAGCGGCAACAGGTCGAGCACGCCGTTTTCCGCCGCGCGGGCCGCGATCGCCTTCAGCTGCTTCACCTGCGCGGCGCTCGTCGCGACCAGCAGCTTGCCCACGCGCCGGTGCGGCACGTGATGCGTCTCGCAGAATCGATACAGGAGATCGCGCCCGTGCACGCATGAGGTCGCCTTCAGCGAGCCGCGCGGATAGTAGAGCCCCGCGTGGATCACCTCGCTGTTGCGCGAACTGATGCCCGTGCCGATCGCATCGGCCGCTTCGAGCACGATCGTCTCGCGGCCGCGCGCGGCAAGCTCGCGCGCGATCGCCAGACCGACGACACCCGCGCCGATCACCACACAATCCGTCTGCTCCATGGCATTTCGCGTCGCTCACGCGTCGAGGGAACACACGGCGATTGTACGTCCCGGTTCGCGCGCGTGCCGGCCGCGCACACGTCGTGGCCGGCCGCGCGCCGCCGCCGACTCAGAAGCCGATCGGCCTGCGCTTCGCGGCGCCCTCGTCGGCGCGGATGTCCGCCGGCGCGATCACGTCGCGCCCGTCGAGCCGCGCGGCGCCGAACGCATGCAGCAGCGCGCGGCGCATCGTGCGCGGCGGCGTCGCCGCGAGCACGTCGAGCGCGTCGGCATCGAGCGTCTCGGGAAAGCGCCGTCCCCATCCATGCGACGTGCGGATCTCGTCGTAGATCGTCTGCGCGATGCGGCGCGCGCCGGCCGCGTCGGGCGGCGCGATCTCGTACACGTTCATCCGGTTCAGCAGCGGCTCGGGAATCGCATGCGCGTCGTTCGCGGTCGCGATCCAGATCACGTTGCCCGCGTTGATCGGCACCTCGGCGAATTCGTCGACGAACGCGCGCGCGGTGTCGTGCTCGAGCAAGGCGTACAGCGCGCCGAGCGGATCGTACTGCGCGTCGCTGCCGGCCTTGTCGATCTCGTCGACGGCGATCACCGGGTTCGCGTAGCTGCCGTTGACGAGCGCATCGAACACCTTCCCCGGCTTCGCGTTCTTCCATTGCGACGACGCGCCCGACAGAATCCACCCGGCCGTCAGCGAACTCATCGGCACGTAGTGATACGCGGTGCCGAGCAGCTGCGCGAGCGCCTTCGCGAAATGGGTCTTGCCGATCCCCGGCGGGCCGAGCAGCAGGATCGGCATCAGCTCGAGCCGGTCGTCCGTCTCGAGACACAGCGCGACCTGCTTGCGCATGTCGTCGAGCGGCTCGGTGAAATTGGGCAGCGCTTCGCCGAGCGCGTCGAACGACGGCATCCGGTTCGGCTTCACGCAAAAGCGCAGATTGCCGGTCTTGAGCATCCGCTCGTAGGTCGCGCGCAGCGCATCGCTCGCGCTCTCGTTCAGATCGTTCAGCGCGGTCTCGACCTGCTCGAGGTCGTACACCGTGCTGAAGGACGCCACCGCCAGTTCCTGTTTCACCATCGCCGTCGTCATACCAACCTCGCTCGTGCTGCCGTCGCCCGGCCATCGGACCCCGACGATTTCAGTGTAACGATCCCGCGTCGGCGCGCAAGCAAGCAGCCGCCGCGCTCTGCTGCTAACACGCGCGCACGCTGCAGCGGCGCGCGCCGCGGCGTATGATCGACGGTTCACGGGCCGCCTCGCCGTCCTCGCCGTCCTCACGCATCGCGCCCGCACGACGCGGCGCGTTTCGTTCCGAAGGGTTGCCGATGTCCTGTCCCGATGCCGCCTCGCGCGTCGACGCCGACGCGCTCCGCACAGTGGACGCGGTCGATGCCGCGCTCAAGTCACGCCGCGCGATACGCGCGTTCCTGCCGACCCCGGTGCCGCGCGACACGCTCGAGGCGATCCTCGAAGCCGCGAGCCGCGCGCCGTCCGGCACCAACATCCAGCCGTGGCGCGTATACGTCGCGACCGGCGCGACGCGCGACGCGCTCGCGGCGGCGCTCACCGCCGCGTACGACGATCCGGCGCGCGACGAGAAATACGTCGCCGAGTACGACTACTACCCGCGCGAATGGGTGTCGCCGTACGTCGACCGGCGCCGCAAGGTCGGCTGGGACCTGTACGGCCTGTTGAACATCGGCCGCGACGACAAGGCGCGCATGCATGCGCAGCACGCGCGCAATTTCCGCTTCTTCGATGCGCCGGTCGCGCTGTTCTTCACGCTCGATCGCGTGATGGCGCTCGGCGCGTGGCTCGACTGCGGGATGTTCGTGCAGGCCGTGATGACGGCCGCGCGCGCACGCGGTCTCGACACCTGCCCGCAGGCCGCGTTCGTGCCGTTTCACCGGATCGTCGCCGAGCACCTCGGGATACCGGCCAACGAGCAGCTCGTCTGCGGAATGTCGCTCGGCCACGCGGACCCGCACGCGATCGAGAACCGTCTCGTCACCGAGCGTGCGAGCGTCGCCGAGTTCACCCGCTTTTTCGCTTGAAAACACGCGGCCCGCACCTACCTTTCGATCAGGACCGGATCGTGCTGCGCCCCCGGACGGTGCATTCGCTCGCGCGACCGCGCCGATCGATCGGGCGTAAGATGTGCGTCCGTTCCACGCTACCCGCGTTTTCCGGAGAAGTTTCATGCTGAAGCACGGCCTGGCCGTCCTGCTCGCGAGCTGCGCGCTCGCGGCCCATGCGCAAAGCCCCGCACCGGCCGTCGTCGCATGGGAGATCCAGGTGGTGCGCGACGGTCAGACCATCGACACGTTCCAGCAGCGCACCACCGTCGGTCAAACCCGCACCGATACCCATCGCTATCCGTCCGCCGTGCCCGTCGGCTGCGGCAATGCCGCGCGCGTCGTGCCGACCGAGCGCTCGCGCGCGGTCACGGTCGCGCCGCTGTCCGTCGACGACGCCGCGCACACCGTCTCGCTCGCGCTCGACGTGCAGGAGACCCTCGACGACGACGACACGCCGCGCGGCGATCCGTGCGTGCCCGCGTCGCCGCGGCAGATCGCCGCGAGTCATCCGGGGCTCGCGGTCGGCGGCGAGGCATGGACCGACTGGACGCTCGTCGACCAGCATCCGCATCTCGTCTATCGCGTGCGTGGGCACGTCGCCAGGGACTGAACGCCATGTCCGCAGACGCACTATCCCTGCCGTTCGCCGAACCGCACGCGGCGCCCGACGAAATCACCGCGGTCAGCTGGAACCTGCACAAGGGCCGCTCGCCGCTCGGCTTCACCGCGTGGAACGCGATGCGCAACTGGATGCAGTCGACGCACGCCGACGTGTACTTCCTGCAGGAAGCGATGGCCCGCCGCATGCCGCGCCCGATGCTCGCACCGGGCTTCGGCGCGCCGATGGAAGAGGCCGGCGACGACGTCTGGCACTGCCAGGCCACCGAGATCGCGCAGGCGCTCGACTGGCAGATCGCGCTCGGGCCGAACGTGTTCAAACCGTCGTGGCGGCACGGCAACGCGATCCTGTCGCCGCATCCGCTCGATCTCGGCGGCCGCTGGGACATCTCCGCGCACCGCTTCGAGCGCCGCGGGCTGCTGGTGGCGCGCGCGACGCTCGCCGGCGCGCGGCCCGTCACGCTGCTGTGCGCGCACCTCGCGCTCACGCGCGCCGCGCGGCTGCGCCAGATGCACTGGATCGCGCACTGGATCGTGCGCAACGCGGGCGACGATCCGCTCGTGCTGGCCGGCGACTTCAACGACTGGCGCAACGATTCGGTGGCGCTGTTCGGCGAGATCGGGCTGTCCGAGGTCGCGACGCTGCTCGGCGAGTCGGGCCGCACGTTCCCGGCATTCTCGCCGGCGCTCGCGCTCGACAAGATGTTCGTGCGCGGGCTGACGCCGCTCGAATGGCAGGCGCCGTCCGGCGAGACGGCCTGGCTGTCCGACCACCTGCCCTACATCGCGCGGCTGCGGCTCGATCCGCAGTAACGGCGGTAACCGCGGTGACGCGCGCGCCCGCGCGCAGCGCCGCGCGCGGGGCCGCCCGGCGCAAGCCGGATGAAATGATTCGTTGCGCCAAATCCGCGCAGCCGCGCGGGTCAAGCCCGCATCTGCCCCAAGCAGGGTAAAATACCGAGTTACTCAAACGTCTGTCATCGAGAAGGCGCGTGTCCGACGCGCCGGCCGGCCGATCCGCGATCGGGCCGCTGCACTCGGTTTTTTTGCCCGTTTTTGGGCTCGTTACACGCGTTAGCGACGCGCGTCCGCTTTCAAAGCCATGAGCAAATACGACACCGCCACCGTCCAATCCGTCCACCACTGGACCGACACGCTTTTCAGCTTCACCTGCAGCCGCGAACCGAGCCTGCGCTTCAACAACGGCGAATTCACGATGGTCGGCCTCGAGGTCGACGGCAAGCCGCTCGCGCGCGCTTACTCGATCGTCAGCCCGAACTACGAGGATCACCTCGAGTTCTTCAGCATCAAGGTCCAGGACGGCCCGCTGACGTCGCGCCTGCAGCATCTGAAGGTGGGCGACACGGTGCTGATCGGCAAGAAGCCGACCGGCACGCTGGTCGCCGACAACCTGCTGCCGGGCAAGACGCTGTGGATGCTGTCGACGGGCACGGGCCTCGCGCCGTTCATGTCGATCATTCGCGATCCGGACATCTACGAACGCTTCGACAAGGTCATCCTGACGCACACCTGCCGCCTGAAGGGCGAGCTGGCGTACATGGACTACATCAAGCACGACCTGCCGGGCCACGAGTACCTGGGCGACATCATCAAGGAAAAGCTCGTCTACTACCCGACGGTCACCCGCGAAGCGTTCGACAACGAAGGCCGGATCACCGATCTGATCGCGACCGGCAAGCTGTTCACCGATCTCGGCGTGGCGCCGTTCTCGCCGGAACACGACCGCGTGATGCTGTGCGGCAGCACCGCGATGCTGAAGGACACCACCGACCTGCTGAAGCAGGCCGGCCTGGTCGAGGGCAAGAACAGCGCGCCCGGACACTACGTGATCGAGCGCGCCTTCGTGGACTGATCGGTCCCCGGAAATTGTCCGCGGTCAACAAACCGGAGCTTTGGCTCCGGTTTTTTTTTGTCCCCACTTGGCGAATTCGTAACAAACTGAGACTATTCATCCCGAAATAGTTACATTTCGATACGGGTGGAACCGGTATTTTCCCGTCGGTGTTTTTCCTACAACACCTTCAAGCCGATTGTGCACATTTACCCTTAAATGTCCGCCTGTCATGAATTTTTCGAAAATTTTGAGATATGATGCGGCCCGAGCGGTTGCTGTTCGGAGGGTCATGAAAGGGTCGGACAAAAACGTTACGAGTTGTAACTTTTGTTACTTCGGCGATGGGCGATTCTCTGGCGGCGACCGTCATGGAAACGGCAATCGGGCCACTCAGCCAGCCGGTGTCTGAACCGCTTCTGACAGCAGGGAGAATCATGGATACGTTGCTCAATGCGCCCTCCGGCGCTCACGCCCCGTTCCAGTCGCAGCCGTTCGCGCCCCGCGACGCCGCTGCCGATCCGATGATTGACACTCTCCCCGAACGCGACGCATCTGCTGCACGGATCGCGGCGCTGTCCACGCAATTGATGGCCGCCGACGAAGCCGCCCGCCGCTATCTGGCCGGCGAGCTGCACGACGGGCTCGGCGCCGAACTCACCGCCGCGCGTTTCGCGCTCGCCAACGTTCTGACCTGGCTGCCGGCCGATGCGCCGGAAGGCTGCGTGCGCGCGGTCGAACTCGCACAGCGCGCGCTCGACGCCGCGACCGACGCGAATCGCCGGCTGATCGACGAACGCGACACGCCGCCGCTCGATGGCGGCGTGGTCGGCGCGCTGTCGACGTGGGTCGACAGCCATGCGGCCCGCACCGGGCTGCGCACCAGCTTCGTGTGCGCGGCCGACGGCCGCCTCACCCAGCTCGGGGGCGCGAGCGCGCTGGCGATCTTTCGCGTCGCGCAGGAAGCGCTGTCGAACGTCGCCAAGCATGCACGCGCGACGTCCGCCGACGTGCGCATCGACACCGACGCTACCCATCTGGCCCTGATCGTCAGCGACGACGGTCGCGGTTTCGCGCGAGGCCGGCGCGTCGGCTACGGCCTCGCCGGCATGCGCGCGCGCTGCGAAGCGTTCGGCGGCAGCTTCGACGCCGGCAAGCCGGCGTCGGGCCGCGGCACGCGCGTGGTCGCGCGCTTCGCATGGGATTCGCTGTTCGCGGTGCCCGCCGTCGCGCGCCGCGCGTCGCGTTCGTGAGGTCGACATGAGCTTGAACATCCTGCTCGTCGACGATCATGCGATCGTCCGGCAAGGGATCCGCCACCTGCTGATCGATCGCGGCATCGCGCGCGAGGTCACCGAAGCCGAGACCGGCAGCGACGCGATGGCCGCCGTCGACCGCCAGACCTTCGACGTGATCCTGCTCGACATTTCGTTGCCCGATACGAACGGCATCGAGGTGCTCAAGCGCATCAAGCGCAAGCTGCCGAACGCGCCCGTGCTGATGTTCTCGATGTACCGCGAGGATCAGTACGCGGTGCGCGCGCTCAAAGCCGGCGCGGCCGGCTATCTGTCGAAGACGGTGAACGCCGCGCAGATGATCGGCGCGATCCAGCAGGTCGCCGCCGGCCGCAAGTACGTGAGCCCGGCGATGGCCGAGGCGCTCGCCGAATACGTGTCGTTCGAGAACGAGCCGCTGCCGCACGAGAAGCTGTCCGACCGCGAATACCAGACGCTCTGCATGCTCGCGTCGGGCAAGCGCCTCACCGACATCGCGAACACGCTGTCGCTGTCGGTGAAGACGGTGAGCGTGTACCGCTCGCGGCTGCTCGAGAAGATGCGGCTGTCGAACAACGCGGAGCTGACGTTCTACGTGATGAGCAACCGGCTCGTCGACATGGCGCCCGCGTCGGGCGGCTGAGTAGCTGAGCGACTGCCGCTTGGCGGGCGCTTCATCGGGCGCTTCGCTTCGTTCCGCGGGATCTCGGGCACGCCGAACGTTTTACCCGCTTCACCCGCTCGGCGCAGGTTCGACCCGCGCCGCGGCCTTCCCCACACCGGCGACGCCCCGCCCGCGCAGCGCGCAAGCGCTTGTTTTATCGGACGATTTCGCAGCGCGCCGCTGCGCCGCAACGGGTCTTCTGCGCCAAATCGGCTAAAATTCCGGGTTTTTCACTCAGTCGGCGCGGCCGTGTTCGCGCGCGCTGGAGACCTACCCCGCAATGTCCCTCTTCCGCAAGAAAAACGTCGATCGCATGATCGCCGGCGCACACGCCGCCGGGCTCAAGAAAGCGCTCGGCGCCATCGATCTCACCTTCCTCGGCATCGGCGCGATCATCGGCACCGGCATCTTCGTGCTGACCGGCACCGGCGCCGTGCAGGCCGGCCCCGCGCTGATGCTGTCGTTCGTGATCGCCGCGATCGCGTGCGGCCTCGCGGCGCTGTCGTATGCCGAGTTCGCGTCGACCATTCCGGTCGCCGGCTCGATCTACACCTATTCGTACGCGACGCTCGGCGAGCTGGTCGCGTGGATCATCGGCTGGGACCTGATGCTCGAATACGGCCTCGCGGCATCGGCCGTGTCGGTCGGCTGGTCGGGCTACCTGCAGTCGCTGCTGCAGGGCTTCGGGCTGTCGCTGCCGACCGTGCTGACCGCCGCGCCAGGCGCGATCCCCGGCACCGTCACGTGGTTCAACCTGCCCGCGTTCCTGGTGATGCTGGTGATCACGACGCTGCTGTCGATCGGCATCCGCGAATCGACCCGCATCAACAACGTCATGGTGTTCATCAAGGTGTCGGTGGTGCTGCTCGTGATCGCCGTCGGCCTGTTCCACGTGACGCCCGCGAACTGGAAGCCGTTCATGCCGCACGGCTGGAACGGCGTGTTCGGCGCGGCGGCCGTGATGTTCTTCGCGTTCATCGGCTTCGACGCGGTGTCGTCGGCGGCCGAGGAAGTGAAGAACCCGAAGCGCGACCTGCCGATCGGCATCATCGCGTCGCTGGCCGTGTGCGCGGTGCTGTACGTGACGGTCGCAGCCGTCGCGACCGGCATCGTGCCGTCGGCGCAGTACGCGAACGTGTCGCACCCGATCTCGTATGCGCTGCAGATCGCCGGCGAGAAGTGGGTGGCCGGCTTCATCGACCTCGGCGCGGTGCTCGGCATGCTGACCGTGATCCTCGTGATGAGCTACGGCCAGACGCGGATCATCTTCGCGATGTCGCGCGACGGGCTGCTGCCGGCGATGCTGTCGCGCGTGCATCCGCGCTACGCGACGCCGTTCCTGACGACCTGGCTGGTCGGCCTGTTCTTCGGGCTGATCGCGGCGCTCGTGCCGCTGAACGTGCTCGCCGAGCTGATCAACATCGGCACGCTCGCGGCGTTCTCGATGGTGTCGATCGCGGTGCTGGTGCTGCGCCGCACGCACCCCGAGCTGCCGCGCGCGTTCCGCTGCCCCGGCGTGCCGGTGGTGCCGATCCTCGCGGTCGGCGCATGCCTGTTCCTGATGCTGAACCTGCAGCCCATCACGTGGGCCGCGTTCGGCATCTGGCTCGTGATCGGACTCGTGATCTACTTCCTGTACTCGCGCCACCACTCGAAGCTCGCGCGCGGCCAGCACGACGCGCACTGACGCCACGCGCACGTGCGTTCGCACGTGAAATTGCAGGTGCAGCCGCGCGCCGACGCCGCGCGCGCGGCTGCAACGCCGCGCCGGGCCGCCCTGCCCCGTGCGGCGCGCAGCGCCTCCGCCTGCCGCCTCCGCTTCCGCCACAACCGCGCCGCGCCATTGCCGCGCGCCGGCGCTGCCTGATCGTCCCGATCTCTTGCCCGATCCTCGCCATTTGCGCCCCACACGCGCACGCTGGCAGCACGCGCGCGCGGTGCGGTTCATAATCCCGCCATCGAACGACGGTCGGGAGCCGCAGACCGTCCGGCAACGGGAAAACATCATGGACAGCGTCGATCTCGATGTACTGAAATCCAGCGCGCGCTGGCTCGCCGACGGGCGCCGCGTGCTGCTCGTGACGGTCGTGAAGACCTGGGGCTCGTCGCCCCGCCCCGAGGGGGCGATGCTCGCGGTGCGCGAAGACGGGCTGGTGGTCGGCTCGGTGTCCGGCGGATGCATCGAGGACGATCTGATCGCGCGCGTTCATGCCGCGGGCATCGCGGCCGACGCGCGGCCGGAGGCGGTGAAGTACGGCGTCACCGCCGAAGAAGCGCATCGCTTCGGCTTGCCGTGCGGCGGCACGATCCAGCTGGTGCTCGAGCCGCTCACGCGCGACAGCGGGATCGCCGAGCTGTGCGCACAGGTCGAGGCCGGCCGCCTCGTCACGCGCACGATGACGCTCGCGACCGGCCACGCGTCGCTGTCGCCGGCGCAAGCCGCCGACGCGCTCGCGTTCGACGGCGAACGGCTCGTGACGATCCACGGGCCGCGCTACCGGATCCTCGTGATCGGCGCGGGGCAGTTGTCGCGCTACCTGTGCCAGATCGCGGCGGGGCTCGACTATCAGGTGACGGTCTGCGATCCGCGCGACGAATACACGGATGGATGGGACGTGCCGGGCACGCGGGTCGTGCGGACGATGCCAGACGACACGGTGCTCGACATGAAGCTCGACGCGCGCTCCGCCGTGATCGCGCTCACGCACGACCCGAAGCTCGACGATCTCGCGCTGATGGAGGCGCTGAAGACGCCCGCGTTCTACGTGGGCGCGCTCGGCTCGCGCCGCAACAATGCGGCGCGGCGCGAGCGGCTGCGCGAATTCGATCTGAGCGAGGCCGAGCTTGCGCGGCTGCACGGGCCGGCCGGCATCTACATCGGCAGCCGCACGCCGCCGGAAATCGCGATCTCGATCCTCGCTGAGGTGACGGCCGCGAAGAACAACGTATCGCTGCCGACGATCCTGCAGGTGGAAGGCGCGAAGGCCGCGCGCGAACTCGCGGCGAGCAGCGGCGCGACCTGCGGGTCGTGACGCCGGCGGGCGCGATGGGCGGTGTGCGCGCACGCGCTGCAGCGTCGATCCGGTCGCCTTACGCGAATCCCGCGGCGAGCGCCGCGGCAACCGAGCCGGCCACCAGCACGACGCCGACCGTGCGGCGCTTGTTCAGCTCGGTCCACAGCAGCACGCCCGTCAGCGACAGCAGGATCAGCGAACCGGCGATCGTGTCCATCAGCAACACCCAGCCGATGCCCATGCCGACGCCGCGGTGCAGGCTGCTCAACGTGCCGACGAACGTATTGCCGGTGCGCTTGACCGACACGTAGCCGTTGCCGACCCAGTAGTCGGCCTGCACGTTCTGGTGCGGTCCGAACACGCCGATCTGCCAGTGCTCCGGCTGCATCACGCGCCGGTCGCCCCACGCGACCGCCTGCGCCGGCTCCTTGCGTACACGGCCCGGCCGGCCTTCGAAGTGCAGTTCCTGCTGCAGCCAGCGGGTCATCGCCGCGGGCGAGCGCGGCGCCGGATCCGGCAGCGCGAGCTGCAGCTGCTCGACCTGCGGCTCGCCGGTGGAAATCTTCAACGGCGCCGCGCGATGGTTGAGCAGCACGCCCGTCACGCCGAACAGCAGGCCGAGCACCGCGCCCCACAGTCCGACCCAGCCGTGCACCTTGCGCAGCCACTTGATGAAGGTCGCGCGGCGCGAACGGCGGCGGCGCGCCGCCAGCTCGGCGTCGCTCGCCGGACGCACGGCCGGTCGCAGCACGGTGACGCCCGCGGCGGGCTGGTCGGCCCGCGGCGGGGCGATCGTTTCAGGCGCGTTCACGCAATAGCTTCCATTCGTTCGACACGACGAGCGGCGCCACGTGGAACGTGCGCCGCCCGGTCAATATGATAATGAGAATGGATATCATTACATAAAGCGGGATGCAGCTCAATCCGTCTGCATCGCACGGCGCGCGCGGAACGAGGAGCGAATAGACGGGAATGCCCACCGATCGGCGGCTGATCGGGCAGATTTACGGCGAGATACGGGAAGAAAGCCCGCGCCAGCCGACACCGACGCAACAGCGCAGGCAAGCAACGAAACGAACGAGCGAACCCGCGCGACGCTCAGCGTCGCAGTGCCGGCAGCGGAAAGTGCGCGGCGCCGTCCGGCTCACGCTCCGGCTCGGCGCGATCGAGCGCGTACAGCCAGGCAAGCAGATCGGCGACGGCCTGGTAAAGCTGCGGCGGAATCCGGTCGTCGAGGTCGACCTGCATCAGCAGCGACACCATCTCCGGCGCGGTATGCACGTACAGGCCGGCATCGCGCGCGCGCTCGACGATCATGTCGGCGACCAGCCCGTAGCCCTTCGCGACGACGCGCGGCGCGGCGTCCCCGCCCTTCGGATCGTAGACCAGCGCGGCCGCGCGCTTGCGGGAACCCATGCTCATCGCGGCACCGTTTCGTCGACGTCCGGCGTGCCGCCCGCGCCGCCCCGCGCATACGCGGCGGCGGCGGCCTGCGCGACGAACGCGTCGAAGCCGTCCGGCGCGTCGCCGACCGCGCGGATCGACAGGCCGCCGAGCCGCAGCCCCGAGCCTTCGAAGCGCTGCCGCAGCGCGGCCTCGTTACGCGTCAGCCGGCCCGCACCGGCCGAATTCGCGCGCAGGCGCGCGACCAGTTGCGCGCCGTTCAGCACCAGTTCGGCGTCGACGGTGCCGAGCGACGGCAGCGTCAACGTGAGCCGCGTGCGCCACGCGATGCCGTCGCCCGCGTCGCCGTCGCCGCCGCGCGGCGCACGGCCGCCCGGGTCGTTCGGCTCGATCGTCCAGTCGAGCCGCGCGCCCGGCCATGCTTCGCCGGTCCAGCGGAACTGGTCGGTCGCGAGGGCATCGAGCTGCTGCCGCACGATCGCGACGGCCGCCGGATGCACGGCCGCCGACGACTGCGGCTGCGCCTGCGGATCGGCCGACGCGGCGGCCAGCGCGGCGCGCGCGGGTGTCGCCCAGTGCGCGTCGGGCAGTTCGCCGAGCGGATCGGCCATGCCGGCCGCGCCCGGCGCACCACCGCGCGCGGCCGCCGACGCGTTCGGCATCGATGCATGCGGCGCGGCGCTGCCCGTCGCCGACGCGCCCGCCGGCAAGGCGGTGCGCGACGCAGCCGGCAGCGGCGCGCGCTGCGCGAGCAGTTCGTCGAGCGGGTCGGGTGCGTCGTGCTGCGCGGCGTCGGCGGCCGTCTGCACCGGCACCGTCGCGAGCCGCGCCTGCGGTTCGCGCATCAGCGCGGCGAGCGGACGCTGGCCGGCAAGCCACTGCGCGAGATGCGATTCGTAGAACAGGCCGCTTTCGCTCACGGCCTGCGCGAGCGCCGCGCGCAGCGCCGCCGTGGGCGGCGCGGCGGGCGTATCGCGCACGGCCGCGGCGGCGTTCGCGGCGGTCGCGGCCGATGGCGTTGAAGAAGAAGGAGAAGAAGACGAAGCAGGCGCAGACGCCGCCGCAGCGGCCACGCCCGGCTGCGCGCCGTCGGGCGACGCAGTCAGCGCATTCAGCAGCACGGTCGGATCGGCCAGCAGCGGTGCGCGCCCGGCGATCGCGGGCGTCGCGACACCGCCCGAACGCGAGATCGCATCGAGCACCAGCGCGACGTCGGACAGCGCGGTCTGGGCCGAAGCGGGCGGCGCGGCCGGCTGCGCGAGCGCAGGCGCCGCCGACGCCACGCCGGCGCCCGGCGTGCCGACCTGCGCGGCGCCGCTGCCGGCGGGCGCCGTCACGGTGGTCAGCAGGCTGTCGATGCGGCTCGTCAGCAAGGCGGCCGCAACGGGGTCGATACCGGTCATGATCGGAGCCTGCTCACCTCAGCCACTTCGTTGCAAATCCGGAATCGGGGCCCGCGGCAAGCGCCGCCCCGGCAAACGGGCCTTACCCGCGCGCGCGATACAGATCGGTCAATACGCGGCTCGAGCGGCGCGCCTCGAACAGCCCCGACAGCCGGGCCATGTCCGGGCTGGCAAGATCGCGGATCGCGGCGTCGTCGGCCAGGATGCGGCGAATCAATTCGAGCTTGCGGCCCCGCTCGGGCTCGTCGAGCGCAACGCCCGGTGCGGCCTCCTTCAACTCGTCGACGAGGCGCAGGAACTCCACCTGCAGCGCCGGCAACACGCTCCAGTCGGCAGCGCGCGCAGCGCTCAGCATCTGGCCGGACACGGCCGCGAGCGCCTCGTAGCTAGCGAAGTATTGGGCCTTGCCGTTCATCTGGCCGCATCCGCAGCCTGCTGCGCGGCCATCCGGGCGACTTCGGGCGCAATGCCCGTCCACGCTTCCTCGAGCGTGGCGAGCAGCCCGTCGACCTCGACCAGCATCGCGTCGCTGCCCTGCGCGTTGGCCTGCAGCAGCCGGCGGCCCATGTAGGTGTACAGCGCGTCGAGCCGCGCGGCGATCTCGCCGCCGACGTCGCGGTTCAGCGACGCCTGCAGCCCGCTCTCGACGATCGAGATGGCTTTGCCGATCGCTTCGCCGCGAGCGGCCACGTTGCCCTGCTGCAAATGCATGCGCCCCAGTGCGATCGCCTGGCGGGCGCCCTGATACAGCATCGCGATCAGCCGGTGCGGCGACGCGCCCATCACGCCCGTCTCGACGCCGACGCGCGCGTATGCGCTGGCTCCAGCGTGCCCTGGCGAAAACATGCGCTTCTCCTTGTGATGCGTTGGCTATGCGGTAGCCGCCGCCCTGCATCGCACGACGCGGCCCTGTTCCGGAGTTATCGGAAGGGAATTGAAAACCTTTAGGCGCGCACGCGGCCGCCCCGCCCGCGGGACGTCACACCGACATCTGCATGACCTCGTTGTAAGCGCTCACCAGCTTGTTGCGGACCTGGAGGCCGAACTGGAAGCCGATGTTGGCCTTCTGCATGTCGACCATCACGTCGTTCAGCGACACGTTCGCCGCGCCGACCTCGAACGCGCGGGCCTCGCCGAGCGCATGTTGCTGGTCGCCGCTGATCTTGTCGAGCGACGCCTTCATCGCGCTCGCGAAGGTCCCCGCCGTGGCCGCGCCCGAGCCGGCGAGCGCCGCCGCCGGGCTGGCCACGCCGCCGTTCGCCTGCGCGGCCATCGCCTGCATTTGTTGCAATACCGACCCGATTCCGCTGACGTTGGCAACCATGCTGTCCCCAGACACAAGAGAAGAGACCCGGACGTCCCGGGCGACCCGCCGGCGCCGCACCATGCGCACCATGCCGGATAGCGAAAAAGGATAGCAGCGCGGCCCGCGCCAAAGCCGAGAAAGTACGGGGGAAACCCGGCTCTTTTCGGGCGATCGGAGTCGCGCTCCGGTCCCGATAATCGCATCGTGTCATTGTCCGTCCGCTCGCCTGAGCGGCTCAGTCGTCCCGCTCCGGAGAAACTCCTCGCATGGATTCGCAGGCCAACTCGCTGATCAACCCCGACGCTCGCACGGGCCTCGCCGGCCCGGTGCCAGGCGCAACCGCGGCCGCCGCGTTGCCGGGCGCGGGCGCTGCCGGCGCTGACTTCGGGTTCGGCGGCTTCGCGGAACGGATTCCGGGCATCGCACGGATGAAGGGCAACCCGAAGCTGCCGTTCCTGATCGCCGTCGCGTTTGCGATCGCCGCGATTACCGCCCTCGTGCTGTGGAGCCGCACGCCCGACTATCGCGTGCTCTACAGCAACCTGTCCGACCGTGACGGCGGCGCGATCATCGCCGCGCTCCAGCAGGCAAACGTTCCCTACAAGTTCGCCGACGCCGGCGGCGCGATCCTGGTGCCGTCGAACCAGGTGCACGAAACGCGGCTGAAGCTCGCGGCGATGGGCCTGCCGAAGGGCGGCTCGGTCGGCTTCGAGCTGATGGACAACCAGAAATTCGGCATCAGCCAGTTCGCCGAGCAGGTGAACTACCAGCGCGCGCTCGAAGGCGAGCTGCAGCGCACGATCGAATCGATCAACGCCGTGCGCGGCGCGCGCGTGCATCTCGCGATCCCGAAGCCGTCGGTGTTCGTGCGCGACAAGGAAGCACCGAGCGCGTCGGTGTTCATCGACCTCTACCCCGGCCGCGTGCTCGACGAGGGCCAGGTGCAGGCGATCACGCGGATGGTGTCGTCGGGCGTGCCCGACATGCCGGCGAAGAACGTGACGATCGTCGACCAGGACGGCAACCTGCTGACGCAGCCGGCCTCGGCGTCCGGCCTCGACGCGAGCCAGCTCAAGTACGTGCAGCAGGTCGAGCGCAACACGCAGAAGCGCATCGATTCGATCCTCGCGCCGATCTTCGGCACCGGCAACGCGCGCTCGCAGGTCAGCGCGGACATCGACTTCTCGAAGCTCGAACAGACCTCGGAAAGCTACGGCCCGAACGGCACGCCGCAGCAGGCCGCGATCCGCAGCCAGCAGACCAGCAGCGCGACCGAACTCGCGCAGGGCGGCGCGTCGGGCGTGCCGGGCGCGCTGTCGAACACGCCGCCGCAACCGGCGTCCGCGCCGATCGTCGCGGGCAACGGCCAGAGCGGGCCGCAGTCGACGCCGGTGAGCGACCGCAAGGACCAGACGACCAACTACGAGCTCGACAAGACGATCCGCCACGTCGAGCAACCGATGGGCAGCGTGAAGCGGCTGTCGGTCGCGGTGGTCGTCAACTATCAGCCGGTGGCCGACGCGAAGGGCCACGTGACGATGCAGCCGCTGCCGCCCGCGAAGCTCGCGCAGATCGAGCAGCTCGTGAAGGACGCGATGGGCTACGACGAGAAGCGCGGCGACTCGGTGAACGTCGTGAACAGCGCGTTCTCGACCGCGAACGACCCGTACGCCGACCTGCCGTGGTGGCGCCAGCCGGACATGATCGAGATGGCGAAGGAAGCCGCGAAGTGGCTCGGCATCGCGGCGGCCGCGGCGGCGCTCTACTTCATGTTCGTGCGCCCGGCGATGCGCCGCGCGTTCCCGCCGCCCGAGCCGCCCGCGCCGGCGCTCGCGGCGCCGGAGGACACGGTCGTGCTCGACGGCCTGCCCGCGCCGGAGGCGGCCGCCGAGCCCGATCCGATGCTGCTCGGCTTCGAGAACGAGAAGAACCGCTACGAACGCAACCTCGACTACGCGCGCACGATCGCCCGCCAGGATCCGAAGATCGTCGCCACCGTCGTGAAGAACTGGGTGTCCGATGAACGCTGAAGGCCTGAACAAGAGCGCGCTCCTGCTGATGTCGATCGGCGAGGAAGAGGCCGCTGAAGTATTCAAGTTCCTCGCGCCGCGCGAGGTGCAGAAGATCGGCGCCGCGATGGCCGCGCTGAAGAACGTCACGCGCGAGCAGGTCGAGGAAGTGCTGCAGGAGTTCGCGCGCGAAGCGGAGCAGCACACCGCGCTGTCGCTCGATTCCGGCGACTACATCCGCTCGGTGCTGACCAAGGCGCTCGGCGAGGACAAGGCCGGCGTGCTGATCGACCGGATCCTGCAGGGCAGCGACACGAGCGGCATCGAAGGCCTGAAGTGGATGGATTCGGCCGCCGTCGCCGAGCTGATCAAGAACGAGCATCCGCAGATCATCGCGACGATCCTCGTGCACCTCGACCGCGACCAGGCGTCGGAAATCGCGTCGTGCTTCACCGAACGGCTGCGCAACGACGTGCTGCTGCGGATCGCGACGCTCGACGGCATCCAGCCGGCCGCGCTGCGCGAGCTCGACGACGTGCTGACCGGCCTGCTGTCCGGCAGCGACAACCTGAAGCGCAGCCCGATGGGCGGCATCCGCACCGCGGCCGAGATCCTGAACTTCATGACGAGCCATCATGAGGAAGGCGTGCTCGAAAACGTGCGCCAGTACGACGCCGATCTCGCGCAGAAGATCGTCGACCAGATGTTCGTGTTCGAGAACCTGCTCGACCTCGAGGATCGCGCGATCCAGATGGTGCTGAAAGAAGTCGAATCCGAGACGCTGATCATCGCGCTGAAGGGCGCGCCGCCCGCGCTGCGCCAGAAGTTCCTCGCGAACATGTCGCAGCGCGCAGCCGAGCTGCTCGCCGAGGATCTCGACGCGCGCGGCCCGGTGCGCGTGTCCGAAGTCGAGACGCAGCAGCGCCGCATCCTGCAGATCGTGCGCAACCTCGCCGAGAGCGGCCAGATCGTGCTAGGCGGCAAGGCGGAAGACGCATATGTCTGATGCCGCGCGCGATCGCGCCACGCTCACCGCGTACCAGCGGTGGGAGATGGCGTCGTTCGACCCGCCCCCGCCGCCTCCGCCGCCCGACGACGCGGCCGCCGCGGCCGCCGCGCTCGCCGAGGAACTGCAGCGCGTGCGCGACGCCGCCCATGCGGAAGGCCACGCGGCCGGCCACGTCGACGGCCAGGCGCGCGGCTACCAGGCCGGCTTCGAGCAGGGCCGCGAGCAGGGCTATGCGGCCGGCCAGGCCGAAGCCCGCGAGCAGGCCGCGCAGCTTGCCGCGCTGGCCGTATCGTTTCGCGAGGCCGTGTCGCAGGCCGAGCACGATCTCGCGTCCGATCTCGCGCAGCTCGCGCTCGACATCGCGCAGCAGGTCGTGCGTCAGCACGTGAAGCACGATCCCGCCGCGCTGGTCGCGGCCGTGCGCGACGTGCTCGCCGCCGAACCGGCGCTGTCCGGCGCCCCGCATCTCGTCGTGAATCCGGCCGACCTGCCCGTCGTCGAAGCCTATCTGCAGGACGATCTCGACACGCTCGGCTGGAGCGTGCGCACCGACGCGTCGATCGAACGCGGCGGCTGCCGCGCGCACGCCGCCACCGGCGAGGTCGACGCGACGCTGCCCACCCGCTGGCAGCGCGTCGCCGCCGCGATCGGCAAGGTGAGCACGTGGTGACGCGCTCGCCCGAGCAGCTCGCGCACGACGGCTTGACGCCGCTCGAGCGCGAACTCGCGCTCGCGTCGTTCGGGCCAGAAGGCGCGCCGGGCGCAGAGCCCGCCGCCGCGAGCGCGCCGGCCGACACGCGGCACGCGCCGCACAATCCGCACCTCGAACATTGGCGCACGCATCTGCACACGCTCGCGACGCGCAGCCAGCGCGCGCTGCCGCTGCGGCCCTGCGGGCGCCTCACGCGCGCGGCGGGGCTCGTGCTCGAAGCGATCGGCCTGCGGCTGTCGGTCGGCGCCGAATGCACGATCGAGCTGCCCCCCGGCAGCACGCTGCCGTACGCGCAAGCGGAAGTCGTCGGCTTCTCCGGCGAGCGCCTGTTCCTGATGCCGACCACCGACGTGGCCGGCGTGTTGCCCGGCGCGCGCGTGTGGCCGCTCGAAGCCGCCCCCGTTGCCGATCCGCTCGCGGGCGCGAAACGGCTGCCGGTCGGCTGGGAAATGCTCGGGCGCGTCGTCGACGCGTCGGGCCGCCCGCTCGACGGCCTCGGCCCGCTCGCGGCGAAGGTCGACGCGCCGCTGTCCGCGCCGTCGATCAACCCGCTCGATCGCGAACCGATTCATCACGTGCTCGACGTCGGCGTACGCGCGATCAACGGCCTGCTCACCGTCGGCCGCGGGCAGCGCATGGGCCTGTTCGCGGGTTCCGGCGTCGGCAAGTCGGTGCTGCTCGGCACGATGGCGCGCTACACGAGCGCGGAAGTGATCGTGATCGGGCTGATCGGCGAACGCGGCCGCGAAGTGAAGGAATTCATCGAGCAGATCCTCGGCGAGGACGGCCTCGCGCGCTCGGTCGTCGTCGCGGCGCCGGCCGACGTGTCGCCGCTGCTGCGGATGCAGGGCGCCGCCTATGCGACCTCGCTCGCCGAATATTTCCGCGACCAGGGCAAGCACGTGCTGCTGCTGATGGATTCGCTGACGCGCTACGCGATGGCGCAGCGCGAGATCGCGCTGGCGATCGGCGAGCCGCCCGCGACCAAGGGCTATCCGCCGTCGGTGTTCGCGAAGCTGCCCGCGCTCGTCGAGCGCACCGGCAACGGGCCGGAAGGCGGCGGCTCGATCACCGCGTTCTACACGGTGCTGACCGAAGGCGACGACCAGCAGGACCCGATCGCCGACTCCGCGCGCGCGATCCTCGACGGCCATATCGTGCTGTCGCGCTCGCTCGCCGAGGCCGGCCACTATCCGGCGATCGACATCGAGGCGTCGATCAGCCGCGCGATGACCGCGCTGATCGACGAAGGGCATCTCGACCGCGTGCGGCAGTTCAAGCAGATGCTGTCGCGCTACCAGCGCAATCGCGACCTGATCGCGGTGGGCGCCTATGCACCGGGCCGCGACGCGCAGCTCGACCGCGCGATCGCGCTCTACCCGCGCATCGAAGCGTTCCTGCAGCAGGGCTTTCGCGAATGCGCGCCGTTCGCATCGAGCCTCGCCGCGCTCGATGCGCTGTTCGACGAATACGGAGGCTGACGCCGATGGCACATGGATTTCCGTTGCAACTGCTGCTCGACCGCGCGCAGGAAGACCTCGACGCCGCGGCCAAGCAGCTCGGCACCGCGCAGCGCGATCGCAGCGCGGCCGCCGAACAGCTCGACGCGCTGCTGCGCTATCGGGACGAATACCACGCGCGCTTCTCGCAGTCGGCGCAGCACGGCATGCCGGCCGGCAACTGGCGCAATTTCCAGGCGTTCATCGATACGCTCGACGCGGCGATCGCGCAGCAGCGCGGCGTGCTGGCCGCGGCCGAAGTGCGCATCGACGAGGCACGCCCGAACTGGCAGCAGAAGAAGCGCACCGTCGGCTCGTACGAGATCCTGCAGGCGCGCGGCGTCGCGCAGGACGCGCAGCGCGCCGCGAAGCGCGAACAGCGCGACGCCGACGAACACGCCGCGAAGATTCTGCGCATGCGGGCCGACGCGGCCCGTTCGGCCTAACCGCTCAACGCTTTCGAACCAGAGAATCGTCATGCTCCCTCTTCCCCTGCTCGGCGCCCTGATCGACACCGCCGGCGCCGCCATCAAGGCCGTTCGCAACTCGGGCTCGTCGGCCGCATCCGCCACGCCGGCCGCGTCGGCCGGCAACGATTCCGCCAGCGGCCCGGCCGCCGTGCCGTTCGCGCAGACGCTCAAGCAAAGCGTCGCCAGCCGCCACGACGCCGCCAGCGGCGACACGTCGGATGGCGCGACTTCATCGGCCGCGTCGACGTCGGCGCCGAATTCGTCGACCTCGGCCGCCGGCACGAACCCGTCGAAGCCGTCCGGCAACCACGACGACAAGTCCACCGACGACGCGAACGCGACGCCGAACCCGGATGCGGCCGCGCTGGCCGCGGCCGTCGCCATGCAGGCGCAGTTGCAGGCGCGCGTGGACAATCCGGCGGCGGCCGCAGCGGATGCCGCGGCGACGGCTGCCGGCGCCGCCGCGCTCGCCGGCACGGCGGTCGCAGCGGGCCAGCCCGACGCGACGGCCGCGCTCGCACATCAGGCCGGCACCGATGCCGCCGCCACGCCGGTCGCGCCCGCAGCGGCCCGCGATGCGCTGCAGGCCGCGCTCGCGAAGCTGAGCGGCGACGCGGGCGCGATCGCGCTGCCCGCCGGCGCCGCGGGCACGTCGTCGGCGGCTGCGCCGACGGCCGCAGGCGCGCAGTCCACGCCGACCGTCCCGACCTTCGACCGCACGCTCGCGGACGCGAAGGGTGCGCTCGCAACCCAACAGACGCCCGCGCAAGCGGCCGCCTCGGCGCTGCAGGCCGGCGCGGGCGGCCAGTCGGCCGCGCAGCATGGATTCGCGTCCGGCGAACAGGCCGCCAGCCCGGCAGCCGATGCGACGGCGGCGGCCGCCACCGCAGCGGCCACGGCCGCGGCTGCGGCTGCGGCACAGGCGAACGTGCAGGCGTCTCCGGTCGCCGGCTCGATCGCCGCGGCCAATGCGCACGTGCTCGCGCCGCACGTCGGCACCGCGGACTGGACCGATGCGCTGAGCCAGAAGGTCGTGTTCCTGTCGAATGCGCATCAGCAGAGCGCCGAGCTCACGCTGAACCCGCCGGATCTCGGGCCGCTGCAGGTCGTGCTGCGCGTGGCAGACAATCATGCGCACGCGCTGTTCGTGTCGCAGCACCCGCAGGTGCGCGATGCCGTCGAGGCGGCGCTGCCGAAGCTGCGCGAAGCGATGGAAGCGGGCGGTCTCGGGCTAGGCAGCGCGACGGTCAGCGACGGCGGCTTCGGCTCGCAGCAGAACGCGCAGCAACAGGCCTTCGCCGGCGGACGACCGTCGTCGCGCGCACGCGCCGGATCGTCAGGCGCCGACGCACCGCTCGACGCCGCGCCATCCGCAGCGGCCGCCGCAACCGTGAGCCGCGCCGGCCTCGTCGATACGTTTGCCTGAGCATCGCGTGCGCTGACCGGCGCTCAGCGGCCGTGCACGGCCGCGGCCGCCGCGCTGCGCGACGCGCTGCCGTTGCGCGCCGCGACGATGAAGTCCGCCGCGCGCTCGCCGATCATCACCGACGGCGCATTCGTGTTGCCGCCGATCAGCGTCGGCATCACCGACGCATCCACGACCCGCAACCCGTCGACGCCGCGCACGCGCAGTTGCGGATCGACGACCGCCCGCGCATCGGAGCCCATCCGGCAGGTGCCGACCGGATGGTAGATCGTGTCGGCGTGCGCGACGATCGTCGCGCGCAGCTCGGCGTCGCTCTGGTCTGGCCGCGTGTACAGCTCGCGGCCGCCTTGCGACGCGAGCGGCGCCTGCGACAGGATCCGCCGCATCGCGTGCGCGCCGCGCACCAGCAGGTCGAGATCGCGCGTATCGCTGAAGAAGCGCGGATCGATCAGCGGCGCGTCGCGCGCATCGCCGCTCGCGAGCGCGACCGTGCCGCGGCTGAACGGACGCAGCGCGCACACGTGCAGCGAATAACCGAACCCCCAGTGCATCTTGCGGTTGTGATCGTCGACCAGCGCCGCGCAGAAATGCAGCTGCAGGTCGGGACGATCGAGCGACGGATCGCTCTTGATGAAGCCGCCGGCCTCCGCGACGTTGCTCGTCATGATCCCCGTGCGGCTCGACAGGTAGCGCGCGAGCGCGGGCGTCATCTTCGCGATGCCGCGCAGACAAATGCCGACCAGTTCGGACGAATTCACGCGCGTATTGACGATGAAGTCGATGTGGTCGCTCAGGTTCGTGCCGACCTCCGGCGCATCGTGCACGACCGCGATGCCGTGCCGGCGCAGCTGTTCGACCGGACCGATCCCCGAGCACATCAACAGTTGCGGCGAGTTGAACGCGCCGGCCGACAGGATCACCTCAGCCCGCGCGCCGAGCGTCTCGACGCGCCCGTCGCGCGACACCACGACGCCGACCGCGCGCTTGCCGTCGAAGCCGACGCGCAGCACCGTCGCATCGGTGATCACGTGCAGGTTCGGCCGGTTGCGGCCGTAGATGTACGCCCGCGCGACGCTGCAGCGCGAGCCGTCGCGATGCGTGACCTGGTAGAAGCCGACGCCTTCCTGCGTCGCGCCGTTGAAGTCGTCGTTCAGCGGATAGCCGGCCGCATGCGCGGCCTGCACGAATCGTTCGGAGAACGGATTGCGGAAGCGCAGATCGGAAACCGTGAGCGGACCGTCCGCGCCGTGCCATGCGTCGGCGCCGCGCTGGTTGCCTTCCGCGCGGCGGAAATACGGCAGCACCTCCTGCCAGCCCCAGCCCGTCGCGCCGAGCGCCGCCCACTCGTCGTAGTCGCCCGGATGGCCGCGCGTGTAGATCATCGCGTTGATCGCGCTCGAGCCGCCCATCCCGCGGCCGCGCGGCTGATAGCCGCGGCGGCCGCCGAGGCCCGGCTGCGGCACCGTCTCGTAACCGTAGTTGGTGCCGAGCTTGAACGGCACGAGCGCCGCGATGCCGACCGGCATGTTGACGAGCAGATTGCGCTCCGTGTGCGAGCCGGCTTCGATCAGCGCGATCGTCGCATCGGGGCAGGCGTCGGCGAGGCGGCCGGCGAGGCTCGAGCCGCCCGAGCCCGCGCCGACGATGATGTAGTCGTATTGCACGTCACGTCTCCTTCGTGTCATGAACGGCGCCCGGTTCGCGCCGGCTCCCGCTTGTAATGTTCGGGCATTGTAGGAACGGCCATCGCGCGCGCGGCAGGTCCGTTAAAGAGCGATTCCTCTAAACGCACGCGTGAACTAAATTTAAGATATGTCGATCGATGCGACGCGATGCAACGGCCGCCAGACGCCGCGCCGTCGCAAAACTGGGGAGACGACGATGCAGCGCGAAGCTCTGCGAGCCGCGTGCCGACCGGATGATCCGATCGCGCCGCGCGCCGCCCGCATTTCAATTCAAACGGACGCCACCACGACGACGTGCTGCAGCCGATGCAGCAGCAGCCGAAATCGAACGACGTCGCAGATGGCCGACCGTTTGGACGGCCCGTCGAACGCGCGGCGTGTTGCGCCTGCACATACGCATCTGCCCATGCTGCGCGACTGCGCTTCGCCGCACCGGCGAGCGCCCGACGCGGCCGTCCGCGCTTGCCACGACGATCGGCTCGCGCCGCCTGCGCGCACCGCGTCGCCCCGGTTCCGCATCCGGATACCGTCGCGCGGACGCGACGCTTGCCTGCCGCTTCATGCCGTTTTCGCTCACCCGACGCATCCGGCCCCACGCCGCGTCGCGCATGCGGCCCCGACCCGACCCGCCACGCTCGCCGAGCGCACACGTGCGGCCTGACTGCTGGCCGACCCGCCACGCTCACCTGGAGAACATGCGATGAAGAACGACCTGCCCGAACTGGCCCCGCAAGCGCTGCCGTCGCTCGATGCGCTCACGTCGCTGCTGCGCGATCAGCGCGCGGCTTACCTGCGCGCCCCGTACCCGGAATGGGACACGCGCGCGCAGCACCTGCGCGCGCTGCGCACGATGCTGATCGAGCACGCCGATGCGCTCGCCGATGCGATCAGCGCCGACTTCGGGCATCGCGCGAAACAGGAGGTGCTGCTGTCGGAAATCTGGATGGCGAAGGAAGAGATCGACGATGCGCTGAAGCACGGCAAGCGCTGGATGAAGCCGATGGCGAAGCGGATGAACAAGTGGCTGCGGCCGGCGCGCGCCAAGGTCGTGCCGCAGCCGCTCGGCGTGGTCGGCATCGTCGTGCCGTGGAACTATCCGGTGCTGCTCGCCGCCGGCCCGCTGATCTGCGCGCTCGCGGCCGGCAACCGCGCGATCGTCAAGATGTCGGAGCTGACGCCGCGCACGTCGGCGCTGTTCGAGCAGCTGATCGCGAAGACCTTCTCGCGCGACCACGTTGCGGTCGTGAACGGCGATGCGGAGCTCGGCGCCGCCTTCAGCGCGCTGCCGTTCGACCATCTGCTGTTCACCGGCTCGACGCACGTCGGCCGCCACGTGATGCGCGCCGCCGCCGACAACCTGACGCCCGTGACGCTGGAACTCGGCGGCAAGTCGCCGGCGATCATCGGCCCGAATGCGCGCTTCGATGCGGCGGTCGACGCGATCATCGGCGGCAAGACGCTGAACGCGGGGCAGACCTGCATCGCCCCCGACTACGTGCTGCTGCCGCGCGGGATGGAAGGCGCGTTCATCGAGCGCGCGCGGGCGCGCTTCGCGAAGCTGTATCCGGACCTGTCGAACAACGGCGACTACACGACGATCGTGTCGCGGCGCCACTACGCGCGGCTGCAGCAGCTCGCGAGCGACGCGCAGGCGGCCGGCGCGCAACTGCACCCGCTGTCGGATGCGCAATCCGATCCCGCGTCGCGCCGCTTCGTGCCGTGCGCACTCACGCACGTGCCGGACGCGTCGCAAGTGATGCAGGAGGAAATCTTCGGGCCGCTGCTGGCGCTCGTGCCGTACGAACGGCTCGACGAGGCGATCGGCTACGTGAACGCGCGGCCGCGGCCGCTCGCGCTGTACCTGTTCGACGAGGATCGCGGCACGATCGACCGCGTGCTGCGCGAAACGATTTCAGGCGGCGTGACCGTCAATGAAACGCTGATGCACATCGCGTGCGGCAGCCTGCCGTTCGGCGGTGTCGGTGCGAGCGGGATGGGCGCGTATCACGGCTACGACGGCTTCGTGACGTTCTCGAAGATGAAGCCCGTGCTCACGCAGTCGCGGCTGAACACGCGCGGGCTGATCGCGCCGCCGTACGGCAAGCGCTTCGCCGCGGTGATCCGGATGATGCTGAAGTTCTGAGCGGCGGGGGCGGCGCGGCGCTCGCGCCGGAGCTCGGCGCGGTTGGCCACCCGCGCGGTCACACGGGCCAGAGCGGCCCTTCCTGCATCGCGCCGATCTGCTCGCGCAGCTCGAGTACGCGCGCTTCCCAGTAGCGATGCGTGTTGAACCACGGAAACGCCGCGGGAAACGCCGGATCGTCCCAGCGACGCGCGAGCCACGCCGCGTAATGGATCAGGCGCAGCGTGCGCAGCGCCTCGATCAGATGCAGCTCGCGCGGCTCGAATTCGCAGAAATCCTCATAGCCGGCGAGCAGGTCCGCGAGCGCGCGCGACGCGCCTTCGCGATCGCCCGGCAGCAGCAGCCAGAGATCCTGTACGGCCGGCGCCATCCGGCTGTCGTCGAAGTCGACGAAATGCGGGCCGGCATCGGTCCACAGCACGTTGCTCGGATGGCAGTCGCCGTGCGTGCGCAGCATGCGCACGTCGCCCGCGCGGTCGAACGCGGCCTCGACGCCTTCGAGCGCGAGCGCCACTGCCGTCTCGTACGCCGGCCGCACATCGTGGGGAATGAAATCGTGCGCGAGCAGGTAGTCGCGCGGCTCGTAGCCGAACGTGCCGATGTCGAGCGCCGGACGCGCGACGTACGGCTGCGTCGCCCCGACCGCATGAATGCGGCCGATGAAGCGGCCGAGCCATTCGAGCGTGTCGCTGCGGTCGAGGTCCGGCGCGCGGCCGCCGCGACGTTCGAAGATCGAGAAGCGAAAGCCGCCGAACGCGTGCAGCGTGCGACCGTCGAAGACGCGGGCAGGCACCGCCGGAATCTCGCGCGCGGCGAGTTCGGCGACGAACGCGTGTTCTTCGAGGATTGCGTCGTCCGACCAGCGCGCGGGCCGGTAGAACTTCGCGACGACGGGCGGGCCGTCCTCGATGCCGACCTGGTAGACGCGGTTCTCGTAGCTGTTGAGCGCGAGCAGGCGCCCGTCGGTGCGCAGCCCGGCCGGCATCAGCACGCTGTCGAGCGCGTCGAGCACGCACTCGGGCGTGAGGCCGGCGAACGGCGGGCCGGCGGGAGCAGCGGAGGCGGAAGTAACGTCTGTCATGCCCCGCATTGTGCCGTCAGCCGCGCCGAAACACGAGCGTTGGCTGCGATGCGTGGACTCAGTGGATCGCGGCGCCGGCCGGCAGCACGGATTCGCCGGTGTCGATCAGGTCCTCGAGAAAGAACGGTTCGGTGTTGAGTTCCTTCGACTCGCCCGGTACGCCCGCGTACCAGGTCACCATGGCCATGTCGCCAAGAACGCGCTGAACGATGCCGCGCGCGCCCTTCGGCACTGCGATATGGGTAGTGCAGACAATCGACCCGACATGCATGATGGTTCCCCACTCTTGAAACTTGAAACCCGGCTCGCGGACGAGCCGGCAAATGCACGATCCGCGCCGCCCTCGCCGGGGATGTTGCGCGTGATCCCATTGTTCACGGTTTATCGAAGCGCGAAAAGAAGAAGAAGCGGGTGAAGTGCCGCGAATTCGTCGAATGTCTCCAATCAACCACTGCGTCGTGCGCGCGCTTGCACGCCCGATCAACCCCATCATACCCTGTCGCACGTGACCGTCCGCGGAAAGCGCCCGGCGCGTGCGTCACGCGTGTCGCGCCGGGGAACCGTGCGATGCGCGACGTGCCTGCGATGGTTGCGCGGCCGCGTGCACGACGATCGCGACCGTCGTCGGATCGCGTACGGCTGGCTCGCGGGTGTGCGGGGTGTTCTCATACCCCGTTGCGCTGGACGGCCGCCTCGCGGTACCTTTCACGTTCATTCGCATTCGAACGCATTTCGACACGATGCATTCGCTCACGTCCACACCTGCAGAATCCTGGCCGCAGCTCGACTCGCGGCCGCAAGCGTGCGCGCATTCGTCGGCTCCCCCTCCGCCTGTCGCAACGCCGCTCGTCGGCGCCGCGCCGCCGCCACCGGCGACGCGCGCCGGCTGACCAGCCGGTATTCCGCTTTCCATCCGCCCGCGTGACACACGCGGTACGCGCTCGCGTATCGCGTATCGCACGTCTGCGCGCGGCATGGAACGTCTCGATCCGTTCGACAGGTGAATTCACATGATTTCGTTCAAACGCGCGCTCGCCGCGCATGGCGCAACGTCGCTGTTCGTCCTGCTGTGGAGCAGCGGCGCGATCTTCGCCGAACTGGGGCTGCGTCACGCGTCCGCGTTCGTTTTCCTCGCCGCGCGCTTCGCGCTTGCATCGCTCGTGCTCGTCGTGCTGGCCTGCGTGCGCGGACGCTGGCTGCCGCCGCGCGGCGAGCGCCGCATGGCCGCGCTCACCGGCTTGCTGATGATGGGCGGCTATTCGATCTTCTATCTGCTCGCGCTCGAGCGCGGGATCGCGCCCGGCGTGCTCGCGACGATCCTCGGCGTGCAGCCGATCGTCACGCTCGCGATCGTCGAGCGGCGCTGGCAGCCGATGCGCGTCGCGGGGCTCGGGCTGTCGCTGGCCGGGCTCGCGCTGGTCGTATGCCGCGGCGTCGGCGACGCGGGCATGCCGCTGACGGGCGTCGCGTGCGCACTCGCCGCGCTCGTCGCGCTGACCGTCGGCGCATTGCTGCAAAAACGCACGCGCGCGGCGCCCGCCGACGTGCTGCCGTTGCAGAACGCGATCGGCCTCGCGCTGTGCGTCGCGATCCTGCCGTTCCAGCGCGTGTCGCTCGAGCCGGGTTGGGCATTCGTCGTACCGTTGCTGTGGCTGGGCATCGTGATCTCGGTGATCGCGCAGCTGCTGTTCTATCGGTTGATGCAGCGCGGCGATCTCGTCGACGTGACGAGCCTGTTCTATCTCGTGCCGGTCGTCACCACGCTGATGGACGCGTTGTGGCTCGGCCACCGCCCCGCGCCGCTCGCCCTCGCCGGCATGGGCGCCATCGTCGCGGGGCTCGTGCTCGTGTTTCGCCCGTCGGCACGTCGGCCGCGCTGCGGCCGCGCATAGCCGACACGGGCCGCTTACCGGGTCGGCATCGCCGGTCCGGACTGCGCTTTCGCGCAAACCGAAAGCAACGGGAAAGACTGGCGCAAGGCATTCGTCCGATTCGCAGCGAAACGGGCGACATTCGGGCGTTTTCCCGCTGCTTTTAATGGTTCGGATAGCGAAAAACGCGGCGCGGTTGCCTATACTCGAATTGTCCGGCCCGCTTGCGAGCGGGTCGGCCCCACATTAGAAATACCGGGCATGGGGACGGTGCAGGCGCGTGCCTGCGCCGGCCGACTACGGAGACACGCATGACCACCTATTTCACGATCGGCGACTTCATCCTGTTGATTCCGATGGCGCTGGCCGGCGCGCTGTTTCTCGGCGCGGTGCCGTGCGCCACGCAGTTCCGCCACAACCTGCTGCGCGTGCTGGGCGTGATCCTCGGCGTCGGCGTCGCGGTATTGCTCGTCGAAGGGCTGCCTGCGCTGCTGTAGCAACGCGCCCATTGCGTGCGGTTCACGTCGCTGCATCGCAGCGACGCAGCGGCTCGTGCGCAGTTGCCGCGCAGTTATCGCGATACGGCGCCCGATGTTTCGGAGCCGGTATCGCGTGCCGATGCAACCGGTCAGATCGCCTGATCGGTGGACGGCTTTTCCCACAGATTGATCCCGCCTTCGGTCGCGTAGCGATCGATTTCAGCGAGTTCGTCGGCCGAAAATTCGAGGTTCTTCAGCGCGCCGACGTTTTCACGCACCTGCTCCGCCCGGCTCGCACCGATCAACGCCGACGTCACGCGCTCGCCGCGCAGCACCCATGCAAGCGCCATCTGCGCGAGGCTCTGGCCGCGCCGCTGCGCGATCGCATCGAGCTTGCGCACGTGCTCGAGGTTTGCCGCGCTCAAGTGATCCTGCTTCAACGAACCGCCGCCCGGCTTGTTCACGCGCGCATCGGCCGGCACGCCGTTCAGGTATTTCGACGTCAGCAGCCCCTGCGCGAGCGGCGTGAACGCGATGCTGCCCGTGCCGAGCGCATCGAGCGTGCCGAGCAGCTCGTGCTCGACCCAGCGGTTGAGCAGGTTGTACGACGGCTGATGGATCAGCAGCGGCACCTTGTACTGGGCGAGCAGTTCGGCCATCTCGCGCGTCTTCGCGGCCGAGTACGACGAGATGCCGATATACAGCGCCTTGCCCTGCTGAACCGCGGACGCGAGCGCGCCGGCGGTTTCCTCGAGCGGCGTATGCGCGTCGAAGCGGTGCGAATAGAAGATGTCGACGTAGTCGAGGCCCATGCGCTGCAGGCTCTGGTCGAGGCTCGCGAGCACATACTTGCGCGAGCCGCCGCCGCTGCCGTACGGCCCCGGCCACATGTCCCAGCCGGCCTTCGTCGAGATCAGCAGCTCGTCGCGGTAGGGCCGGAAATCCTCCTTCAGCAGCCGGCCGAAGTTGATTTCGGCGCTGCCGTACGGCGGCCCGTAGTTGTTTGCGAGGTCGAAGTGATTGATGCCGAGGTCGAACGCGGTGCGCAGAATCTCGCGCTGCGTCGCGATCGGCGTCGTGTCGCCGAAGTTGTGCCACAGGCCGAGCGACAGGGCGGGCAATTTGAGCCCGGATTTGCCGCAGGTGCGGTATTGCATGTCGGCATAACGTTCGGTAGCTGCTTCGTAGGCCATGAGTCGGTTCCGTCTGGACGTCGGGGAAGGGACGCGCGCCGCGCGCAGACATCGCGCGACGGCGGCGAAGGACACGTACGGCGTTCATGGTAGCGAACGTGGCCGAAGCGCGCACGGCCATGGACGCGCCCGCGCGCGTCGCCTACACTGCGGCGTCTCGAATCACCGTTACAGCGAGGTTGGTATGTCCCGGGTCATCTCGGTTGCGCTGCTGGTCGGCGGCGTCGTGCTGCTTTATTTCGGCGGCCAGTCGTTCCATTCGATCAACGACAACGTGTCGCGCTTCTTCACCGGCTCGCCCGCGACGAAGACGATCCTGCTGATCGCCGGCGGCGCCGTCGCGATGCTGATCGGTCTGATCGGCCTCGCGATGCCGGGCAACAAGCGCTGAGCACGCCGGCGCGATTCGCTCGAGCGGGTCGACCAAACGAAACGGGCGGCCAGGCCGCCCGTTCGTCACTGTGCCCGCGCGGCCGAAGCGCCGCGCCGGGGCCGGTAGCCCGACAGCCCGGCACCACGACGGGCGCGCCGGGCCGACGCGCCGCTAGAACTGCACTTCCGGCTTCGCCGCCGAGCGCGTGCCCGGCAGCGGCCGGTTGCTGATCCCGTGATAGGTGTAGACCAGCGAGAACTTCACGTCGTCGGAGCGGTTCTGGCCGGCCGAATGCAGCGTGTTGCAGTGAAAGAACACGACGTCGCCGGTCTGCAGCGGCGGACAAATCGCCGCGTCGATCATCACGCGGTTGGCGGGCAGGTCGCTGCGGAAGAACTTCGCGTCGTCGAAGGCTTCCGGCCCGAATTCGGCCGTGTGCGAACCCGGCACCAGCCACAGCGCGCCGTTCTCGTTCGTTTCCGTGCCGAGCGCGAGCCACACCGACACCATGTCCGCGCGTTCGAACGACCAGTAGCGGAAGTCGCGATGCCAGCCGGTGAGGCTGCCGTACGCCGGATGCTTCGTCATCATGCAGTTGTGATGCGCGCGCGACAGCACGGGCTGCTCGCCGAAGTACTCGCGCATCCATGCGCCGATCTCGGGCGCGATCGCGCGCTGGGCGAACGCCGGGTCGCGCGAGTACGCATCCAGCAACCGCCGCACCGTATGGCCGCCCGGCGCGTGCCGGGAGTCCGGCGCGCCCGGATAGCGCAGATCGGCCTCGAATTCGATCGGCTCGGCCGCTTCCTGCAACTGCCGCTGCGCGATCCGCTTGAGCGTCGCGCACTGCGCTTCGCCGACGAGGCCGCGCGCAACGACGAAGCCGTGTTCGCGCAATTCCGCGACCTGCGCGCGGATCGATTCCGACTGCAATGGTGACGACATGGGATGCCAGACGCTTATTGTGTGAATGTGACGATTGTAAATCGGCGCCGAAGACCGCGAACAGCGCCATTGCCGTGCGCATGGGCATGCCAATCGCTGATTTGATTCGGATCAAGGGAACTGTGTGGCGCGGCGCGAGCCTCAGCGACAGGCTGCACGCGGCAATTCGCTTGCGGCACGAGGGTTTATCGCGACTTTTGCGCGTCACGAAAGCCCGGTAGCCTGTCGCGGCCTGTCAATTCTGGCGGGCGCGGCGCGCAGCGGGTTTCGGTAAGATCCGTTGCGCCATCCGAGGCCGTTGATACCAGTGCGCTCTGCAAGGCACCACCCATACAAGCGAAGCATCGTTCACATGCCATTCCGTCTGACTTCCCGTTTCAACCGCGCTGCCAAGCGCGTCGTGCCGTCCGCTCCCGCCCGCTCGCTGCGCCATCACCGCGCGCGGGCTCGCGCGCTCGCCGGGCACACGCACGCGCACAGCCGGCTGGACGGCATCCGCGCGTGGTTCCACGCGTTCTTCTCGATGATGAACGCGCAAGCGTTCGCACGCCGCGCCGGGCTGCGCTCGCTGCTGCAGAAGCCGTCGTCGCTGCGCGCGCTCGCGCTGCGCCGCACGCTCGGCCCGCAGCGCCGCGTCAATCGTCCGCGGCGGCTGGCGGCGAGCCACGGCTGGTTCGGCTTCGGCGCACGCTGACGCCGCCGCGCCGGGCGGCATCGCCACGATGCGGTGTCGGTTCGACTGCGAGCGACGCGCATAAAAAAACCCCGGCATGCCGGGGTTTTTCGTTTGGAGCGAAGCGCTTATGCGACGCGTGCGGTCGGCTCGACGCCGGCCGCTTCGGCCAGCGCCAGCGCCTTGTCGGTCGCTTCCCACGAGAATTCCGGCTCTTCGCGGCCGAAGTGGCCGTAAGCGGCCGTCTTCTCGTAGATCGGGCGCAGCAGGTCGAGCATCTTGATGATGCCCTTCGGGCGCAGGTCGAAGTGCTCGCGCACGAGCTTCGTGATCACCGCATCCGACACGCGGCCCGTGCCGAACGTGTTGACCATCACCGAGGTCGGCTCGGCCACGCCGATCGCATACGACACCTGGATCAGCGCGCGCGAAGCGAGGCCCGCGGCGACGATGTTCTTCGCGACATAGCGGCCCGCATAGGCGGCCGAGCGGTCGACCTTCGACGGATCCTTGCCCGAGAACGCGCCGCCGCCGTGCGGTGCGGCACCGCCGTAGGTGTCGACGATGATCTTGCGGCCGGTCAGGCCGCAGTCGCCCTGCGGGCCGCCGATCACGAACCGGCCGGTCGGGTTCACGAGGAACTTGATGTCGCCCTTGATCAGGTCGGCCGGCAGCGTCGGCTTGATGATTTCCTCGATCACGGCTTCGCGCAGCGCCGGCAGTTCGATGTCCGGTGCGTGCTGCGTCGACAGCACGACGGTGTCGATCGAATCGGGCTTGCCGTCGACGTAGCGGATCGTGACCTGCGACTTCGCGTCCGGACGCAGCCACGGCAGACGGCCGTCGCGGCGCAGGCTCGCCTGGCGCTCGACCAGACGGTGCGACAGGTAGATCGGCAGCGGCATCAGTTCCGGCGTTTCGTCGCATGCGTAGCCGAACATCAGGCCCTGGTCGCCCGCGCCCTGATCGAGGTTGTCGTCATGCGCGCGGTCGACGCCCTGCGCGATGTCCGGCGACTGCTTGTCGTACGCGACCAGCACCGCGCAACCCTTGTAGTCGATGCCGTAGTCGGTGTTGTCGTAGCCGATGCGCTTGATCGTGTCGCGCGCGATCTGGATGTAATCGATGTTGGCCGTCGTGGTGATTTCACCGGCCAGGACGACGAGACCCGTGTTGCACAGCGTTTCTGCGGCAACGCGGGAATATTTGTCCTGCTCGAGGATGGCGTCGAGAATCGCGTCCGAGATTTGGTCCGCGACTTTGTCCGGATGGCCTTCGGAGACGGATTCGGACGTGAAGAAATAATCGTTTGCCACTTTTTCAGGCTCCTGTGTGGTTACGGTCGGTTTCACGTAGCCAGCTTCGTTGGGCCTGAAGCGGCGACGCTTTAGCGGATTACCAGGACCGGGCAGCGCGCTTCGCGCCAGCCGGCTTCGCCCCGCAAGTTGTCAGTTAACTCGGCGAAGCCCGTATTATAGCGGCTTTCGTGAATTGTCACAGAGCGCCGCCCGTGCCGTATCGTCCGCTGTCCTCCTCCCCTGTCTGCCACGCGCCGGCCAGCCGGCCCAACGGAGATTCCGCATGCTAGGCCGCCTCGGCACGCACCTCGCCATCGGCTTCCTGAAGCTGCTCGCCCTGCTGCCGTACGGCCTGACCGCGCGGTTCGGCGACGGCCTCGGCTGGCTGCTGTACCAGATCCCCAGCCGGCGCAAGCGCATCGTACATATCAATCTGAAACTCTGCTTTCCCGACTGGAGCGACGCGCGGCGCGAGGAAGTGGCCGGCCTGCATTTCCGCCATGCGATCCGCAGCTACGTCGAGCGCAGCGTCCAGTGGTTCGGCTCCGAGCGCAAGCTCGCGAAGCTGATCCAGGTCGACAGCGCGGTCGACCTCACCGATCCCGATCTGCCCCCGACGCTGTTCCTCGGCCTGCATTTCGTCGGCATCGAGGCCGGCTCGATCTGGCTGAACCGGTCGCTGCACCGCCGCTGCGGGTCGCTGTACCAGCCGTTCTCGAACGAAGTGCTCGAAGCGGAAGCGAAGAAGGCGCGCGGGCGTTTCGACGCCGAGATGGTCGGCCGCGCGGACAGCGCGCGCGTCGTGCTGCGCTGGCTGCGCGACCGCAAGCCGGTGATGCTCGGCGCCGACATGGACTACGGGCTGCGCAATTCGACGTTCGTGCCGTTCTTCGGCGTGCCCGCCTGCACGCTGACGGCCGTCGGCCGGCTCGCGAAGACGGGCCGCGCGCAGGTCGTGCCGTTCATCGGCGAAGTGCTGCCGAACTACAAGGGTTACCGGCTGAAGGTGTTCAAGCCGTGGGATCACTACCCGACCGGCGACGACGACCTCGACGCGCGGCGCATGAACGAATTCCTCGAAGAGCAGATCCCGCTGATGCCCGAGCAGTACTACTGGGTTCACAAGCGCTTCAAGACGCGCCCGCCCGGCGAGCCGAGCCTCTACTGAACGCCATCCGCCGGCGCGCCGCCGAACGCGCGCCGTCCAACATCCGCTGCGCATGCGCCGCGGGCGCTGCGCCGCCGGCCAGCGCGGGACGCCCCTGCCCGCTGCATGTATCATTTACGGCTGAGATCGGCACGACGAACGACGCTGCCCGCGCGGGCGACCGTCGCCACGTCGATCGTGCCGGCCGCCTCGTTCGCCATGGAATTCCGGACCCAGTGAAACTCTCGTTCACCAAGATGCACGGCGCGGGCAACGACTTCGTCGTGCTCGACGGCTATTCGCACACGCTGCCCCCGCTCACCGACGTGCAGGTGCGCGCGCTCGCCGACCGCCACTTCGGCATCGGCGCCGACCAGCTGCTGGTCGTCGAGAAGCCGACCGTCGACGGCGCCGATTTCAAATACCGGATCTTCAATTGCGACGGCGGCGAGGTCGAGCACTGCGGCAACGGCGCGCGCTGCTTCGTGAAGTTCGTCACCGATCGCGGCCTGACCGACAAGCGCAGCGTGCGCGTGCAGGTGATGAAGGGCCTGATTACGCTGACGATGCAGGACAACGGCGAAGTCGTCGTCGACATGGGCGCGCCCGTGTTCGAGCCGGCCCAGGTGCCGTTCGACGCCAGCGGCCTCGACGGCCGCACGGACGGCAACGACACGCTGTGGCCGCTCGACGTCGGCGGCGCGACGCGCTGGGTGTCGACGGTCTCGATGGGCAATCCGCATGCGGTGCAGGTCGTCGACGACGCCGAGGCGTATCCGGTGCTCGCCGAAGGCCCGCTGATCGAGCGCCACGCGCGCTTCCCGAAGCGCGTGAACGCCGGCTTCATGCAGATCGTGTCGCGCCACGAGGTGAAGCTGCGCGTCTACGAGCGCGGAGCGGGCGAGACGCTCGCCTGCGGCACCGGCGCGTGCGCGGCGGTCGCGGCCGGCATCCGGCGCGGCCTGCTCGACTCGCCGGTCACCGTCCACACGCACGGCGGCACGCTGACGATCAGCTGGGACGGCGCGCACGACGAACGCGCCGCGCTGACGATGGCCGGCCCGGCCACGACCGTGTTCGAAGGCGAGATCGAGCTGAACGTCTGACCCTTCAACGTCCTGAACCACTGAACGCTCCAGCCACATGAACGAACGCGAAGTCGCCGACTACCTGCTCGCCAATCCCGAATTCTTCGCGCAACACGCGGAACTGCTCGCGACGATCCGTCTCGCCAACCCGCACGGCAAGGCCGCGATCTCGCTGCAGGAGCGGCAGATGGAAATGCTGCGCGACAAGAACAAGCATCTCGAGCGCCGGCTCGCCGAGCTGGTGCGCTACGGCCACGAGAACGACAGCCTGTCCGCGAAGTTCAGCCGCTGGACCGCCCGCGTGATCGCCGAACGCGACCCGTACGCGCTGCCGCGCACGATCGCCGACGGCATCGCCGACGTGTTCGACGTGCCGCAAACGGCGCTGCGCGTCTGGGACGTCGCCGACACCTACGCGCAAGCCGATTTCGCGCGCCAGGTCGGCGAGGAAGTGCGCCTGTTCACGAACGGGCTGGCGACGCCGTACTGCGGCGCGAACACCGGTTTCGAAGCGGCCCAGTGGCTCGCGCCCGCCGTCGCGGCGCCGGCCGCCAACGCCGCGGCCTCGGCCTCGGCCGACACCGCCGAAGCCGCGCCGGCCGGCGACGGTTCGCCCAAGTCGGTCGCGCTGCTCGCGCTGCGTGCGCCGCTCGCCGGCGTCGATGCGCCCGCGTTCGGGCTGCTCGTGCTCGGCTCGCCCGATCCGCGCCGCTTCCACGACGGCATGGCCACCGACTTCCTCGCGCAGATCGCGACGCTCGCGAGCGCCGCGCTCACGCGCCTGCTGCCGCACTGACACCGCGCCCATGCTCGACGATCCGATCGCCGCCTACCTGTCGAACCTGAAACACGTCAGGCAGCTGTCGGAGCACACGCTGCGCGGATACACGCACGAGCTCGACGAACTGAAGAAGCTCGCGGCCGGCCGCCCGCTGGAAACGCTGACGGCCACCGACGTGCGCGGCGCGGTCGCGCGCGCACACGCGGGCGGGCTGTCGGCGCGCTCGATCTCGCACCGGCTTTCCGCGTGGCGCGCGTTCTACCGATGGCTCGCGCTGCGCATCGAGATGCCCGCCAACCCGGTGGCCGCGGTGCGCGCGCCGAAGCGCCCGAAGACGCTGCCGAAGGCGCTGTCGGTCGACGACGCATCGGCGCTGATGGACGCGCCGCTGCCCGACACGACCGAAGGCATCCGCGATCACGCGATCCTCGAGCTGTTCTATTCGTCGGGGCTGCGCCTCGCCGAACTGGTCGGGCTCGACGCCATGTACACGCAGGCGGACGGCTACCGCTCGGCCGGCTGGCTCGATCTCGCCGAAGCGGAAGTCACGGTGCGCGGCAAGGGCAACAAGGAGCGCAAGGTGCCGGTCGGCCGCAAGGCGATCGCCGCGCTCAACGCATGGCTCGCGGTGCGCGGCGAATTCGTGAAGCACGATCCGCATCCGCTGTTCCTGTCGGTGCGCGGCAACCGGATGGCGCCGGGCGTCGTGCGCGAGCGCGTGAAGCGCGCGGCGCTCTCCGCCGGCATCCCGGCCAACGTGCATCCGCACGTGCTGCGCCACTCGTTCGCGACGCACGTGCTGCAATCGAGCGGCGACCTGCGCGCGGTGCAGGAGCTGCTGGGCCACGCGAGCGTCGCGGCCACGCAGATCTACACGTCGCTCGACTTCCAGCATCTCGCGAAGATTTACGACAGCGCGCATCCGCGCGCGAAGAAGCGCGACTGACGCGCGTACCGTTCGATGCGCCCCGCGCGCGGCCGCCAACGGCCGCCGCCGCACGACTCATTCAGACTCCATCATGCACACCGTCACCCTCAAACCGTCCAAGGACAAATCGCTGCAACGCCGGCATCCGTGGATCTACGCGAATGCGATCGACCGCGTCGACGGCCAGCCCGCGCCGGGCGCCACCGTGGTCGTGCGCGCACACGACGGCCGCTTCCTCGCGCGCGGCGCGTACAGCCCGCAGTCGCAGATCCGCGTGCGCGTGTGGAGCTTCGACGAGACCGAGCCGATCGACCACGCGTTCTTCAAGCGCCGCGTGCAGCGCGCGGTCGCGCACCGCAACGCGATGGTGTCGGGCACGGGCGCGGTGCGCCTCGTGTTCGGCGAAGCCGACGGCTTGCCGGGGCTGATCGTCGACTACTACGTCGCCGATACCGCCGAACCTGACGCCGAACCTGACGCCGCGCCGCGCGGCCAGCTCGTGTGCCAGTTCATGGCCGCGGGCGTCGAAGCGTGGAAGGACGCGATCGTGAAGGCGCTGATCGGCGCGACCGGCTGCCCGAACGTGTACGAGCGCTCCGACGTGTCGATCCGCGACAAGGAAGGGCTCGCGCAGACCACCGGCGTGCTCGCGGGCGACGCGCCGCCCGCGACGCTGATCGTCGACGAGAACGGCGTGCGCTATCACGTCGACGTGCCGCACGGCCACAAGACGGGCTTCTACGTCGACCAGCGCGACAACCGCGCGCTCGTCGCGCAATACGCGGCCGGCCGCGACGTGCTCAACTGCTTCTGCTACACCGGCGGCTTCTCGCTGGCGGCGCTCAAGGGTGGCGCGCAACGCGTCGTGTCGATCGATTCGTCGGGCGATGCGCTCGCGCTCGCGCAGCAGAACGTCGCGGCGAACGGCTTCGACGCCGCGCGCGCGAGCTGGCTCGACGCGGACGCATTCAAGACGCTGCGCCGGCTCGTCGACGAAGGCGAGCGGTTCGACCTGATCGTGCTCGATCCGCCGAAGTTCGCGCCGAACCGCGACAGCGTCGAGCGCGCCGCACGCGCGTACAAGGACATCAACCTGAGCGGCTTCAAGCTGCTGCGTCCGGGCGGCCTGCTGTTCACGTATTCGTGCTCGGGCGCGATCGACGCGGAGCTGTTCCAGAAGATCGTCGCGGGCGCCGCGGCCGACGCGAAGGTCGACGCGCGGATCCTGAAGCGCCTCGGCGCGGGCGTCGATCATCCGCTGCTCGCCGCGTTCCCGGAAGGCGAATATCTCAAGGGGCTGCTGTTGCAAATCGTCTGATCGCCCCGATCTATCGGCCCACTCGTCGCCGGCCCGCTCGTCGGGCGCCGGCCGACGCGCGCTGCAACCCGTCGTCCGGACGACGGGCGAAGGCTTGACAGGTATGTTTCAATGGATGGTTGTGCGCCCGGCCCAGCCGGCTCGCGGCGCGACGTACCCATCCTGGTTTTGACCCCGATTCACGAACCACAGGCGATCGACATGGCCACTCCCGTCACCATCCTCACCGGCTTCCTCGGCAGCGGCAAGACGACGCTGCTCAAGCGCATCCTGAACGAACAACACGGCATGAAGATCGCCGTGATCGAGAACGAATTCGGCGAAGAGAACATCGACAACGAGATCCTCGTTCAGGACACCAACGAGCAGATCATCCAGATGAGCAACGGCTGCATCTGCTGCACGATCCGCGGCGACCTCGCGCGCGCGCTCGGCGATCTGGCCGCGAAGAAGCGCGACGGCAAGCTCGACTTCGATCGCATCGTGATCGAGACGACCGGCCTCGCGAACCCGGGCCCGGTCGCGCAGACGTTCTTCATCGACAGCGAGATCGCCGACGACTTCCTGCTCGACGCGATCATCACGCTGGTCGACGCGAAGCATGCGAACGCGCAGCTGGACGAACACGAGGTGGTGCAGCGCCAGGTCGGCTTCGCCGATCGCCTGTTCATCACGAAGTCGGATCTGGTCGACGACGAAACCGTCGCGGCGCTCAAGCACCGCCTGCTGCACATGAACCCGAAGGCGACCGTCAAGGTCGTGAACTTCGGCGAAGCCGACATCAAGGAAATCTTCGACCTGCGCGGCTTCAACCTGAACGCGAAGCTCGAGATCGATCCGGACTTCCTCGCCGAAGACGACCACGCGCACCATCACCACGATCACGACCAAGATCACGACCATGCGCATTGCGACCACGATCACGGCGAATGCGCGCACGATCACGGCCACGGTCACCACCACCACGCGCACCACGACGACAAGATCAAGTCGTTCGTGTACCGCAACGACCGCCCGTTCGATCCGAACAAGCTCGAGGATTTCCTCGGCGGCATCCTGCAGATCTACGGCGAGCGGATGCTGCGCTACAAAGGCGTGCTGTACATGAAGGGCGTCGATCGCAAGGTCGTGTTCCAGGGCGTGCACCAGATGATGGGCAGCGACCTGGCGGCGAAGTGGCTGCCGGCCGAGAAGAAGACCAACAAGATGGTGTTCATCGGCGTCGACTTGCCGCAGGACCTGATCACCGACGGCCTCGACGCCTGTCTCGCGTGAACTCGCAGGCCGCCCGGCGGGCGGCCGTGACGCTGGCGGCGCGCCTTTGCCGGGCAGGGTTTCGCCGTCATCGCTTTTTCCCGATTTGCGCGTTATATTTTCTAGATATTGGCGCGGCCGACGGGGATCGACCCGATACGGCGGCCGCTTGCGATTCAGTTACAATACGTGCCCGCTGGAGTACGGCAATAACAGGCCCGGTTCTTGCAGAACCATTACCCGGGCATCGCAACCGCGCCGGATCGCCCATCCGCCACCGGCTGCGGCCGATGCGATCTGCCGCGCAGCACACCGGTTCGCCGCGCGCAGATCCGCGCCAGGCCCGTCCTGGTATTTGAGAACCGGTTTTCCAGAGGCTTTCGGCCCCGCGGCGGCTAATCGCAAATGATTGCTAGCGCAGTTGCGGGTAATCCCAAAGTGCAGGCAATATCTCCGGATTTGCCGCACATTGAAGAAGCAAGCAGATGACGAAGAAACTCTTGACCGAAGCCGAAATCCTGAAGATGAGCGACAAGGATTACATGAATGAGGATCAGCTCGCCTTCTTCAAAAATCGGCTCGAACAGTTGCAGGCGGACATCCTCAAGAACGCTGGCCAGACGACCGAGAACCTGCGCGAGACGGTGATCGTGCCCGATCCCGCCGATCGCGCGACGATCGAGGAAGAGCACGCGCTCGAGCTGCGCACGCGCGATCGCGAACGCAAGCTCCTCAAGAAGGTTCAGCAGTCGCTCGCCCGCATCGATTCCGGCGATTACGGCTGGTGCGAGGAAACCGGCGAACCGATCGGCATCCCGCGCCTGCTCGCGCGCCCGACCGCGACGCTGTCGCTCGAGGCGCAAGAGCGCCGCGAGCTGCGCCAGAAGCTGTTCGGCGACTGATCGGCGGCGTTCCGCCCCCACACGCTGCTTCCCGAAAGCGCGCGGCCTGCCGCGCGCTTTTTGTTTTCCGGCACCGGTTCCCGGCTGCCGGCGATTTGCGTCCCCTCTTGATATCCCGGCGCGCGCCCTAAAATGAATCGGACGCGCGCCGGGCCGCTCCCGGCGCACTGCGATTCATGCGGCGGCGCGTCCCGCGCCGCCCGACTCTTCCCCGTTTTTCTCAAGGAACGCAGATGGAGCAATTTCACGGCACGACCATCGTTTCGGTCCGGCGCGGCGACAAGGTCGCGCTCGGCGGCGACGGCCAGGTAACCCTCGGCAACATCGTCATGAAGGGTGGCGCGCGGAAAGTGCGGCGGATCTACAACAACCAGGTTCTGGTCGGATTCGCAGGCGGCACCGCCGATGCGTTCTCGCTGCTCGATCGCTTCGAGGCGAAGCTCGAGAAGCACCAGGGCAACCTGACCCGCGCGGCCGTCGAGCTCGCGAAGGACTGGCGCACCGACCGGATGCTGCGCCGTCTCGAGGCGATGCTGATCACCGCCGATGCGACCACCACGCTCGTCATCACCGGCAACGGCGACGTGCTCGACCCGGAAGGCGGCATCTGCGCGATCGGCTCGGGCGGCGCCTACGCGCAGGCCGCGGCCCGCGCGCTGGCCGAGAATACCGACATGTCGCCGCGCGAGATCGTCGAGAAGTCGCTCGAGATCGCCGGCGACATGTGCATCTACACGAACCACAACCGCATCATCGAAACGATCGAGTAAGGACCGCCCCATGAGCACCATGACCCCTGCCGAGATCGTCTCGGAACTCGACAAGCACATCATCGGCCAGTCGAAGGCGAAGAAGGCCGTCGCGGTCGCGCTGCGCAACCGCTGGCGCCGTCAGCAGGTCACCGAGCCGCTGCGCCAGGAAATCACGCCGAAGAACATCCTGATGATCGGGCCGACGGGCGTCGGCAAGACCGAAATCGCGCGCCGCCTCGCGAAGCTCGCCGATGCGCCGTTCATCAAGATCGAAGCGACCAAGTTCACCGAAGTCGGCTACGTCGGCCGCGACGTCGACAGCATCGTGCGCGACCTGATCGAGATCTCGGTCAAGCAGACGCGTGAGTCCGAGATGCGCAAGGTGCGCAGCAAGGCGACCGACCAGGCGGAAGACCGCATCCTCGACATCCTGCTGCCGCAACCGCGCGCGGTGGGCTTCGGCGGCAACGCCGACCACGCGAACGACGACAACAACGCGACGCGCCAGACGTTCCGCAAGCGTCTGCGCGAAGGCCAGCTCGACGACAAGGAAATCGAGCTCGACCTGGAGCAGCCGTCGGCCGGCATGGACATCATGGCGCCTCCGGGCATGGAAGAGATGACCGAGCAGATCCGCTCGATGTTCTCGAACCTCGGCAGCGGCAAGAAGCAGCGCCGCAAGGTGAAGATCCAGGAAGCGCTGAAGCTGCTGACCGACGAGGAAGCGGCGAAGATGCTCAACGACGAGGAAGTGAAGACGAAGGCCGTGCAGAACGTCGAGCAGAACGGCATCGTGTTCCTCGACGAGATCGACAAGATCACGTCGCGCAACAACGAAGGCAGCGGCGGCGAAGTGTCGCGCCAGGGCGTGCAGCGCGACCTGCTGCCGCTCGTCGAAGGCACGACCGTCAACACGAAGTACGGGATGGTGAAGACCGATCACATCCTGTTCATCGCGAGCGGCGCGTTCCACCTCGCGAAGCCGAGCGACCTGATTCCGGAGCTGCAGGGCCGCTTCCCGATCCGCGTCGAGCTCGATTCGCTGTCGGTCGAGGATTTCGAATCGATCCTCGTCGCGACCGACGCGAGCCTCGTCAAGCAATACCAGGCGCTGCTCGCCACCGAGGACGTGCAGCTCGACTTCGCCGCGGACGGCATTCGCCGCCTCGCCGAGATCGCGTACGCGGTCAACGAGAAGACCGAGAACATCGGCGCGCGCCGGCTGTACACGGTGATCGAGAAGCTGCTCGAGGAAGTGTCGTTCTCGGCCGGCAACCACGCCGGCGAGCGCGTGACGATCGACGCGCAGTATGTCGACCGCGCGCTCGGCGAAGTGTCGCAGGACGAGGACCTGTCGCGCTACGTGCTGTAACGCGCGGGGCGGCAGCGACTTGAAAACGGGCGGCCCGATGGGCCGCCCGTTTTCGTTTGGGGCCGGGGGGCCGGTGCCTAGCGGCAGGTGCTTGGCGGCCGATGCCTCGCGACCTGTGCCCCGCGGCTTACTGCCGCACCGGCTTCTTCGCGAGCTTGCGCTGCAGCGTGCGGCGATGCATGTTCAGCGCGCGCGCGGTGGCCGAGATGTTGTTGTTGTTCTCCGCGAGCACGCGCTGGATGTGCTCCCATTCGAGCCGGTCGACCGACAGCACGACCGGATTCTCCAGCGCCTCGTCGGCCTGCACTTCGCTCGCGTTGGTCTGCAGCGCGGCGAGGATCGACTCGACGTTCGCGGGTTTCGCCAGATAGTTGTCGGCGCCCTCCTTCACGGCCTGCACGGCGGTCGCGATGCTCGCGTAGCCGGTCAGCACGAGGATTCGCGCGTCGGGTTGCAGGTCGCACAGCGGCGCGATCAGGCTCAGGCCCGAATCTTCGCCCAGATGCAGATCGACGGTGATGAACTGGAACTTGCCGCCGGCCGCGAGCCGCAGCGCCGTGTCCTTGTCGTGCGCCTGCTGGACCGCATAGCCGCGTCGTTCGAGACCGCGCGCGAGCGTGCCCGCGAACACCTCGTTGTCGTCGATCACCAGGAAATTGTTCTCGCTCATGTCGTTTCTCCGTCTACGTGTTGGTTTGAGGCGGCCGGCGCCGTGATGCGCGCGACCGGCAGCCGCAGCACGGCACGCGTGCCGCGGCCGGCCGCCGCCATGCGTTCGAGCGCACGCTCGTCGAGGCGCTGGCCCGCCGCGGCAGCGGCCTGCGGATGGGCGCCGCCCGCGCGACCGTTGCCCGCGGCGCGCGGCGTGACGTCGGACAGCTCGATGTCGCCGCCCAGACGCGCCGCCGCGCTGAACGCGAGATACAGGCCGACGCCGTGGCCGCCTTGCGTGCTGTCGACCGGCATCGAGCCGAGCGATTCCCGCAACGCTGCAGGAATGCCGGGGCCATCGTCGCATACTTCGAATTCGATCTGGTCGGCCACGCGGTCGTGATGCGTGAGCTTCGCGGCCAGCGTCACGCGCTGCGGGCTCGCCCGCGCCGCGTTGTCGAGCAGGATCGTCAGGATCTGGCCGGCCGCGACCGTGTCGTCGAGCGCGACGCCCGACGGGCGCGCGCCGAGCAGCTCGAACTGCACGTGCGGATGCCGCAGGCGCCAGTGCTCGACGAACGTGTCGAGCCAGTCGTCGACCGGCTGACGGCTCGCCGGCGCGCTCGCCCGACTGCGCAGCCGCGCGAGCGCCGACGTGCAGAGCGTCATCTGTTCTTCCAGCACCTTCAGGTCGGCCTCGTAGCGCGCGAGCCCCGGGTCGGCACGCGCCGCGTCGCGCAGCTCCTCGGTCAGCATCGCGATGGTCGACAGCGGCGTGCCCATCTCGTGCGCGACGGTGGCGGCCTGCACGCCGAGCGCGACCGCGCGCTCGTCGCGCAGCAGGTGCGTCTGCGCTTCGCCGAGCGCCGCGTCGCGCTGGCGCAGCGCGTTCGACATCCGGGCGACGAACCACGCGATCAGCCCGACGCTCACCATGAAGTTCACCCACATCCCGGTGCGGTAGTAGTCGAACAGGTTCGCCGGGTTGTCCATGTTCAGCGGCACCGAGTCGAAGCCGAGCGCCGCGTAGCACGCGACCGCGAACGCCGCGAGCCAGACCATCAGCGTCCACGGCAGCACGGCCGCCGCGATCGCCAGCGATGGCAGATACAGCGACACGAACGGATTGGTCGTGCCGCCAGACAGGAACAGCAGCGCCGACAGCGCGCCGAGATCGACCCATAGCTGGCCGAGCAGCTCGAAATTGGTCTCGGGCCGCGCGCGCAGCACGCGCAGCCACGTCAGCGCATTGAAGACGATCTCGAGCGCGATGACCATCAGCATCGCCGGCAACGGCAGATGCACGCCGAAATAGGTCTGAACGACGCCGATCGTCACGAGCTGGCCGATGATCGCCAGATTGCGCAGCCAGAACAGGTGACTGAGGTTGACGCGCCCGGTGGTGGTGATTCTTTGCATCCGAGCAGTTTACCCGTTTAGCGGGCGGCGGCTCCACCAGGGGCCGGATCGGCGCCGGCGCCCGCGCTGCCCGACGGGCCGCGACCGCGCTCCCCCGCTCATCCGGCCGCACCGGCGACGCGCTTCGCGATCTCGTCGGCGAGGCACTCGGGGCAGCGGCACTGCGCACCGGCCGCCGGTGGCGCGGCGCCCGGCACGGCCGGCATCGCCGTGCACCAGCACTCGAACGGCTGCGTGCCGGCGCCGCAGTCGAAGCTGCGCCCGCACTGCGGGCAGCGCGCGCGGTGCGGGGTCGAACGGGCGTCGGCGGCAGTATCGGTCATCGGCGGAGCGCAGAAGCGGGCACGAACGTCGCCCTACCGGACAAGCATAGCGCGGCGCCCGGATTTTGCACGTCGGCCATCCGGCCAACGTGCGCGGCGCATCGTGCCGGATGCGTCGCGCGACACCGCGCGCGGATCGCCCCGGCCATGCGCGGCGCCATGGCCGGCGGGCCGCCCGGCGCGTTTCATCGGCCGTCCGGCCGGCCCAAAAACCCGATGCTGCGCTGCGCCACTCCTGTACAATTCGGCCTGTTTCAACCGTTCCCAGCCAGAGCTGCCGCCATGTCCGAGCCCATCGACCTCTCGCAGATCGCCCCCACGCTGAAGGCAGAAATCCTTGCCGAAGCGCTGCCGTACATCCGCCGCTACCACGGCAAGACCGTGGTGATCAAATACGGCGGCAACGCGATGACGGAAGAGCGGCTCAAGCAAGGCTTCGCGCGCGACGTGATCCTGCTGAAACTGGTCGGCATCAATCCGGTGATCGTCCACGGCGGCGGCCCGCAGATCGATCATGCGCTGAAGAAGATCGGCAAGGCCGGCACCTTCATCCAGGGCATGCGCGTGACCGACGAAGAGACGATGGAAGTCGTCGAATGGGTGCTGGGCGGCGAAGTGCAGCAGGACATCGTGATGCTGATCAACCACTTCGGCGGCCATGCGGTGGGCCTGACGGGCAAGGACGGCGGCCTGATCCACGCGCGCAAGCTGCTGATGCCGGACCGCGACAATCCGGGCCAGTACATCGACATCGGCCAGGTCGGCGAAGTCGAGGCGATCAACCCGGCGGTCGTGAAGGCGCTGCAGGACGACGCGTTCATTCCGGTGATCTCGCCGATCGGCTTCGGCGAAGACGGCCTGTCGTACAACATCAACGCCGACCTCGTCGCCGGCAAGCTGGCCACGGTGCTGAACGCCGAGAAGCTGCTGATGATGACCAACATTCCCGGCGTGATGGACAAGGACGGCAACCTGCTGACCGACCTGTCGGCGCGCGAGATCGACGCGCTGTTCGAAGACGGCACGATCTCGGGCGGCATGCTGCCGAAGATTTCGTCGGCGCTCGACGCGGCGAAGAGCGGCGTGAAGTCGGTGCACATCGTCGACGGCCGCATCGAGCATTCGGTGCTGCTCGAAATCCTGACCGACCAGCCGTTCGGCACGATGATCCGCTCGCATTGAGCGCGCGCCGCCCGCCCCCCGCTGTCGAACTGCCGGCGTCGCTGCGACGCCGGCGCGTCTCCCGTAGCCGGCCGCAAGCCGGCGCGCCCGTCTGGCTGTTCGACCTCGACAACACGCTGCACCACGCATCGCATGCGATCTTCCCGGAGATCAACCGCGCGATGACGCAGTACATCATCGACACGCTGAACGTCGAGCGCGCCGAGGCCGACCGCCTGCGCACCGGCTACACGCAGCGCTACGGCGCCGCGCTGCTCGGCCTCACGCGCCATCATCCGATCGACCCGCACGACTTCCTGAAGGTCGTCCACACGTTTGCCGATCTGCCGGCGATGCTGCGCGCCGAGCGCGGCCTCGCACGCCTCGTCGCCGCGCTGCCGGGCCGCAAGTTCGTGCTGACCAACGCGCCGGAAAACTACGCGCGCGCGGTGCTGCGCGCGCTGCGCATCGAGCGGCTGTTCGAGCGCGTGATCGCGATCGAGCACATGCGCGACCGCCGCGCGTGGCGCGCGAAGCCCGACCACACGATGCTGCGCCGGACCATGCGGGCCGCGCATGCGCGGCTGGCCGACGCGATCCTCGTCGAAGACACGCGCAGCCATCTGAAGCGCTACAAGCGCCTCGGCGTCGGTACCGTATGGATCACCGGCCACCTGCCCGGCCATCTGCCGAGCACCGGCCGTCCGCATTATGTCGACCAGCGCATTCGTTCGTTAAAATCGCTGCGACTGGGCACACGATCGGGGCGACAGAAATGCAGCCGACTTATCCGCAGGACCCTGCCGTAACGGAACACCAGGCCACGCCGTCCCGCCCGCGCCCGAAGCCGGGCGAGCGGCGCGTGATGATCCTGCAGACGCTCGCCGCGATGCTCGAGGCGCCGAAGCCGGAGAAAATCACGACGGCCGCGCTGGCCGCCCGCCTCGACGTGTCGGAAGCCGCGCTGTACCGGCATTTCTCCAGCAAGGCGAAGATGTACGAAGGACTGATCGAGTTCATCGAGACGACCTTCTTCGGCCTCGTCAATCAGATCTCCGCTAAAGAGCCCGACGGCGTGCTGCAGGCGCGCGCGATCGCGATGATGCTGCTCAATTTCGCGGTGAAGAACCCCGGAATGACGCGCGTGCTGACCGGCGAAGCGCTGGTCGGCGAAGACGGGCGGCTGGCCGAGCGCGTCGAGCAGATGCTCGAACGAGTCGAAGCGTCGCTCAGGCAATCGCTGCGGCTGGCACGCGCCGACGCGGGCGCGGGCGCGGACGGTGGATCGACCACGACGACGCCGCTGCCGGGCGATTACGACCCGACGATGCGCGCGAGCCTGATCGTCAGCTACGTGCTCGGCCGCTGGCATCGCTACGCGAAAAGCGGCTTCGGCAAATCGCCGACCGAATATGCGGATGCGCAACTGCGGCTGATTCTGCAGTAGGCAATGCCGGCGCGCGCCGGCGATAGACGGATCGATGCGCCGCATCTCGTGCGGCGCATCCGCTCGAACCTGCGCGATGCGGAGCCGTTCACCGGCATCGTCGCCGGCCATCGACGGCTATCGACGGTTCGACGCACGCAGCACGCGTCGAACGCCCCGGTCGCTCCATCCACCGAATGGCCAACCTCGCCCCTTTTGCCCGTCAGCGCGGCAAAATTCGAACTCGTCCAATTTCCAATCTCTCCCATACTAACTACTTTTAGCCCGTTACCAAACAGAGGTGAACGGGTGAACCATCGCAGCTTTCCACTTTCTCGAACCCGCACCGGCCGCCGTCTCGCCCATTCGGCGCTGATCGCCGGTGCCGTGATGCCGTGGGCGTCCAGTGCACAAATCGCCGGCGGCCCGCAGCAGGCCAACGGCGTCGCGCTCGAGGTCGCGCCGGGCGACTATTCGACGACCCAGGTCGGCCGCGCGGTGCTGTCCGCGATCAACGGCGGACATCTGACGACGACGGCCAAAACCCGCGCGTTTTCGACGGGCCCCGTCGCCGCCGGCGCCGCCGCATCGGGAGCGGGCTCGCGCGTGGAACTGCGCGATACGGAAATCCGCACGCGCGGCGGCAACAGCGTCGGCATCGACGTGCGCGGCGGCGCGAGCGCGTCGGCGGAACGCGTGTCGATCGATACCGACGGCGACTACGCGCACGGTGCATACCTCTACGGCGCGAACGGCGAGTTCCGCATCGCGGACAGCGCAATCGTCACGCGCGGCAAGGAAAGCGCCGGCATCAACGTGATCGGGACGCCGGGCGGCACGATCGATGTCGCCACTACGTCGATCCGGACCAGCGGCCTGTACGCCTCCGGCCTGTCGATCAGCTACGACGGCGCACACGCGACGCTCGATCGCACCGAGATCCGGACGGACGGCAACTACGCGCCGGTGCTGTTCCTGCCGAGCACGTCCACGGTCGCGTTCAGCGACTCGTATCTGCACGCCAGCGGCGTAGGCTCGCTCGGCGTCGATATGCGCGCGGGCGACGTCGCACTCGCACGCACGCGCGTGATCACGGAAGGCACCAGCGCGCACGGGCTGTACGCATCGAAGGAATACGCCGACACGCCCGTCATCGACGCGACCGATACGCGCGTGACGACCACCGGCGAGCGCGCGGCCGGCGCGATTGCGCGGCGCGGCGGCAAGATCGCGATGACGCGCGGCAGCATCGACACGCGCGGCGCAGGCTCGCCCGGTGCGATGTCGTCCGACAGCGGCTCCGTCGTCACCGCCACCGACATGAGCGTCGACACGTACGGCGACGGCGCCGTCGCGCTCCACGCCAGCACCGGCGGCCGAATCGACCTGTTGCGCAGCGACGCACGCACGCGCGGCGACGGCGCTTATGCGGCCAGCGTCTACGGCGGCGCGCTGAACGTCGATGGCGGCTCGCTCGTCAGCGACCGATACGGCGCGCTCGACGCGGCCGGCGGCAGCATCGCGCTGCGCAACGGCGCGCGCGCGACCGGCGGCGACGGCACGCTGCTGGCCGTCCATGCGCAATACGATGCGCCCGTGCGGCTGACGCTCGACACCGGCTCGCATGCGTACGGCGACATCGTGAACCATCCGGCCGACGACGGCAGCCCGACGCCGGCATTGACGGACGTCGCGCTGTCGAACGCGTCCACGTGGACCGGCGCGACCGATGCGGTGCGCACGCTGTCGCTCGACTCGGACAGCCGCTGGACCGTCACCGCGGATTCGTCGGTCGGCTCCGTCGCGCTGAACGACTCGACGATCGCGTTCGCAGAGCCGGTCGCCCGCGCATTGGCGACACCGCGTACGCTCGTCGTGACGGGCGACTACGCGGCGCACAACGGCAAGCTGGTGATCCATACGACGCTGCAGGACGACGCATCTCCGACCGACCGCCTCGTGATCGACGGCGGCCATGCAGCGGGCGACACCGGCATCGTCGTCAAGCGCGCGGGCGGCACCGGTGCGCAAACGACCGTCGGCATCCCGATCGTCGAAACGCGCAACGGCGGCACCACCGACGTGTCGGCATTCACGCTCGATGCAGGATCGGACGGCTACCGCGCAGGCTTCGGCACGTTGTCCGCTGGCGGCTACGACTACATGCTCGAGCGCGGCGGCCGCGGCGGCCGGAACGACGACTGGTATCTCGTATCCGCGGCGCAGCCCCAAGCGCAGCCGGAACCCGAGCCGCAGCAACCGCCGCCACCATCGCAACCGCCGGCCCCGGTGCCCCCCGCCGCGCCGATCGAACCCGAAGCCGTACCACCTGCGCACTCGACCGCCCCGGAGCCCGACGCCTATCTCGCGAATGCGGATGCGGCGTCGTGGATGGCGGTCCACACGCTGCATCAGCGCGACGATCGCTCGCTGCGCACCGCAGCCGCCGGCCCGCTCGACGGCGCGGTGTGGCTGCGCGCCGAAGGCCAGATGACCTCGATGTCGGGCGGCGGCCGCAGCGTGTCGGGCAACGGCCGCCTGCTGCACGCGGGCGCCGACCTGCTGCGCTTCGACGACGGTCGCGGCGGCAGCGTCCGGGTCGGCGCGATGGGCATGTACGGCAGCCAGACGAACTGGTCGACGCGCCCGCTGTGGAACGCCCTCGAGCGCCGGACGATGGACGCGACCGCGCGCGGCAGCGTGTCCGGCTACAACGTCGGCGTGTACGGCACGTGGTACGGCAGCCGCGACATCCTGTCCGGCCCGTACGCCGATGCGTGGTTCATGTACGGCGCCTATGCGAACAGCGTCGGCGGCAGCCTCGCCGCCGATTCGTACCGGTCGCGCACCGTCACGGGCTCGCTCGAAGCCGGCTATTCGCTGCCGTTCTACGAGCGCGGCGACTCGCGCTTCTTCGTCGAGCCCGAAGTGCAGCTGGTCGTCTCGGACTACGGCGCGGACGCACATGCGACGCCCGGCGGCCGCATCGACGGCCAACGCTCGACCGACCTGCTGACCCGCGTCGGCGTGCGCGTGCACGGCGTCACCGCGATCGCCGCGGGACGCGAGCTGCGGCCGTTCTTCGAGGCGAACTGGTGGCACGGCCCCGGCTCGCGTGCGTTGACGCTCGACGGCAATGCGTTCTCGTTCAACGTCCCGCGCGATCGGGCGGCGATCCGGATCGGCGCGACCGGCCAGTTGAGCCGGCGCTTCTCGGTCTCGGCGAGTGTCGGCGTCGAAGGCAATCTGTCCGACTACGCGCTGGTTCGCGGGCAACTGTCGGCAAAATATCGCTGGTGAGCCGAGCAGGCCGTCGCCGGCCCACGCAATCCGTGGGCCGGCGAATTCCGCTATACTCTGCCGACTGCCGCCACTGGCGGCAGGTCGGAAGCGCGCCGATTTGCTGACTCGATTGCGGGCGCGCGAACCGGCCGGGGCGCGATGTACGAGCGACCCGGCGGTTCACTACAAATGCGGCTAAAGAGGTCGTCAGCCGCGCAATTTCGCCTCCGCGCATCGCCGACACCGTTTAGCCGCCCCAGTCATAAGGCGGAACGAATGGAATCGATCGGCATCGTCGCTCCACAGACCATGCACTTCGCCGAACCGCTGCGCTTGCAAAGCGGCAGCGTGATCGGCAACTATCAGCTCGTCGTCGAGACCTACGGCGAGCTCAACGCCGCACGTTCGAACGCGGTGCTCGTCTGTCACGCGCTCAACGCGTCGCACCACGTCGCCGGCATCTACGCGGACGATCCGCGCAGCACCGGCTGGTGGGACAACATGGTCGGCCCGGGCAAGCCGCTCGACACCAACCGCTTCTTCGTGATCGGCGTGAACAACCTCGGCTCGTGCTTCGGCTCGACCGGCCCGATGAGCGACGATCCGTCGACCGGCCAGCCCTACGGCGCGCGCTTCCCGGTGGTGACCGTCGAGGACTGGGTGCATGCGCAGGCGCGCGTCGCCGACGCGTTCGGCATCGACCGCTTCGCCGCCGTGATGGGCGGCAGCCTCGGCGGGATGCAGGCGCTCGCGTGGAGCCTGATGTATCCCGATCGCGTCGCGCATTGCATCGACATCGCATCGACGCCGAAGCTGTCCGCGCAGAACATCGCGTTCAACGAAGTGGCGCGCTCGGCGATCCTGTCCGATCCCGACTTCCACGGCGGCAACTACTACGCGCACGGCGTGAAACCGAAGCGCGGGCTGCGCGTCGCGCGGATGATCGGCCACATTACCTATCTGTCCGACGACGACATGGCCGAGAAATTCGGCCGTGCGCTGCGCCGCGCGGACGGCGCGCTCGATGCCTACAACTTCAGCTTCGACGTCGAGTTCGAGGTCGAGTCGTATCTGCGCTACCAGGGCGACAAGTTCGCCGATTATTTCGACGCGAACACCTACCTGCTGATCACGCGCGCGCTCGACTACTTCGATCCGGCCAAGGCGTTCGACGGCAACCTGACCGCCGCGCTCGCGCACACGCAGGCGAAATACCTGATCGCGAGCTTCTCGACCGACTGGCGCTTCGCGCCCGCGCGTTCGCGCGAGATCGTGAAGGCGCTGCTCGACAACAAGCGCACCGTCAGCTACGCGGAAATCGACGCGCCGCACGGCCACGACGCGTTCCTGCTCGACGACGCGCGCTATCACAACCTGATCCGCGCGTATTACGAACGCATCGCCAACGAGGTGGGAGCATGAACCAGCAAGCGCTGAATTCCCTGTCCGCACGCGCGGACTTCCGTGCGATCGCGCGCTGGGTCGAGCCGCGCGCGACGGTGCTCGATCTCGGCTGCGGCGACGGTTCGCTGCTGTCGCTGCTGATGGAAGAACTGGACGTCACCGGCTACGGGATCGAGCTGAACGACGCCGGCGTGCTCGCGAGCACGAAGAACGGCATCAACGTGATCCAGCAGAATCTGGAAGACGGCCTGCGCCTGTTCGAGGATCACAGCTTCGACATCGCGATCCTGTCGCAGACGCTGCAGACGATTCACCAGACGGCCGCAATCCTGCGCGAGACCGCGCGCGTCGGGCGCGAATGCATCGTGTCGTTCCCGAACTTCGGCTACTGGGCGCATCGGCTGTCGGTGCTGCGCGGCCGGATGCCGGTGTCGAAATCGCTGCCTTACCAATGGCACAACACGCCGAACGTGCGGGTGCTGACGATCAAGGACTTCGAGGCGCTCGCGCCGGAAGTCGGCGTGACGATCCTCGATCGCATCGTGCTGCACGAAGGCCAGCTGATTCGGTGGGGAGCGAACTGGCGTGGTAGTCTTGCTGTCTACCGCGTGAAGCGCAGCTGAGCGGCGGGCCGTCGACGGACGCTCCGGCCCGCCCGCGCGAGCGGCCGTCCGTTCTGCGCCGCCCGCGCCGCCTGCGCCGCGGCCGCAATCAGTCAACGCTACCCAGTCCCAGTCCATGTCGAAAACGCCACACGAGGCGCCCGCCCTTACCGCTCACGAGGATCATCCCGGCTGGCGCGCCTATCTGAACACGCACATGCTGATCTGCGTGTTCCTCGGCTTCACGTCCGGGCTGCCGCTCTTCACGCTCGTCTACCTCGTGCAGGCATGGCTGCGCTCCGAGGGCGTGAACCTGAAGGAGATCGGCCTGTTCGCGCTGATCCAGTTCCCCTATACGTGGAAGTTCCTGTGGGCGCCGCTGATGGATCGCTACGTGCCGCGCCTGCCCGGCTGGCGGCCGGGCCGCCGGCGCGGCTGGCTGCTGCTCACGCAGCTGCTGGTCGCCGGCGCGATCGCCACGCTCGGCTTCGTGTCGCCGCGCGACTCGATCTGGACGGTCGCGGCGCTCACGACACTCGTCGCATTCTTCGGCGCGAGCGCCGACATCGTGATCGACGCGTATCGCCGCGAGCTGCTGCGCGACACCGAACAGGGCCTCGGCAACGCGGTGCACGTGAACGCATACAAGCTCGCCGCGCTGATCCCCGGCTCGCTCGCGCTGATCCTGTCCGACCACCTGCCGTGGGATGCGGTGTTCGCGATCACCGGCGCGTTCATGCTGCCGGGCATCCTGATGACGCTGGTCGTGCGCGAGCCCGAAGTGGCCGGCACGCCGCCGCGCAATCTGCGCGACGCGATCGTGCTGCCGTTTCGCGAATTCATCCAGCGCGACGGCTGGTCCGGCGCGCTGCTCGTCATCGCGTTCATCTTCCTGTTCAAGATCGGCGACACGATGGCCACCACGCTGTCGACGTCGTTCTTCCTCGACATCGGCTTCACGCGCACCGAGATCGGCATCGTCGCGAAAACCACCGCGCTGGTCGCGAGCGTCGCCGGCGGCATCGTCGGCGGCGTCTGGCTCGTGAAGATCGGCATCGGCCGCGGGCTGTGGATCTTCGGCGCGCTGCAGATGGTGTCGACGCTCGGCTTCGCATGGCTCGCGCAGCTCGGCCCCGGCTCGCCGGTGCTCGCGGCGCTGTACGACGTCACGCTGTCGACGAGCCATGCGATCGCCGCGGCGCTGTCGACGTTCGGCATCGCGGTCACGCCGCAATTCAGCCCGATGACGGTCGCGCTCGCGATCGTCTACGGCGTCGAGACCTTCGCGACCGGCCTGACGATGGCCGCGTTCGTCGCCTACATCGCCAGCACGACCGATCCGCGCTACACGGCCACGCAGTTCGCGCTGTTCACGAGCCTCGCATCGGTGCCGCGCACGCTCGCGTCGGCCGCGAGCGGCTTCATCGTCGCGAAGATCGGCTGGTTCGACTACTTCCTCGTCTGCACCGCGCTCGCGATTCCCGGCATGCTGCTGCTGTTCAAGATCGCGCCGTGGAACGGCGTCGCGCGCAACGGCGAGGCGAGCCGTGCGCAGTGAGCGTCGGCATCGGGTCGCCGCCGCACTGAGCGCCGGCCTCGTGCTGTTGGGCGGCGCTGGCAGCGCCCATGCTGCCGACGCCAGCGCGCCATCGGCCAGCCCCCCACCCGCCACGACGCCCGCGGCCGTGTCCGCCGCCGCGCCGCCGGTCGCACCGTCCGGCGCGGAAGCCGCTCAGCCGAGCGGCGCGGCCGCACACGCGAAAGCCTACACACCGGCGGCGCAGCAGGTGCGCTACGGCAACGCGATCGCGTTCCGCACGCTGATCCCGTCGCCGCTGCTCGAACAACTCACCGCGAGCGAATACGCGCAGATCGTGCAGACCGCCGCCGACGGCAACCGCCTGCTGCCCGCGACGCAGCCGGGCGTGAAGCGCCTGCGCGCGATCGTCGACAAGCTCGCGCCGTATTCGGTGAAGTGGAACGATCGCGTGAAGAGCTGGCAATGGGACGTCAACGCGATCCGCTCGCGCGAGATTCGCGTCATGTGTCTGCCGGGCGGCAAGGTGCTGGTGTACGGCGGGCTGCTCGACCGCATCCGCCTGAACGACGACGAGCTCGGCGTGCTGCTCGCGCACGGCATCGCGCATGCGCTGCGCGAACATGCGCGCAGCAATTTCGGCGCGACGACGCAGACGTCGCTGCGCGCGGCCACGCTGCCGCCGCTGTTTGGCGTCGGCGATCCGCTGCCGCAGGCGCTGAACCTGGGCGCGCGTCTGCAGACGCTGCGCTACGACCCGACCGACGAAACCGAAGCCGACGTGATCGGCGGCGACATCGCCGCCCGCGCGGGCTTCGATCCGCGCGCGGCGATCACGCTGTGGGACAAGCTCGCCGCGGCGACCCGCGCGAACCGCACGTCGGGCTTCATCTACCTGCACCCGTACAGCGCCGCGCGCCGGCAGGACCTGCTGAACCGCCTGCCCGACTTGATGCCGCTGTATGCGAAGGCGATCGGCACACGCGTCGACGCGCTGCCCGACTACGCGGGCATCAGCGCGCAGCGGCGCAAGGTCGCGCGGCGCTGAGCGCCAGCGGCGGCGGCTGATCCGTCGGGCCGGCCGCGCGCTACGCGTCGAGTTCCGACTCGACCGGCCGGCTGCCGCTGTCGCGCATCGAGCGCACCTCGTCCCCGGGGCTGCGGCCGAACAGCCGCTTGAACTCGCGGCTGAACTGCGACGCACTCGCATAGCCGACCCGCGCGGCGGCGGCGCCCGCCCCCAAACCGTCCTGGATCATCATCAGCCGCGCCTGGTGCAGGCGCGCGGCCTTCACGTACTGCATCGGGGAAGTCGCCGTCACGTGCTTGAACTGCGCGTGGAACACCGCGACGCTCATGCCGGCCTCGCGCGCGAGCGTGTCGACGTCGAGATCGGCCCTCAGGTCTGCGTGAATGCGCCGCAGCGCCTTCGCGACGCGTCCGAAATGATGCTGCTGGACCAGCGCCGCGCGAATCGCGTCGCCCTGCGCGCCGGTCAGCACGCGATACGCGATCTCGCGCATGATGGCCGGCCCGAGCACGCGCGTGTCGTGCGGCGACGCGAGCGCTTCGAGCAGCCGCAGCACCGCGTCGGCGAGCGGCGCGTCGAGCGAGGTCGAATACACGCCATGCGGCTCGCTCGCCGCCGCGCCGAGCGTCTCGTCGAGCAGGATCGCCAGTTCGGCGATCACGGCCAGATCGATGCGGATCGAGATCGCGAGAAACGGCTCGTCCGGGCTCGCGAAAGTCTCGCATTCGAACGGCAGTGGCACCGACAGCACCAGATACTGCTGCGCGTCGTAGACGAACGAGCGGTCGCCGAGATAGCCGAGCTTGCGGCCCTGGCACACGACCACGATGCTCGGCTCGTACAACACCGGCATGCGCGGCACGGGCCGGCTCACGCGAATGAAGCGCACGCCGTCGAGCGCCGCGAGCGTGTCGCCTTCGTGCGGCGCGAGGCGCGCATGCAGCTCGATCATGCGGCGCCGAACGCGCTCGCCCGAGTCGTCGAAAAGGGGCTGGAAGCTCATCGGCGTCGTCCTGTCCGGCAAGAGAATCAGGCTCGCAATGTAGCACCGGGAAAGCGTCCCGGCGGCTGTCCGCGCCAAATTCGAGAGGAATAGGCAAATCTTCCAGACCTTCGTGTATTTCGCCGGCGCGGCGCGCTCCTTAGGATGGGAGCCTGTCTCGCCGCGCCGCCACATGACGCGGCGGCAGCCCGTTTTGCCGGATTTCCGGATCAGGAGCCCATTGCATGAGCACAACCTACGCTTACGCGGCGACCGACGCGCGCTCGCCGCTCGCCCCTTTCGAACTCCAGCGCCGCGCGCTGCGCGACCTCGACGTGCAGATCGAGGTGCTGTACTGCGGCGTCTGCCACTCGGACCTTCATCAGGCCCGCAACGAGTGGCGCAACACGATCTACCCGGTCGTGCCGGGCCATGAAATCGTCGGCCGCGTCAGCGCGACCGGCCCGCAGGTCTCGCGCTTCAAGGTCGGCGAGCTGGTCGGCGTCGGCTGTCTCGTCGATTCGTGCCGCACCTGCCCGAGTTGCGCGGAAGGCCTCGAGCAGTATTGCGAGAACGGCTTCGTCGGCACCTACAACGGCCAGGACCGCGTGACGGGCGAGGTCACGTACGGCGGCTATTCGACGCGGATCGTCGTCGACGAAGCGTTCGTGCTGCGCGTGCCCGAGTCGCTCGATCCGGCCGGCGCCGCGCCGCTGCTGTGCGCGGGGATCACGACCTATTCGCCGCTGCGCCAGTGGAACGCCGGCCCCGGCAAGAAGGTCGGGATCGTCGGCCTGGGCGGCCTCGGCCACATGGGCGTGAAGCTCGCGCGCGCGATGGGCGCGCACGTCGTGCTGTTCACGACGTCGCCGTCGAAGATCGAAGACGGCAAGCGGCTCGGCGCGCACGAAGTGGTGGTCTCGAAGGACGAAGCGCAGATGAACGCGCACCTGAACAGCTTCGACTTCATCCTCAACACGGTCGCCGCGCAGCACGACCTGAACCCGTTCCTGAACCTGCTGAAGCGCGACGGCACGATGACGCTCGTCGGCGCACCCGAGCACGACCATCCGTCGCCGCAGGTGTTCAACCTGATCTTCAAGCGCCGCCGTCTCGCGGGCTCGCTGATCGGCGGGATCGCCGAAACGCAGGAGATGCTCGATTTCTGCGCGCAGCACGGGATCACGTCGGACATCGAGGTCATCCCGATGCAGCAGATCAATGCCGCGTACGAACGGATGCTCAAGAGCGACGTGAAGTACCGGTTCGTGGTCGACATGGCGTCGCTCGCGCAGTAACCGGCGTCGCAACGAAAACGGGCCGCATGTCGTTCGACATGCGGCCCGTTTTTCATCGACCGTCGGAACGGCCCGACGGCCGCGCCATGCGCCATGCGCATCGCGCTACACGCATCGCGGCGATGCCGCCGCTCACTTCTTGTAGTCGTAATCGACCGTCAGCGGCGCGTGATCGCTGAACTTGATGTCCTTGAAGATCGACGTGCTTTTCGCGGTGCCCGCGACGCCCGGCGTCGCGATCTGGTAGTCGATGCGCCACCCGACGTTCTTCGCGTACGCCTGGCCGCGGTTGCTCCACCACGTGTACTGCTCGGGGCGCGGGTCCAGCGTGCGGAACACGTCGACGTAGCCGACCTCGTCGAACAGCTGCGTGAGCCACGCGCGCTCCTCGGGCAGGCAGCCCGAGTTCTTCTGGTTGCTCTTCCAGTTCTTGATGTCGATTTCCTTGTGGACGATGTTCACGTCGCCGCACAGGATCACCTCACGCTGCTGCTTCAGCTCGGCGAGATGCGGCATGAATTCGTCCATGAAGCGGTACTTCGCCTGCTGGCGCTCTTCGCCGCTCGAGCCGGACGGCACGTACACCGACACGACCGACAGCTTGCCGTAACGCGCCTCGACGTAGCGCCCCTCGGGATCGAATTCGCTGCTGCCGAAGCCGATGATCACGTCGTCGGGCTCACGGCGGCTGTACACGCCCGCACCGCTGTAGCCCTTCTTCGCCGCGTGATGGAAATAGCTCTTGAAGCCGTGCGGCTCGACGAATTCGGCCGGCAGGTCGTCGGCCGACACCTTGATTTCCTGCACGCACACGCAGTCGGCGTTCTGTTCGCCGAGCCAGTCGAAGAAGCCCTTCTTCGCGGCGGAGCGGATGCCGTTCAGGTTGGCGGTAATCACTCGCATCATGTCGGGTTCCGTGGTTCTGTTCGTTTCGATGGGTTTGACGGGATCGCTAGCTGATCTTCACGCCTTCGAGCTCCGGCTTCGGCGGCGGGAATTCGAGCTTCATGTCGGTCAGCGTGCGCAGCAGCAGCTCGGCGATCATCACGTTGCGGTGCGTCTTCGAGTTCGCCGGAATCACGTACCACGGCGCATGCTCGACCGACGTCGCGGCGAGCGCATCGCGGTATGCCGACTGATACGCATCCCAGTGCTTGCGCGCGTCGAGATCGGCGATGTCGAACTTCCAGTGCTTGGTCGGATCGTCGATGCGCGCCTGCAGCCGCGCGCGCTGCTCGTCCTTCGAGATGTGCAGGAAGCACTTGACGATCGTCGTGCCGCTCTCGACCAGCATCGTCTCGAAATCGCGGATCTGCCGGTAGCGGCGCTCGCATTCCTTCGCGTCGATCATGCCGAGCACGCGCGGCACCAGCACGTCTTCATAGTGGCTGCGGTTGAAGATCGCGAGCTCGCCCGCGGCCGGCACCTGCGCATGCACGCGCCACAGGAAGTCGTGCGCGGCCTCGATCGGCGTCGGCGCCTTGAACGGCACGACGCGCAGGCCGAGCGGATCGACTTCGCGGAACACCGCGCGCACGGTGCCGTCCTTGCCGCTGGTGTCCATGCCCTGCAGCACCAGCAGCACGCGCTTCTTGTGCTGCGCGTGCAGGCGTTCCTGATGCGTGTCGAGTTCGATCGACACGGCCGACAGCCGTTCGCGGTCGGTGTCCTTCGAGCCCGACGAGAACGGCTTCGCCGCCGGATCGAACGCGTCGAGCGTGAATGCGGCAGCTGCCTTGTCGCGCGTGCCGTACGGCACGCGGAAATCGTCGAGCGACGGTTGTTTCGCCATTCGTTCCTCCGTTGGACGGTGCGCGGTCAGTCGCACACGATAGCGCATCCGCCAAAGCGACGGGCCGCCCCGAACAGGTTCGGCGGCGGCCCGTCGTCACACGCGGCTCGGGTGCGCGGCCACGTTCAGCCGAGCTTCTTCTTCAACAGCTCGTTGACCTGCTGCGGATTGGCCTTGCCCTTGGTCGCCTTCATCGCCTGGCCGATCAGCGCGTTGAACGCCTTCTCCTTGCCCGCGCGGAATTCCTCGACCGATTTCGCGTTCGCCGCGAGCACCTCGTCGATGATCGCCTCCAGCGCGCCGGTGTCGGAGATCTGCTTGAGGCCCTTCGCGTCGATGATGCGGTCGGCCGCACCTTCATCGGTTGCCTTCTCGTCCCAGATCGTCGCGAAGATTTCCTTCGCGATCTTGTTCGAGATCGTGCCGTCGGCGATGCGCTGCAGCACCAGCGCGAGCTGCGCGGCCGACACCGGAATCGCGTCGATCTCGATGCCGTCGCGGTTCAGCTGCGACGATACGTCGCCCATCAGCCAGTTCGCGGCGATCTTCGCGTTCGCCGCGCCGGCCTTCGCGACCACCGCCTCGAAGTACGCGGCCATCGCCTTGCTCGACGTCAGCACGCCGGCGTCGTACGCGGACACGCCGTACTGGTCGACGAAGCGCTGCTGGATCGCGGCCGGCAGCTCGGGCATCCCGGCCTGCACGCGCTCGATCCAGTCCTGGCCGATCACGAGCGGCAGCAGGTCGGGATCGGGGAAGTAGCGGTAGTCGTGCGCGTCTTCCTTGCTGCGCATCGAGCGCGTCTCGCGCTTGTCCGGATCGTACAGGCGCGTTTCCTGCACGACTTCGCCGCCGTCCTCGATCAGCTCGATCTGGCGTCGCACTTCGTAGTTGATCGCCTCCTCGAGGAAGCGGAACGAGTTCAGGTTCTTGATCTCGGCGCGCGTGCCGAACTTCTCCTGGCCGACCGGGCGCACCGACACGTTCGCGTCGCAGCGGAACGAGCCTTCCTGCATGTTGCCGTCGCAGATGCCGAGCCACACGACGAGCGCGTGCAGCGCCTTCGCATAGGCGACGGCCTCGGCCGCGCTGCGCATTTCCGGCTCGGTGACGATCTCGAGCAGCGGCGTGCCCGCGCGGTTCAGGTCGATCCCGGTCATCCCGGCGAAGTCTTCATGCAGCGACTTGCCCGCATCTTCCTCGAGATGCGCGCGGGTCAGGTTGACCGTCTTCTCGTATGCCGGCTTGCCGGCCTTTTCATTGGCCGGCACCTGGATCGTGATCTGGCCGCCCTGGACGACCGGGATCTCGTACTGGCTGATCTGATAGCCCTTCGGCAGATCGGGGTAGAAATAATTCTTGCGCGCGAAGATGCTGCGCGGCGCGATGGTCGAGCCGATCGCGAGGCCGAAGCGGATCGCCCGCTCGACCGCGCCGCGGTTCAGCACCGGCAGCACGCCCGGCAGCGCCAGATCGACCGGGCAGGCCTGCGTGTTCGGCTCGGCGCCGAACTGCGTCGGCGCGCCGGAGAAAATCTTCGAGACGGTCGACAGTTGCGCGTGCGTCTCGAGACCGATGACGACTTCCCATTGAGTCATATGCTTACACCCCTGCCGGTACTTGCTTGTGCCAGTCGGTCGCGCGCTGGAACGCATCGGCGACCTGCAGCATCCGGGCTTCGTTGAAATAGTTGCCGATGATCTGCAGACCGACCGGGCGCTTCGCGTTCGCGCCGGCGCCGAAGCCGCACGGCACGCTCATGCCGGGCAGGCCGGCGAGGCTCACGGACAGCGTGTAGATGTCGGCGAGATACATCTGCACCGGATCGTCGCCCTTCGCGCCGAGATCCCATGCGACCGTCGGCGACGCCGGGCCCATGATCACGTCGCAGGACTTGAACGCTTCCTGGAAATCCTGCGCGATGATGCGGCGGATCTTCTGCGCCTGCAGGTAGTAGGCGTCGTAGTAGCCGTGCGACAGCACGTAGGTGCCGACCAGGATCCGGCGCTTCACCTCGGGGCCGAAGCCTTCGGCGCGCGACTTCTTGTACATGTCGAGCAGATCGCCGTACTGCGCGGCGCGGTGGCCGAAGCGCACGCCGTCGAACCGCGACAGGTTCGACGACGCTTCCGCCGGCGCGATCACGTAGTAGACGGGAATCGACAGCTCCGTCTTCGGCAGCGACACCGGCACGAGCGTCGCGCCGAGCGCTTCATATTGCTTGAGCGCCGCGTCGATCGTCGCGCGCACGTCGTCGGCGAGGCCCGCGCCGAAATACTCGTTCGGCAGGCCGATGCGCAGCCCGGCGAGCGGCCTGGCCGCGTCGCTGCCGGCCGTCCACGGCTGGCCGAGGTGGCGCGTGAAGTCTTCGTCGTCGCGCTCGAGGCTCGTCGAGTCGCGCTCGTCGAAGCCGGCCATCGCGTTCAGCAGCAGCGCGCAGTCGGACGCGCTCTGCGCCATCGGGCCGCCCTGGTCGAGCGACGACGCGAACGCGATCATCCCGTAACGCGACACGCGGCCGTAGGTCGGCTTGATGCCCGTCACGCCCGCGAACGACGCGGGCTGGCGAATCGAGCCGCCGGTGTCGGTGCCGGTGGCGGCCGGCGCGAGGCGCGCGGCGACGGCGGCCGAGCTGCCGCCCGAGCTGCCGCCCGGCACCGCGTGGGTGTCCCACGGGTTCTTCACCGCGCCGAACGCGGAGTTTTCGTTCGACGAGCCCATCGCGAACTCGTCCATGTTGGTCTTGCCGAGCGTGACCATGCCGGCCGCCTGCAGGCGGGCGACGACGGTCGCATCGAACGGGCTCTGGTAGTTTTCGAGCATCTTCGAGCCGGCGGTCGAGCGCCAGCCGCGCGTGACGAACACGTCCTTGTGCGCGATCGGCACGCCGGTCAGCGGGCCGCCCGCGCCGCGCGCGAGCTCGGCGTCGGCGGCCTTCGCCTGCGCGAGGGTGAGGTCGGCGTCGACGTGGACGAACGCGTTCAGGTCGCGTGCCGCGTCGATCCGTTTCAGGTACAGCTGCGCGAGCTCGACGGCCGAGCATTCCTTGGCGGCGAGCGCGGCGCGCAGTTCGGTCAGGCTTTTTGCGTGCATTGAGTGGTTTTCCTGGGAATTCTGGGTCGCGCGCGCGGCGTGGCGCCGGCGCGCGTGTCGTCGAAGGCTTACTCGATCACCTTCGGCACGAGATAGAGGCCGTCCTGGACGGCCGGCGCCGGACGCTGGTTGTCGTCGCGATTGACGACTTCCGTCACGGCGTCGTCGCGCAGGCGCTGCGCGACTTCCTGGATCTGTTCGATCGGGTGGGCGAGCGGCGCGATGCCGGCGGTGTCGACCGCCTGCATCTGCTCGACGAGGCCGAAGAACTCATTGAGCTGGCCGAGCGTGTGCTCGGCGTCGGCGTCGGCCATTTCGAGTCGCGCCAGGTGCGCGATGCGTTTCACATCGGTCAGGGTCAGGGCCATGCGATCACCGGAAAAACAAGACTGCGCAGCGCAATCTGAAACCGCGCTGCGGCGGGGGGTTGGAGGGTGCGATCCCACCCTCAAAAATCGGGACCGAAGCGGCAAAAATACCGTCCGTTTCGGTTCAAATACCGCGAAATTATAAGGTATCATTACGCGTTCGACCCAAACCCGGCCAGCCTTTTCCCGCACCGTTTCGCCGCTTCGGCAAGCCGTGCGTGCTTCGTGCGGTTCCCGGTAGACATCACTCGCAGCTTCGTGCGCCGCGGCGGCCGCTTCCGCCACGCTTCCCGAGGCTGTTATTTTTTCCGCTGCCGCCCTCAGCGCTCGCTATCCAGGGCCGGCTCAGAGCGAAACAGGATTCTGAATGTTCGGTTTTTTGCGCAGCTATTTCTCCAACGATCTCGCGATCGACCTCGGCACCGCAAACACCCTGATCTACATGCGCGGCAAGGGCATCGTGCTCGATGAGCCGTCGGTGGTGTCGATCCGCCAGGAAGGCGGCCCCAACGGCAAGAAGACGATCCAGGCAGTCGGCAAGGAAGCCAAGCAGATGCTCGGCAAGGTGCCGGGCAACATCGAGGCGATCCGCCCGATGAAGGACGGCGTGATCGCCGACTTCACCGTCACCGAGCAGATGATCAAGCAGTTCATCAAGACGGCGCACGAGTCTCGCATGTTCTCGCCGTCGCCGCGCATCATCATCTGCGTGCCGTGCGGCTCGACCCAGGTCGAGCGCCGCGCGATCAAGGAAGCCGCGCACGGCGCGGGCGCGTCGCAGGTCTACCTGATCGAGGAGCCGATGGCGGCCGCGATCGGCGCGGGCCTGCCGGTGTCGGAAGCCACCGGCTCGATGGTCGTCGACATCGGCGGCGGCACGACCGAAGTCGGCGTGATCTCGCTCGGCGGCATCGTCTACAAGGGCTCGGTGCGCGTCGGCGGCGACAAATTCGACGAAGCGATCGTCAACTACATCCGCCGCAACTACGGGATGTTGATCGGCGAGCAGACGGCCGAGGCGATCAAGAAGGAAATCGGCTCCGCGTTCCCGGGCTCCGAAGTCAAGGAAATGGAAGTGAAGGGCCGCAACCTGTCGGAAGGCATTCCGCGCAGCTTCACGATCTCCAGCAACGAAATCCTCGAAGCGCTGACCGACCCGCTGAACCAGATCGTGTCGTCGGTGAAGATCGCGCTCGAGCAGACGCCGCCGGAACTCGGCGCCGACATCGCCGAGCGCGGGATGATGCTGACGGGCGGCGGCGCGCTGCTGCGCGACCTCGACCGCCTGCTCGCGGAAGAAACCGGCCTGCCGGTGCTCGTCGCCGAAGATCCGCTCACCTGCGTCGTGCGCGGCTCGGGCATGGCGCTCGAGCGCATGGACAAGCTGGGCAGCATCTTCTCGTACGAGTGATCGCCTAGGCAGTCCCGTTTGACATGACGCACGCGCGGCGTGGCCGGATCGCTCGCTCAGAACGAACCGCCACGCCGTTTGCGCGTCTGAGCATTATTTAACCGATCACCACGCGCCCGGCGCCGACCATGGAATACAGTCCGCCGCCTCTCTTCAAGCAAGGTCCGCCTGCGCTCGCGCGGCTCATCTTCTTCGTCGCCCTCGCCATCGCGCTCCTCGTGTCGGACGCGCGCTTCAGCACGCTCGAAATCGTCCGCGGCGTGCTCGGCACCGTGCTGTACCCGTTGCAGCGCGCGGCGCTCGTGCCGCGCGACCTGTTCATGGGCGCGGCCGACATCGCGGTCACCGGCGCGTCTCTGCGCCACGAGAACGACGCGCTGCGCAAGCGCAACCTGCAGCTGTCCACCCAGGCCAACCAGGCCGCGGTGCTGGCGCAGGAAAACATCCATCTGCGCGCGGTGCTCGAGCTGCGCCAGCACATCGCGACGCAATCGACGCCGGTCGAGATCCAGTACGACACGAGCGACCCGTTCACGCAGAAGATCGTCATCGGACAAGGCTCGCAACAGGGCATCCAGCACGGCGCGCCGGTCGTCAGCGAGGACGGCGTGGTCGGCCAGGTCACGCGCGTGTTCCCGCTGCAGGCGGAAGTCACGCTGATCACCGACCGCGATCTCGCGATTCCGGTGCAGGTGCTGCGCACCGGCCTGCGCAGCGTGATCTACGGCACGCCGAAGGGCGATGCGCTGGATCTGCGCTTCGTGCCGACCAGCTCGGACCTCGTCGCGGGCGACGAGCTCGTCACGAGCGGCCTCGACGGCGTCTATCCGCCCGGCCTGCCGGTCGCGAAGGTCGTACGCGTCGACAAGCTCGCCGATACCGCGTTCGCGCGCGTGACCTGCGCGCCGATCGCCGCGGTGCGCGGCGCGCGCGAGATGCTGGTGCTGCATTACCGCAGCGACGTCCCGCCGCGCCCGGCCGAGCCCGAGCCGACCGACAAGAACGCGAAGGGCAAGAAAGGCGCGAAGGGCGCGGCGAAGGTCGACAAGGAGAAGGCCGACGCGAACGCGAAGCCGGCCGCCGCACCGGGCGCGACGCCCGCGGCAGCGGCTCCGGCGGCGCCCGCGCAGCCCGCGGCCGGGCAACCAGGAGCCCAGCGATGAATCGCCCGCAATACATCCTGCAGCCGGTCAACCCGTACTTCATCGTCTTCAGCCTCGCCGCCGCGTTCCTGCTGAACCTGATGCCGTGGGGCCGCCTGCCCGGCGTGCCCGACTTCGTCGCGCTCGTGCTGCTGTTCTGGAACATCCATCAGCCGCGCAAGGTCGGGATGGGCGTCGCGTTCGCGCTCGGCATCCTGATGGACGTGCACGACGCGGGGCTGCTCGGCGAGCATGCGCTCGCCTATACGCTGCTGTCGTACGGTGCGATCACGATCCACCGGCGCGTGCTGTGGATGCCGATCGGCGTGCAGGTGCTGTACGTGACGCCGCTGCTGGTCGGCGCGCAACTGGTGCCGTTCGTGATCCGGCTGATGATGGGCGCCGCGTTCCCCGGCTGGCGCTATCTGGTGGACGGCTTCGTCGAGGCCGCGCTGTGGCCGATCGCGAGCCATCTGCTGCTGATGCCGCAACGCCGCCCGGTCGACCCGGACGACACGCGTCCGATCTGAGCCGCACCGGAACCTTGATGACCTGCCGCCCCCACGCCCGACGCGCCCCGAGGCGGCCCCTCGCCCGCGCGCTCGACGTGCGCGGGCCGGATCGACTGTAAGCGCATGACCGAATTCAACGACACCCAACAGCAGCTCTCGAAGTTCCGCCTGCGCGTCGCGGCGGCGGGCGTGTTCGTGTTCGTCTGCTTCGGGCTGCTCGCGAGCCGCTTCTTCTACCTGCAGCTGCTGCAGCACGGCAAATACGCGCTGCAGGCCGAGGAAAACCGCATCTCGGTCGCGCCGATCGTGCCGAACCGCGGCATCATCACCGACCGCAACGGCGTGGTGCTCGCGAAGAACTACTCGGCGTACACGCTCGAGATCACGCCGTCGAAGCTCGACGACACGCTCGACAACACGATCGACAAGCTGTCCGAGATCGTTCCGATCGACGCGCGCGACCGCCGCCGCTTCAAGAAGCTGCAGGAAGACTCGAAGAATTTCGAGAGCCTGCCGATCCGCACGCGCCTGACCGACGCCGAAGTCGCCCGCTTCACCGCGCAGCGCTTCCGCTTCCCCGGCGTCGACGTGCGCGCGCGGCTGTTCCGCCAGTATCCGCTCGGCATGACGGCCGCGCACGTGATCGGCTATATCGGCCGGATCTCGAAGCGCGACCAGGATCGCATCGACGCGATGAGCGACGACAACGACAGCGATCCGGAACACTACGATCCGCGCCGCGACGCGAACAACTACAAGGGCACCGACTACATCGGCAAGATCGGCGTCGAGCAGAGCTACGAGACCGAGCTGCACGGCCTGACGGGCTTCGAGGAAGTCGAGGTGACGGCCGGCGGCCGGCCCGTGCGCACGCTGTCGCGCACGCAGGCGACGCCCGGCGACAACCTCGTGCTGTCGCTCGACATCGCGCTGCAGCAGGTGGCAGAGCAGGCGTTCGCCGGCAAGCGCGGCGCGCTCGTCGCGATCGAGCCGAAGACGGGCGACGTGCTCGCGTTCGTGTCGTCGCCGAGCTTCGACCCGAACTCGTTCGTCGACGGCATCGACCAGCAGACCTGGGACGAGCTGAACAACTCGCCCGACAAGCCGCTCCTGAACCGCCCGCTGCACGGCACCTACCCGCCCGGCTCGACGTACAAGCCGTTCATGGCGCTGGCCGGCCTGACGCTCGGCAAGCGCACGCCGGGCTGGGGCTTCCAGGATCCCGGCTACTTCACGTTCGGCGGCCACACGTTCCGCAACGACGTGCGCTCGGGCCAGGGCTGGGTCGACATGAACAAGGCGATCATGGTGTCGAACGACACCTACTTCTACATGCTCGCGCGCGACCTCGGCGTCAATGCGATCGCGAACTTCATGAAGCCGTTCGGGTTCGGCCAGATCACCGGCATCGACATCCAGGGCGAGGCGCGCGGGATCCTGCCGTCGACCGAATGGAAGAAGAAGGCGTTCAAGAAGCCTGCGCAGCAGAAGTGGTACGACGGCGAGACGATCAGCCTCGGGATCGGCCAGGGCTACAACTCGTTCACGATCCTGCAGCTCGCGCATGCGACCGCGACGCTCGCGAACAACGGCGTCGTGATGAAGCCGCACCTGGTGAAGGAAGTCGAGGATCCGATCACGCGCGCGCGCCACCTGACGGTGCCGAAGGAAAGCGAGGTCATCCCGCTCAAGGCCGCCGACCTCGACGTCGTGAAGCGCGGGATGGAGAACGTCATCGACAACCCGTCGGGCACCGCGTACAAGGTGTTCCGCGGCGCGCAGTACGTCGCGGCGGGCAAGACCGGCACCGCGCAGGTGTTCTCGCTGCAGGGCTCGAACTACAAGGGCCACCTGCTCGCCGAGCATCTGCGCGACCACGCGCTGTTCATCGCGTACGCGCCGGTCGACCATCCGCAGATCGCGCTCGCGCTGGTCGTCGAGAACGGCGGCTGGGGCGCGCAGTCCGCCGGCCCGATCGCACGCCGCGTGCTCGACTACTACCTGGTCGAGCGCCAGAACCCGAAGAACGAGGCCGCGGCCGTGGCCGCCGCCGCATCGGCGACCGAGCCGGTGAGCGCGCCCGTGATCGGCGACGCGACGAAGCCCGTCACCGTCGCCGCCGGCTTCACGGCGCTGCCGCAACCGGTGGTGCCGAGCGCGGCGCAGGCCGCGTCGGCTGCATCGGCACCGGGTGCTGCGGCGGCCGCCAGCGCGGCGCCGGCGACCGAGGCAACCGAGGCGAGCGCTGCGGCGCCGCGGCCCGCGAGTCTGCCGCCGATCCGGCGCCCGCACCGGCCGCGCCGGCCGGCCAGCGATGCGCAGCCGCTCGCGGCCGCGCCGCGCGACGACAATTCCCGAGCCGCAGCCGCCGCGAAGGCGGCGAACGCCGGCACCGCTCATTAACGGAGAAAGGCATGCAATTCGACAAGCGCGCCTGGCTCGACAAGATCAAGCAGATGTTCGCGGGCTTCGACCGCCCGCTCGCCCTCATCGTGTTCCTGCTGATGTGCGTCGGCATCGTCACGCTGTACAGCGCGAGCATCGACATGCCGGGCCGCGTCGAGGATCAACTGCGCAACATCCTGCTGACGTTCGTGCTGATGTGGGTGATCGCCAATATCCCGCCGACGACGCTGATGCGCTTCGCGGTCCCGCTCTATACGGTCGGGGTCGCGCTGCTGGTCGCGGTCGCGCTGTTCGGCATGACCAAGAAGGGCGCGAAGCGCTGGCTGAACGTCGGCGTCGTGATCCAGCCGTCCGAGATCCTCAAGATCGCGACGCCGCTGATGCTCGCGTGGTACTACCAGCGCCGCGAAGGCGGGCTGCGCTGGTACGACTTCCTCGCCGCGTTCGGCATTCTGCTGGTGCCCGTCGGGCTGATCGCGAAGCAGCCCGACCTCGGCACCGGCCTGCTGGTGTTCGCGGCCGGCTTCTTCGTGATCTATCTGGCCGGCCTGTCGTTCAAGCTGATCGTGCCGGTGCTGGTCGCGGGCGTGATCGCAATCGGCTCGATCGCGGTGTTCGAGGAGCGCATCTGCCAGCCGGAAGTGCAATGGCCGCTGATGCACGATTATCAGAAGCACCGCGTGTGCACGCTGCTCGACCCGACCTCCGACCCGCTCGGCAAGGGCTTCCACACCATTCAGGCGGTGATCGCGATCGGTTCGGGCGGGGTGCTCGGCAAGGGTTATCTGAAGGGTACGCAGGCGCACCTCGAATTCATTCCGGAGAAGCACACCGACTTCATCTTCGCGGTGTTCTCCGAAGAATGGGGGCTCGCGGGCGGGCTCGTGCTGCTGACGCTGTACATGGCGCTGATCGCGCGCGGGCTCTACATCGCCGCGCAGGGCGCGACGCTGTTCGGCCGGCTGCTCGCCGGCTCGCTCACGCTCGCGTTCTTCGTCTATGCGTTCGTGAACATCGGCATGGTGAGCGGCGTGCTGCCGGTCGTCGGCGTGCCGCTGCCGTTCATGAGCTACGGCGGCACCGCGCTCACGACGCTCGGCATCGCGATCGGGATGATCATGAGCGTCGCGCGGCAGCGGCGGCTGATGAAGAGCTGAGCGCCCGCACGACGGGTGGCCGCATGCGGCCGCGGCAAGCGAAAACGGCGCCTCGGCGCCGTTTTTCGTATCGACGAGCGGTCGCGGCCGGTCGCGCGCTCACTGCGGCGCCGCGCGCGGGCTCGCATGGTCCGCACCGCCGCCCGCCGCGGGTTCCTGCGCCTTCAGCCGCGCACTCAGCTCCTTGAATTTCAGCCCGGCCGTCTCGTCGCCCTGCGCGGCGGCCGCCGCGTAGTAGGCACGCGCGATGTTCAGGTTCTGCACGACGCCATCGCCGCCGCGCTCGTAGAACGATGCGGTCACGTACTGCGCCGTCGGCTCGCCCGAATCGGCCGCCTGCTTGTACCAGACGAACGCCTGCCGGTTGTCGCGCGGCGTGCCGCGCCCGTCGAGAAACTGGTTCGCGAGCGACAGCTCGGCCTGCACGTGCCCCTGCTTCGCCGCGCGCAGGAACCAGCGGTGCGCTTCGGCCGGGTTGCGCGCGACGAACTCGCCGTCGTCGAACATGCGCCCGTACACGTACTGCGCGTGCGACATGTTGGCGTCGGCCGCCCGCTTGAGCCAGCGCAGCCCCTCGTCGACGTTCGCGCTCACGCCGACGCCGGTGAGTAGCATCATCGCGTAATTGAACTGCGCGAGCCGGTCGCCGCGCTCGGCCGCGTCGTGGAACTGCACGAGCGCGGCGCGATAGTCGCCGGCGTTGTAGTCGGCTACCGCGGATTGCGTCTCGTGCGCGGGATCGGGTTTCGGGTGCGGGGTGGTTTGGGCGGTGGCTGCGGCGGCGGTTGCCGCGCAGAGTACGCACAGGCCGAGCATCGCGCCGAGCCGCTCGCGCGGACCGACCGCGTGGCGTGCGGATCGGGCGCGGGCATCGGTGCTTGGTTCTGGGGTCGTGCCTGGTCCTGCGTCAGTCGGGGCGCCGGCTCCTGCTCCGTTTCGATCGACGTCGTTCATGACCGCACCTCCTGCAGCGCCTGGCGTGTTGCGCGCAGCAGCCAGCTCACGTCGGCCGACAGCGCGATCATCCGGTAGCCGGCGTCGCGGTACTGGCGCGCGCCCGCCACATCGTTCGCGAAGATGCCGACCGCGACGCCGGCCTGCTTGCCCGCCGCCAGCACGCGCGCCATCGCGGCGGCGACGTCCGGGTGGCGGCTGTCGCCCAGATGTCCGATGCTCGCCGCCAGATCGGCCGGGCCGACGAACAGGCAGTCGACGCCGGGCGTCGCGGCGATCCGCTCGACCTCGTCGATGCCGCGCGCCGATTCGATCTGCACGATCACCGCGACTTGCGCGTTCGCCGTCTGCAGATAATCGCGGCGCATGCCGAACGCCGCCGCGCGCACCATGCCGGCTACGCCGCGCAGGCCGTCGGGAGATTCCGGCGACGGAAAGCGCGTGAGCCGCACGGCGTGCGCGGCTTCTTCGGGCGTTTCGATACAGGGAAACATCAGCGTGCGCGCGCCGGCGTCGAGCGCGCGCTTCACGAGCCACGGCTCGCGCCCCGGCACGCGCACGACCGGCTCGGTCGGCAGATGCGCGGCAGCGAGCGCCCGCAACTGCGATGCGACGTCGCGGCTGTCGTTCGGCGCATGCTCCATGTCGATGCAGAGCCAGTCGTAGCCGGCGTGTGCGAGCGCTTCCGCGACCGAGTCGCAGCCGAGCGACAGCCACAGGCCGTACAACGGCTCGTCGCCGTCGTGTAGACGTTGCTTGATGGTGTTGGTGAGCGTGCTCATCGATACGGCCTCCCGGCGGACAGGCAGTCGAACGGAACAGCACTGGGGAACGGCCGGACGGCAGCGCCCGAGCGGACGCGCAGGCGGCGCCACGCGTCGATCATAGCGCGCCGTCGGGCGAAATGTGGGATGTGCGGCGAAGCGTGGTGATGCGGGTGCGGAGGGAGGTGCGAGGGGGCGGTGGGTCAGCGGGTCGACCACGTTGGCGGGTCAGCGAGTCATCGAGCTAGAGAATCAGCGAATCACCAGGCTAGCAGTTCGGCGCGCCTGCGAATCGACCAATCAACGAAATCAACGAGCCAGCGACCCACCGCGCCGCCGCCCACCGTCAACGCGACGGCTCCCGCTCGACGTCGGCCCAGCAGTTCGGCGTTTCGTACAGGCGCACGCGCTCGAGGCGCAGGTTCACGCCGTAGTGCGCGTCGTACACGTGCGCGAGGATGTCGAACGCGATCGCGGCAAGGTTCTCGACGGTCGGAATCCGGTCGAGCACGACGGTCTTGTGGTCGGCCATCTGCTCGAGGAACGAGCGCACGACCTCGTCGCGCGCGTAGACCAGGAACGCGTGATCCCACTTGTCGACGAGATGCTCGACCGCGAGCGCCTTCACGTCGGCGAAATCCATCACCATGCCGCGGTCGGGCGCGCCCTCGGTATCGACGAGATCGCCGCGCAGCGTGACTTCGAGCACGTAGCGATGACCGTGCAGGTTCCTGCACTGGCTGCGGTGATCGGGAATGCGGTGGCCCGCGTCGAATTCGAGTTTTCGGGTAATCAGCACGATGTCAAAAGCCGTCGCTCAGGGAATGTTCAGATATTTGTGGGTCTGCATCGACAGCCGCCACTGCGGATGCCGCTTGCACCAGTCGATCGCGAGCTTCGTGTTGATGTCGCGCGACGGACCGTCCATCGGCTGCACGAGAAAGTACTCGAAATCGAGCTTCGCGTAGTCGGCGAGCCGCTGGTTGTCCTGCGGAATCACGACCTTCAGCTCGTTGCCCTTCGTGACGACGAGCGGCGCGTCGGCCTTCGGGCTCACGCAGATCCAGTCGATCGTGTCGAGCACCGGCAGCGAGCCGTTGGTCTCGATCGCGATCTCGAAGCCGGCCGCGTGCAGCGCGTCGACGAGCGGCTGATCGATCTGCAGCATCGGCTCGCCGCCGGTGCAGACGACGAAGCGGTGCGCTTCGCCGTGCGGCCACAGGCCGGCGATCGTCGCGACGAGCGCGGCGGCGTCCTTGAACTTGCCGCCGTTCTCGCCGTCGGTGCCGACGAAATCCGTATCGCAGAAGCGGCACACGGCGTCCGCACGATCCTCTTCGCGGCCGGACCACAGATTGCAGCCGGCGAACCGGCAGAACACGGCCGGACGGCCCGCGTTCGCGCCCTCGCCCTGCAACGTGTAGAAAATTTCCTTGACCGCGTAAGTCATCGTGCTTCGTCCGGCTCGCGCCGCTCGTTGTCGATCAGAATCGGTTGTCCATCAAGCGCTGCCGGCGCTGCCGCCTCACAGCGGCGCTTCGGTCACCCGCTCGCCCTTCAGGTAGGCCTCGTAGCCGCGCTTGCGCAGCTTGCAGGCCGGGCATTCGCCGCAGCCGAAGCCCCAGTCGTGCAGTTCGGCGCGCTCGCCCACGTAGCACGTGTGCGTCTCGACGCGAATCAGCTCGACCAGCGCGGCGCCGCCGAGCTGTTCGGCGAGTTGCCACGTCTGCGCCTTGTCGAGCCACATCAGCGGCGTCTCCAGCACGACGCGCGTGTCCATGCCGAGGTTCAGCGCGACCTGCAGCGCCTTCATCGTGTCGTCGCGGCAGTCGGGGTAGCCCGAGAAATCGGTCTCGCACATCCCGCCGACCAGCACGCGCAAGCCGCGGCGATACGCAATCGCGGCCGCGATCGTCATGAACAACAGGTTGCGGCCGGGCACGAACGTGTTCGGCAGGCCGTTCGCCGCGGTCTCGATCTCGATCGTGCGCGTCATCGCGGTGTCGCTGATCGCGCCGAGCACCGACAGGTCGATCATGTGATCGTCGCCGAGGCGGCCCGCCCACGCGGGGAAGCGGTGCTTCAGTGCGTCGCGCACGCCTTCCCGGCATTCGAGCTCGACGCGGTGGCGCTGGCCGTAATCGAAGCCGAGCGTCTCGACCGTCTGGTAGCGTTCGAGGGCCCAGGCCACGCACGTGGCCGAATCCTGGCCGCCGGAAAACAACACGAGCGCGCCGTCTTTAGCGTCTGTCCGAATCACCGTGATACTCCGTGAATGTGTAGGCTCGCGTCGCGCCGCGCCGCGGGGCCGGCTGCCGCCGGGCGGCCCGACGCGTGCCGGCCCTCGCCGGCTCGACCAGTATAGGCAGCGCGGTCAGCCGCAAACGCGGCCGTGCGCTTATACCGCCCATCGCGCGGCAGCGTTGCCGCGCGCCACGGCCGCACGTTGCGACAGCCCGGACGCGCATCGGTTAGCGATGCGCTAAGTCATTGAGCGGGCACGGATTTTATCACGTGCCGACGAATACTGCCGGGCCGGCCGCGGTGCCTGCGAAACCCCACCACAAACGAAAAACCCCAAGAATCTTCCGATTCTTGGGGTTGGAACTGCTGGTGGCCTGGGACGGAATCGAACCATCGACACGCGGATTTTCAATCCGCTGCTCTACCAACTGAGCTACCGGGCCAACGAAGAATGAAAGTATATCGAGCCATCGATACTTGCACAAGGGTTTTCGTGAAATATTTTTATGCCGCGCCTTCCGACTGCTTCTTGCCGAGCTCGACGCCGAGCTGCTTGAGCTTGCGATACAGGTGCGTGCGCTCGAGGCCCGTCTTCTCGGCGACGCGCGTCATGCTGCCGTTCTCGCGCGCCAGATGATATTCGAAGTACGCGCGCTCGAACGCGTCGCGCGCTTCGCGCAACGGGATGTCGAACGGGATCGCGGCCATCTGGCCCGCGAGACCGAGCGCCGACGCCATCTCGTCGCCGAGCGTCGGCAGCGCGGCCGCCGATGCGATCGCCGCAGGGCCCGCGGCCTGGCCAGCGCCCGCCTTCACCGCCGCATTCACGGACACCGGCGCCGCGCCGCGCGCGAGCCCGTGCTCGACCGACTTCAGCAGCTTCTGCAACGCGATCGGCTTCTCGAGGAAATCGAGTGCGCCGATCTTCGTCGCCTCCACGGCGGTGTCGATCGTCGCGTGCCCGGACATCATGATCACCGGCATCGTCAACAACCCTTGCGCCGCCCATTCCTTCAGCAGCGTGACGCCGTCGGTATCGGGCATCCAGATATCGAGCAGCACGAGATCGGGCGCCTGATTCAGCCGGTATTCCCGCGCAGCCTGCGCGTTCTCCGCCGCCTCGACGACATGTCCTTCGTCGCTGAGGATCTCCGAGAGCAATTCCCGGATGCCCATTTCATCATCTACCACCAGGATGGTTGCCATTTACGCTGCCTTTGTCTGCACACTTGCTTTTGTGTTGGCGGGTGCCGTCCCGCCCTGCGCGCCGGGTTCGGCGCCTGGCGCATCGCTCGCCATCTGCAGGAACAGGATCGACACCTGCGCACCCTCGACGATCTCACCGTGCATGCGATTGCGCAGATCGATCCGTGCGCCGTGCTCGTCCACGATTTTCTTGACCATGGCCAGTCCGAGCCCCGTGCCCTTCGCCTTCGTCGTAACGTAAGGCTCGAACGCACGGGTCAGGATGCGTGCCGGAAAACCGGGCCCGTTGTCGGACACGGTCAGACGTACCGCGACGCGCGTTTTGCCCTCGGCGTCGGGATCGCCATATTCTACTGTCTTGGTTTCGATCAACACACGCGGATGCGCGACCTCCGCGACCGAATCCTGCGCGTTCTGCAGCAGGTTGTGAATCACCTGACGCAATTGCGTCGCGTCGCCGCGGATCACCGGCAGCGACGGCGCCAGCTCCGCGACGATCGCACTCTTGCCTTCGCCGACGCCATACAGCCCGAGCACCTCGCTCGCCAGCTCATTCAGCTGCAGGCTCGCGAGCACCGCGGGCGGCGTGCGCGCGTATTCGCGGAAGTCGTCGACCATCCGCTTCATCGCCGCCACCTGATTGACGATCATCGTCGCGCCACGCTTGAGCACGTCGGCGTCGTGCGGCTCGAGCTTGTCGGACAGCTTCATCTGCAGCCGTTCGGCCGACAGCTGGATCGGCGTGAGCGGGTTCTTGATCTCGTGCGCGAGCCGTCGCGCGACTTCGCCCCATGCAACCGAGCGCTGCGCGGAAATCACGTCGGAGATGTCGTCGAACACGACCACGTAGCCGGAGGTCTGAGGATCGTCGGCCTCGCCCGCGACCGTCGAGACGAGACGAGTGCCGCGCACGAGCAGCGTGAGCGGATCGGCTTCGCCCGGCACGACGACCGCGAACTGTTGCTGCCAATGGCCGCGATCGCCGCTCGCGCCGTCGGACGCCGCCTCGCGATCGGCGAACGCCTTGCGCACCATCGCGCCGAATTCCGCGACGACGCCGATCCGGTCGAGCGCGGTGCCGATCATCGAGCCGAACGGCTGCCGGAAGATCCGCTCCGCGCCGCGGTTCGCGGTCGTCAGCCGGAACTGGCGATCGAGCACGAACACGCCGGCCGTCAGGTTCGCGAGAATGCTTTCGAGATACGTCTTCGAATGCTCGAGCGCGATGCGGTTCTTCTCGACCGCCAGCCGCGCCTCGGACAGCTGGCGCGTCATCGCGTTGAACGACTGCGTGAGGAAGCCGAGCTCGTCGCGCGACTTGATCTCGCGCTTCGGCGTGTAGTCGCCTTCCGTGATCTCCTTCGTGCCCTGCGCGAGCAGGAACAGCGGCCGCGCGAGCTGCTGGCCGAGCGCGAGCGCGAGCATCATCGCGATGAAGGTCGCGAGGAACAGCGCGAGCGTCAGCGTGCCGATGTACATCTTGCGCAGGCCGGTGCGGCCCAGCGACTTTTCCTGATATTCGCGATAGGCGCGCTGCACCGCGTCGGCGTTGTGCGCGAGCGTCGGCGGCACCGGCTGCGTCAGCTGCAGGAAGCGCTCCGCCGGTTGCAGCAGCGACGTCGACGCGTCGGGGATAGGCCGCACGACGCGCAGCCGCAGCGCGCCCTTCGCGCCGTGCGCGCGCGGGTCGCCGTCGACTTCGCCTTCGATCGCCGCGTACGCGCCGTGCTCGCGCGCCTGACTCAGCATCAGCGGCGTCGGCAGGTCGTCGGGAATCAGCGCGGCGAAATTGCCCGACGCCTGCGCGACGATGTGCAGGTCGGGCGCCGCGCCCGAGCCGGCGCGGCTCGGCTCGACGATCGTCGCGTCCTGCACGCCGAACTGGTCGCGCAGGCGCAGCAGCGTGAGCGTCGTGCCGTTCGTGTTCGCATCGACGCTCGCGAGCTGATCGGACATCAGGCGCGCCTTCGTCTGCAGATCGGACAGCGACGCGTCGAGCATCCCGCGGCCGAGATTCAGGCCGGCGGTGAGCGCGGTTTCGACGTTCACGTCGAACCACGACTCGATGCTGCGCGACACGAACTGGTACGACACGATGTAGATGATGCCGCCCGGCACCACGCCGACGAGCGCGAAGAACACCGCGAGCTTCGCGAGCAGCCGCGTGCCGAACTTGCCCTTCCTCAGCCGCACGACGATCATCCCGATCAGCCCGAGCACGACCAGCAGGAACACGATCGCGACGATGATGTTCATCGCGTACAGCCACGAGTAGTAGCGGTCGAAGAACTCGGTGTTCGCGCTCGCCGCGGCGAGCAGCACGAGCAGCAGCAGCGCGGTGAGCGCGACGGTCGACACGATCACGCGAATGAGCAGGCTCTTCCCGCTGGCCGCGCGGCGCACTTTATTTAGCACGTTCGGTCACCGTGAAGTTGAAGCGCTTCCAGTCGGACACGAGCGTCCAGTCGCGGTTGTTCACCGCGTCGACCTGGAACGGCTTCGGCATCAGCGCCGTGTCGAGCTGCATGCGCACCGAGGCCGTGTAGGTTTCGCCGGCGCGCACCTGGTTGCGCTCGATCACGTGCCACGACGTGATGTGGCGCACGACCGCGAGCGCGTCCTTCAACGACGGGAAGCCGAGCTGCAGGCCGCCGGTCGACACGCGGTACTCGCGCGTGAGCGGCTGGAACGACAGGCGGATCGTCTGCGCCACCGACACCGGTTGCTCGTCGAACCAGTACCAGCGGGCGCGGCTCAGTTCGAAGTCGGTCGTGAAGTAAAGCGGGATGCCTTTGTTCACCGCATCCTCGAGGTTCGGATTCAGCTCGAAGTCGAAGCGGGCATCGAGGCTCCAGCCGCTTCCGTCAGCCTGCAGCGACGCACGCTGCACGGCGATCGACTCGGCGCGCGCCGGCCGCACGACGGTCAGGCACAGCGCCAGCGCCACCAACAGGACGGCCGCGAGCCGAAGTGGAAAAGGGTGTTTGATCGTCACCGTTTCTGAAACCGCGCGTAGAAGAATCCGTCGTGATCGGTGGTCGGGTCGAGTGCGCCGGCCGTCGCGCCGCGCACGCCGCCCGGCAGCAGTTGGCCGGGCGCGTCCAATCGTACCGCATCTTCACAGGCGGCTTCAAACCAGCGCGCCTGCAGCTCGCCTTCATCGGGGAAGATCGAGCAGGTTACGTAGAGCAGTTCGCCGCCCGGCTTCACGAGCGGCCACAACGCGCTCAGGATGCGGCGCTGCTCCGCGACGAGCGCGGCGATGTCGGCTTCGCGGCGCAACCAGCGGATATCGGGATGACGGCGCACGATGCCCGACGCCGAGCACGGCACGTCGGCCAGAATGCGATCGAACGGGCGGCCGTCGTACCACGCTTGCGGCGCGCCCGCATCGCCGACGCGCACGTCCGCGGACAGCGACAGGCGCGCGAGATTCTCGCCGATGCGCTCGGCGCGGGCCGCATCGCTTTCGAGCGCGACGACGTCGACATCGGCCAGCTCGAGGATGTGCCCGGTCTTGCCGCCCGGCGCCGCGCAGGCGTCGAGCACGCGCATGCCGTCGCGCGCGCCGAGCCATTCGGCCGCGAGCTGCGCGCCGGCATCCTGCACCGACACGACGCCGTCGCCAAAGCCCGGAATGCGATCGACCGGCAGCGCGGACGCGAGCCGCACCGCATGACGGCCGATCGCAGTCGCGTCGATTCCGTTCGCGCGCAGCGTGTCGAGATACGCGTCGACGCTCGCGCGCCGCGCATTCACGCGCAGCGTGAGCGGCCCCTGCCGATCGCCGGCGGCGAGCACGGCCTGCCATGCATCCGGCCACGCGCGCTTCACCGCGTCGATCCACCACGGGCGGTAATTCCAGCGTGCGACCGGATCGTCCTGCAGCGCCGCGACGAGCGTATCGCGCTCGCGCTCGAAGCGCCGCAGCACCGCGTTGACCAGCCCTTTCGCGAACGCGTATTCGCGCCGTGCGCCGATCACCGTCACGGCCTGATCGACGACCGTGAAGGCCGGATACGCCGCCGCATCGGCGGGATCGAGCAGCAGCGCGAGCGCGCCGGCCAGCACCGCGTGCACGTGCGCGGGCGGCGCCTTGCTGACGAGCCGGCCGATCAGCCAGTCGGCGCTGCCGAGGCGGCGCATCGTTCGATAGGCCACGTCCTGCGTCGCGCCGCGTGCGAACGCGCGGACATCGGCCGGCATCTGCGCGAACACCGTGGCGAGCGCCGCCGGCAACGCGGTGCCGCGCCGCACGGCATCGACGGCCTGCGCGGCCGCGTCGAGCGCAAAGCCCAGCGAATCGGGCGCGAGGCGCAGCGCGGACGGGCGCGCAGCGCGGCCGGAGGAAGACGGGGCGGAGGAACGGGTTCGTGTCATCGGAGCGAAATCGGCAAACGGGCGCCGCGAGCGGCGGGAACCGGGCCGCCGCGTGGGCATCGCGATTCCAAACCGCGCATTGTAGCGTGAGGCCATGCGGCCCCTTTGCGGGCGCGGCAAATGAAACACCCCGCAGCGCGAGGCATGCGGGGTGTGGGCGATGAATGAGGGGCGGCTTAGAGCCTGTTCACGCTGATAACGGGCTTGCGCTGGCCCTAATCGAAGCGGCCGGTACGCGCCATCTCCATCAAGCGCGCGATGCGCTCCTCGGTCGCCGGGTGCGTGGAAAACAGGTTCTGCAGGCCGCCGCCGTGCAGCGGATTCATGATCATCATCTGCGCGGTGGCCGGATGCGCTTCGGCCGCCTGGAACGGAATGCCCGCCGCATAGCGATGAATCTTGTCGAGCGCGGTGGCGAGCGCCTGCGGATCGCCGGAAATCTGCGCGCCGCCGCGATCGGCCTCGAACTCGCGCGCCCGCGAGATCGCCATCTGGATCAGCGCACCGGCGATCGGCGCGAGCAGCGCAACCGCAATCCCCGCGATCGGATTGGCCGGCCGGCCGTTTTCGTCGCGGCCGCCGAAGAACATCGCGAAGTTGGCCAGCGCCGAGATCGCGCCGGCCATCGTCGCGGTGATCGTCGAGATCAGGATGTCGCGGTGCTTCACGTGCGCGAGCTCGTGCGCCATCACGCCGCGCATTTCGCGCTCGGACAGCACGCGCAGGATGCCCGTCGTCGCGGCGACCGCCGCGTGCTCGGGGTTGCGGCCCGTGGCGAACGCGTTCGGCGCATCCTCGTTGATCAGGTAGACGCGCGGCATCGGCAGGTTGGCGCGCGTGGCGAGCTCGCGGACCATCCGGTAGAACTGCGGCGCCGTGGCCTCGTCGACTTCCTGCGCGTTGTACATGCGCAGCACCATCTTGTCGGAGAACCAGTACGAGAAGAAATTCATGCCGAGCGCGAACAGCAGCGCGATCGTCATGCCACGCGAGCCGCCGATCATCCCGCCGATCACGATGAACAGGGCCGTGATCGCGGCCATCAGCATCGCCGTTTTGACCCAATTGAACATACCCACTCCTTATCCGTCAGGGGACCCGCCGCACCGTCACGGGCGGCGGAAAATTGTAAGCGATTTGTTAGATAAGGTCGCGCCGGAAAAATTCAATTTCAGCGTTGCGCGGCCGCGAGCCGCAGCCCGAGGCCGACGAACGCGCTGCCGACCGTGCGGTCGAGCCACTTCTTGACGCCCGGCTTGCCGGAAAAGCGTTGCGTGACACCGCCGGCGATCCACACGACGATGCACGACCAGACGGTGCTCATCACGACGAACACCGAGCCCAGCGCGAGGAACGCGAGCGCCTTGTGCGGGCTGCCCGCCGACACGAACTGCGGGAAGAACGACACGAAGAACAGCACGACCTTCGGGTTCAGCACGTTGGTCCAGAAACCCTGCATGAACAGCTGACGCAGCGGCTTCGCGGCGATGGGCTGCGCGGCGGCGGCAGGAGCCGGCGCACCGCCCTGCTTCGCGACGATCATGCGCACGCCGAGGTAGATCAGGTACGCGGCGCCGACGAGCTTGATCGCCGTGAACGCGGCGGCCGACGCGGCGAGCAGCGCGGTCAGCCCGAATGCGCATGCGAGCGTGTGCACACAGGCGCCGGCCGAGATGCCGAGCGCCGACATCAGCCCCGCGTCGCGGCCCTGCGCGATGCTGCGGCCGACGATGTACGCGGTGTCGGGGCCAGGCGTGATGTTGAGCAGGAAAACCGCGAGTACGAAAAAGCCGAAGTGGGTGATGCCGAACATGGGAGCCTCGTAACCGGGAAACGCACGGGAATTCTACGCGCGCCCGCCGCGCGGCGCGACTCGGCCATCCGGCCGATTGCGCCCGGCCGGCATCCCGGGTCGAATGATGCTCAGGCGGCGTCGGGCAATGCGAAACGCTGGCCCGCGGCGAGCGGCGAGCCGGCCAGGAATTCGCGCGCCGGCAAGCGCTTGCCGCCCGGCTTCTGCAGTTGCGTCACGCGCAGCGCGCCCGCGCCGCAGGCGACGATCACCCCTTCCGGGGCGGCTTCGACGATCGTGCCGGGCGCCGCATCGCCACGCGCGGCCACGGGCTCGGCGGCCCACAGCTTGATCGCGGCGCCGTCGAGCGTCGCGACGCCGCCCGGGAACGGGTCGAACGCACGCACCTGGCGCGCGAGCACGTCGGCCGCCTTGCGCCAGTCGAGCGCCGCTTCGTGCTTGCCGATCTTTTCCGCGTACGTCACGCCGTCGGCCGGCTGCGGCGTCGCGGGCAGCGCGCCGTCGCGCTCGAGCCGCTCGAGTGCGGCGACGATCAGCCGTGCGCCGTCGGCGGCGAGCCGGTCGTGCAGCGTCGCGGTCGTGTCGTCGGGCGCGATCGCGATGCGCGCCTCGTCGATCATCGCACCGGTATCGAGGCCGACGTCCATCTGCATCAGCGTGACGCCCGTTTCGGCGTCCCCGGCTTCGATCGCGCGATGAATCGGCGCCGCGCCGCGCCAGCGCGGCAGCAGCGACGCGTGAATGTTGATGCAGCCGGCGCGCGGAATGTCGAGCACCTCCTGCGGCAGCAGCAGGCCGTATGCGGCCACCACCATCACGTCGTGCGGCGTCGCGCGCAGCAGCTCGATCGCCTCGGCGGCCTCGGCGGGGAACTTGCCGGCGCGGCGCAGCGACGGCGGCTGCGCGACGGGCATGCCGTGCTCGACGGCGTAGCGCTTCACCGCGCTCGCCTGCAGTTTCATTCCGCGCCCGGCAGGACGATCGGGCTGGGTGAGCACGAGCGGCACCGGAAAACCGGCCTCGTGGATCGCGGCGAGTGCGGCCGCGGCGAATTCCGGCGTGCCGGCAAAAATCACGCGCAACGTATGGGTCATGACAGCGTTCGAGAGGGCTTGGCGCGCACGCGTTACATCGCGCGTTCGAGTTTCTTCATCTTCGTCTTGATACGCGTCTGCTTCAGCGGCGACAGGTATTCGACGAACACGCGGCCCATCAGATGGTCCATCTCGTGCTGCACGCACACCGCCAGCAGGCCTTCGCAGTCGAGCTCGAACGGCTCGCCGCGCTCGTTGAGTGCGCGCACGCGCACATGGTCCGGGCGCTCGACTTCGTCGTAGATGCCGGGCACCGACAGGCAGCCTTCCTCGTACACCTGCTTCGCGTCGCTCGACCAGACGATCTCCGGATTGATGAACGCGCGCAGCTCGTTCTTTTCTTCGGAGACGTCGATCACGATCACGCGCTCGTGCACGTCGACCTGCGTCGCCGCGAGGCCGATGCCGGGCGCCGCATACATGGTTTCGGCCATGTCGGCGACGAGCTTGCGGATGCGGTCGTCGACCTTGTCGACGGGCTTGGCGACCTTGTGCAGTCGCTTGTCGGGGTAATGAAGAATGTTCAGCAAAGCCATGGTGTTCGGTATTCGGGTGGGCGGCGTGCCGTATCGGCCTTCTGGCCGAGTGGCGCCATTGCCGGGATGCAATGAAGATGAGGCGAACGCACGGCATATCAATGCCGCGCGTCATGCCTCCTGCAACTGGCCGGACGCCCGTGCGCGCGGCCCCGTCGAGTATTTCGGATGATGAAAATTTTATCATGGCGCCACGCGCCGCGCTGGCCGTCGCATTCGGGCGCAATCTCATGTCGCCGCAAGCGCTGACCGCGACCATGCTGCGCGCATGGCTGCAACTCGCGCATGCGCCCGGCATCGCGCCGGCGGTGCTGCGCGTGTTGCTCGACGCATTCGGCACGCCCGCGGCGCTGCTGCACGCGTCGGACGCGGCCATTGCCGAGCACACGAGCCCGGCCGCCGCGCGGGCCGTGCACGCGAGCGACCGGGACGACCTCGACGCGCGCACCGACGCCGCGCTCGCGTGGCTCGACGCGCCGGGCAACGCGATCGTCACGCTCACCGATCCGGCCTACCCGCCGCGGCTGCGCGACCTGCACGATCCGCCGCCGCTGCTATATGTAAAGGGCCGGGTCGACCTGCTGCACGCGCGCAGCATCGCCGTGGTGGGCAGCCGCCACGCGACGCCGCAGGGCCTCGCCGATGCGACGCGTTTCGCGCAGGTGCTGTCCGACGCCGGCCTGGCGATCGCGTCGGGCCTCGCGCTCGGCATCGACGGCGCCGCGCATCGCGGCGGCCTCGACGGCCGCTCGGGCACGATCGCGGTCATCGCGACCGGCGCCGATCTCGTCTATCCGGCGCGTCACCGCATGCTCGCGCATGAGATCGCCGCGCACGGCGTGATCGTCTCGGAATGGCCGCTCGGCACGCCCGCGCGCGCGTCGCATTTCCCGCAGCGCAACCGGCTGATCGCCGCGCTCGCGGTCGGCACGCTGGTGGTCGAAGCCGCCCCGCGCTCGGGCTCGCTGATCACCGCAAGGCTCGCGAACGAACTCGGCCGCGACGTGTTCGCGATGCCCGGCTCGATTCACGCACCGCTCGCCCAGGGTTGCCACGCGCTGATCCGCGACGGCGCGAAGCTCACCGCCACACCGCTCGACGTGCTCGAGGAGTACGGGCTCGGGGAACCTGCGGCCCAGGCCGGCGGCACGGCAGTCGGTGCGGGTTCCCGCTCCGATCGCGAAGATGCATCGGGCGCCGCCACGCCCCGCGCGGGCGAGCGCCGCACTGGCGCAGCGGCATCTCCCGACACCGACACTGACACCGTGGCCGATGCCCCCGCCGTCCCACCACGAACCGCATGCGCGCCCGCGAACGATCCAGCCGAACGAGCCGTGCTCGCCGCATTGGGATACGGCCCCGTCACATACGAATGGCTCGCCGAGCACAGCGACCTGCCGGACGACGTGCTGCACCGCGCGCTGCTCGCGCTGGAGCTGGCCGGCCGCGTCGCCAGCGTGGCCGGCGGACGCTTCGCGCGGCTTGATTTGGCGCCCACCCCACCGCCGTCCGGCGTGCTACAGTCCCCGGCATAGGGGCGGCCGCGCCGCCGACGATATCGAAGGAATTCCATGCCCGCGCTGAATCTCGACACCGATGCAGATCGGATCGCCGAGCGCCTCGCCGATCCCGACACGCTGCTGGTCGCCTGCCTGTGCGCCGAGTGGTGCGGCACCTGCCGCGACTACCGCACGGCCTTCGACCAGCTCGCCGACGCTCATCCGGACGCCTGCTTCGCGTGGATCGACATCGAAACCCATGCCGACCAGCTCGACGACCTCGACGTCGAAAACTTCCCGACGATCCTGATCGAGGATGCGCACACCGCACGCTTCTTCGGCACGGTGCTGCCGCACGCGGCGATCGTCGAGCGGATGCTGTCCGACCTGAGCGCGGTGCCCGGCGCGCCGCACGCACCGAAATTGCGCAATATCCTGAACGTCGAGGCCTGAGCGGGCGTCCGCCCGGCCCCGCGGCACGCCGCGACGCGTGCTGCCGGGCCAGGCGCTTGCCGCCGCTGCAGCCCCCCTCTATGATGGGCCGCTTTTTTACACGCCAACCCGCCGTCGCTGCGGCGTGTGCTATAAAGCCGTCGTAAAAGGGTCCCCACACCGGCGAACCCGGTCTACCAACACACACCTGTCATGTCCAAAGCACTGATCATTGCGGAAAAGCCTTCTGTCGCGAACGACATCGCGCGCGCTTTGGGCGGCTTTACCAAGCATGACGAATACTACGAGAGCGACGAATTCGTGCTCTCGTCCGCAGTCGGCCATCTGCTGGAAATCGCCGCCCCGGAAGAGTACGAGGTCAAGCGCGGGAAATGGAGTTTCGCCCATCTCCCCGTCATCCCCCCGCATTTCGACCTGAACCCGATCGCAAAAAGCGAATCGCGACTGAAAGTCCTGACCAAGCTGATGAAGCGCAAGGACGTCGATCGCCTGATCAACGCATGCGACGCGGGGCGCGAGGGCGAGCTGATTTTCCGCCTGATCGTGCAGCACGCGAAGGCGAAGCAGCCGGTCCAGCGCCTGTGGCTCCAATCGATGACGCCGCAGGCGATCCGCGACGGTTTCGCGCACCTGCGCAGCGACAACGACATGCAGCCGCTCGCCGATGCCGCACGTTGCCGCTCGGAAGCCGACTGGCTCGTGGGCATCAACGGCACGCGCGCGATGACCGCGTTCAACAGCAAGGGCGGCGGCTTCTTCCTGACGACCGTCGGTCGCGTTCAGACGCCAACGCTGTCGATCGTCGTCGAACGTGAAGAGAAAATCCGCCGATTCGTCCCGCGCGATTATTGGGAAGTGCGCGCCGAATTCGCGTGCGCGGCCGGTTTCTACGAAGGCAAGTGGTTCGATCCGAAGTTCAAGCGCGACGAGTTCGATCCGGAAAAGCGCGACTCGCGCCTCTGGAGCCTGCCGGCCGCCGAAACGATCGTCGCCGCATGTCGCGACCAGATCGGCACGGTCAGCGAGGAATCGAAGCCGTCGACGCAACTGTCGCCGCTGCTGTTCGACCTGACGAGCCTGCAGCGCGAGGCGAACGGCCGTTTCGGCTTCTCCGCGAAGAACACGCTGGGCCTCGCGCAGGCGCTGTATGAAAAGCACAAGGTGCTGACCTACCCGCGTACCGACGCGCGCGCGCTGCCGGAAGACTATCTGGCGACGGTGCAGTCCACGCTCGAGATGCTCAAGGAGAGCCACAACTACCTGCCGCACGCGAAGCAGGTGCTCGACAAGGGCTGGGTGAAGCCGAACAAGCGGATCTTCGACAATTCGAAGATCAGCGATCACTTCGCAATCATCCCGACGCTGCAGGCGCCGAAGTCGCTGTCCGAGCCGGAACAGAAGCTGTACGACCTCGTCGTGAAGCGCTTCCTCGCGGTGTTCTTCCCCGCGGCCGAGTTCCGCGTCACGACGCGGATCACCGAAGTAGCCGGCCATCACTTCAAGACCGAAGGCAAGGTGCTGGTCGAGCCGGGCTGGCTGCAGGTATACGGTCGCGACGCCGAAGGCGCGGACGCGAACCTCGTGCAGGTGCAGAAGGACGAGAAGGTGAAGACCGACGAGATCGCGGCGGTCGCGCTCGTCACGAAGCCGCCCGCACGCTACTCGGAAGCGACGCTGCTGTCCGCGATGGAAGGCGCGGGCAAGCTCGTCGAGGACGACGAGCTGCGCGAGGCGATGGCCGCGAAGGGCCTCGGCACGCCGGCCACGCGCGCGGCGATCATCGAAGGCCTGCTCGGCGAGAAATACCTGGTGCGCGAAGGCCGCGAGCTGATCCCGACCGCGAAGGCATTCCAGCTGATGACGCTGCTGCGCGGGCTCGGCGTGAAAGAGCTGACCGCGCCCGAGCTCACCGGCGAATGGGAATACAAGCTGTCGCAGATGGAGCGCGGCAACCTCGGGCGCGACGCGTTCATGCAGGAAATCGCCCGCATGACGCAACAGATCGTCAAGCGCGCGAAGGAATACGACTCCGACACGATCCCGGGCGACTACGCGACGCTCGAGACGCCGTGCCCGAACTGCGGCGGTCAGGTGAAGGAGAACTACCGCCGCTTCGCCTGCACGAAGTGCGAGTTCTCGATCTCGAAGATTCCGGGCAGCCGGCAGTTCGAGATCGCGGAAGTCGAGGAGCTGCTGCGCGAGAAGACCATCGGGCCGCTGTCCGGCTTCCGCAGCAAGATGGGGCGGCCGTTCTCGGCGATCCTCAAGCTGTCGTTCGACGATGAAACGAAGAACTACAAGCTCGAGTTCGATTTCGGCCAGGACCAGGGCGGCGACGAGGGCGAAGCGCCCGACTTCTCCGCGCAGGAGCCGGTCGGCGCGTGCCCGAAGTGCAACGGCCGCGTGTTCGAGCACGGGATGAGCTATGTGTGCGAGCACTCGGTCGCGAACCCGAAGACCTGCGACTTCCGCTCGGGCAAGGTGATCCTCCAGCAGGAAATCACGCGCGAGCAGATGGCGAAGCTGCTGGCCGACGGCCGCACCGATCTGCTGCCGAACTTCAAGTCGTCGCGCACGGGCCGCAATTTCAAGGCATTCCTCGTGAAACAGCCGGACGGCAAAATCGGCTTCGAGTTCGAGAAGAAGGAGCCGAAGGCCGCCGCCGCGAAGAAGACGGCAAAATCGGCGACGAAGGATGCAGAAACCGTCACCGAAGGCGCCGACGAGAAACCGGCACCGGCTCGCAAGACCGCCGCCCGCAAGACGACGGCGCGCAAGACGGGCTCGTAACGGCGCGACCGTCGCAGCCGCCCGCTGCGGCACGCATCGACAAAAAAACGCGGATCGATTGCTCGATCCGCGTTTTTTATTTGCGTCGGCGCTGTGGGCTGCCGGCCGCGCCGCCGTTACAGCGGCGACGGCACCGCGGCTCGCCCGCGCGGCGCGCGCGCAAGCCGCGGCTGCAGGTTCGGGTCGGTCGACTCGGCCGGGTCGGCGCGCATCTCGACACCGATCGGCGCGGACGACGTACCTTGGGCCGCCCACTGCTCGCCGATCACCGCATCGGTGGCGCGGCTGAAATATTCGACGAGATGGTCGATGAACGTGCGCACCTTTGCCGGCAGATGGCGCCGGCTCGGGTACGCGATGTTGATCTCGACCTGCGGCAGCCGGAAATCCGGCAGCAGCCGCACCAGCGCGCCGCGCGCGATGTCGCTGCCGATCAGGTAGCTCGGCAGGATCGCAACACCCATCCCGAGCAGCGCGAACTGGCGCAGCATCGCGGTGTTGTTCGCGACGATCACGTTGGTCGGGCGCACGCGCACTTCGCCGTCCGGGCCGGTGAATACGCGCTCGTCGCCCCAGTATTCGGTCGGCAGGCTCAGCGCCGGGTGCTCGGCGAGCTGTTCCGGGTGGGTCGGCACGCCGTGCTTCTCGAGGTAGCTCGGCGTCGCGCAGACGGTCATGCAGCCGGTGGTCAGCCGGCGCGTGACGATGCTCGCGCTGCGCATCTGCCGCGTGACGACGATGCCGACGTCGAACCCCTCCTCGACGAGATCGACCTGGCGGTCCACCAGCGTGAGGTCCGGCACGACTTTCGGAAAATTCTCGGTGTACGACTGCAGCACGGGCGCGAGGTTGTGCAGCCCGAACACGACGGGCGCGACGATCCGCAACGTGCCGACCGGCTCGTGATTGCGCGCGACCACCATCTGCTCGACATCTTCGAGCTCGTCGAGAATCTGTCGCGCGCGCTCGAGATAGACCTGCCCCGACTCCGTCAGCGAAAGGCTGCGTGTCGTACGGTTCAGCAGGCGCGTGCCGAGCCGGCCTTCCAGATCGGCGACATGACGCGTCGCGACCGCATTGGAGATGTCCATTGCGCTCGCCGCCCGGGCGAAACTGCCGAGATCCGCAACCTTGACGAACACGCGCATCGACTGCAAATGATCCATAACGACTCCTGCCGCTGTTACAACTTCAAAAAGTTGAAGCAAATGCGTAATTCTCCTACGACAGCGGAAATGATGCAGAGTTGCTCAACAACTGCCGCGTTGACGATAAAAATGGGCAAAAATCCTCACCGATTGCGAATGGATGATCCAATTATTCTGATCTCGACAACAATTAGGTGAACGTCGTCCGCGAAACGGGCCGAATCAGAAAGGACATGTCTGATGCGACACAGCAGCGCACCCTGCTGCGACCGACGCCGATTGCGGCGGAGCGTAACAACCTGTTAAAAAGACCCCATGCCGTGTGCCGGCGTAGCATCATGTCGGCCCCGGCCGGGCGGCACGGGCGCGCCTCGCGCGCCGCAGCCGCTGCTTTCAACGCGCGACTTCCCTGCTGAACATGAAAATTGCCATCCTCGACGACTACCAGGACGCCGTCCGCAAGCTGAACTGCTTCGAGATGCTCGCCGAGCACGACGTGAAGGTCTTCAACAATACGGTGCGCGGCCTGGGGCAACTCGCGAGCCGGCTGGCGGAAGTCGAGGCGCTCGTGCTGATTCGCGAACGCACGCCGATTTCGTCGCAACTGCTCGCAAAACTGCCGAATCTGCGGATGATCAGCCAGACCGGCCGCATCTCCAGCCACATCGACCTCGAAGCGTGTACCGATCGCGGCATCGCGGTGCTCGAAGGCACGGGCTCGCCGGTGGCGCCGGCCGAACTGACGTGGGCGCTCGTGATGGCCGCCCAGCGCCGCATTCCGCAATACGTCGCCAACCTGAAGCAAGGTGCGTGGCAGCAGTCGGGCCTGAAGACGTCGGCGCTGCCGCCGAACTTCGGGCTCGGCCAGGTGCTGCGCGGCCAGACGCTCGGCATCTGGGGCTACGGAAAGATCGGCCGGCTGGTCGCCGGCTACGGCAAGGCGTTCGGGATGAACGTGCTGATCTGGGGCCGCGAGCACTCGCTCGAGGCCGCGCGCGCCGACGGCTACACGGCCGCCGACAGTCGCGAGGCGCTGTTCGAGCAGAGCGACGTGCTGTCGCTGCACCTGCGGCTGCACGACGACACGCGCGGGATCGTCAAGCAGGAAGACCTGTTGCGGATGAAGCCGACGTCGCTGCTCGTCAACACGAGCCGCGCCGAGCTGCTCGAGGAAAATGCGCTCGTCAACGCGCTGTCGCACAACCGGCCGGGGATGGTCGCGATCGACGTGTTCGAGAGCGAGCCGATCCTGCAGGGCTACAGCCTGCTGCGGATGGAGAACGTGATCTGCACGCCGCACATCGGCTACGTCGAGCGCGAGAGCTACGAGCTGTATTTCAGCGCGGCGTTCAGGAACATTCTCGCGTTCGACCAGGGCGACCTGTCGAGCGTCGTCAATCCGGAAGCGCTGACGCCGCGCCGCGCGCGCTGACCCGCGCCGCCGCGCCCGCGGCGCGGCTTCTCTGTCCGATCATGGCGTCAGGCGGCCACGCGGCCGCCGGTCATCGCGCTGACGCGCGTGAGGAAATGCTCGCCGTCGCGGCGCCCGAGGTCGTACGCGTGCCGCATCTGCGACGGGCTCGTGTAATCCCAGCTCGAAATCGGCACCTTGCTCGACGGTTGTATATAGAGCCGCCGCTGGTCGCCGTGCGCGACCGTGAACATCTGCGGGCGCGGATACAGCCTCGTGACGAGCACCAGCACGTCGCCCGGCGACGTGTCGAGCGCGCCCACCGGCACGTTGTCGACCATCCCGCCGTCGAGCACCGGCCGGCCGTCGCGCCGCAGCACGGGCGTGAACGGCGGCGTGCACGACGACTGCAGGATCAGGTCAGCGAGATCGTCGACCGTCGCGCACGCCTGTGCGCGCACGAATTCGGGGCGAAAGCCGAGCGCGCGCCCGAGCGTCGGGTGCAGCGTCTTGCGCACGTATTTCTCGATGTTGTACGCGACGAGGCCCGCGGCCACCGCGCTGCGCGCGCCGAGCCAGCGCGGCACGTGCGACACGCCGATGCGGATCTCCGGTGCGTCCGCGAGCCGCGCGAACGGCTCGCCGTAGATGTCGAGCAGCGCCTGCCGATAGATCCGATAGTGCGGAAACACCGGCTCGCGGCGGAACAGGTTGCCCCAGTACGCGTTCTTGCGGTTGTGGCGCAGCGCTTGCTCGTAATAGCGCATCACCCACGCGGCGTCGCGTGTATACAGCATGCAGGCCGTGGCCGCGCCGGCCGAGATGCCGGCGATGACGCGCGGGCGCAGCGCCAGCGCCGGCTGCACGACGTCCCAGAAGCCGGCTTGCCACCAACAGCGGTTGCCGCCGCCCGCGAACACGATCTGGTCGAACATCGCGCCGCTCAGCTGACCAGCGCGTAGGTCGACGTTGCGTGCACGGCCATCTTGCCGTCCTCGTCGAACAGCTCGACTTCGCCGAACACGAGGTTGCGGCCCATCCGCAGCACGCGCGCGGTGACCAGCACGTCGCCCTTGCGCACCGGACGCATGAAGTTCGTGTTCAGCGAGACGGTGGTCATCGGCCGGAACTCGCCGAGCGCGGCCGAGATCGCGACCACCATCGCGGTGTCGGCGGCGGCGGTGAAGACCTGGCCGCAGATGATGCCGCCCGAATGGCGGAATTCGCCGGAAAACGGCAGGCGCATCGTGACGCTGTCGTCGCCGATCGACACGGGAACCAGGCCGAGCGAGCGGACCCACGGGGCCAGCAGGCGGTCCAGCAATTCGCGGACTGCGTTTTCGTCCATCTTCGAATGTCCAGAGAATGTTGCGCGACCGCCGCGCAACAGGTGGACGTCATCATACCGGGAGCGGGCCAACTGCGATCACTTGGCAGCGCTCCCGTTGCCGCACGCACGGTGACGAAATATTTTGGGGAAATTTGCAGAAAGGGCTTGCCAAGGGTGAAATACCCGTGCATAATCTTCCTTCTGTTGGGGGCGTTAGCTCAGTTGGTAGAGCAGCGGACTCTTAATCCGTAGGTCGAGTGTTCGAGTCACTCACGCCCCACCAGGAATTCAAAAGGCCGGTCAGCGCAAGCTGACCGGCCTTTTTCCATTCCGGCGTCCATCGGCTTCTCCGCGCGCTCCGCCGCAGTACTTTCCGTTAGAATCGTCCGACAAAAATCACATAACCGGCACGACGATCGCCGCATCGCGGCCGGCACTGAGAGAGCATGGGACGTCAGACATGGAAGCATGTGAACCAGACGCGACCATTGAGAGGGCATGGTCAGACAGAAATCGGCGCGCGGGTCGAAGCGCGCTATCCACCCGATCGCATCCGCCCCCGTTACATGACGCGCGTCGCGGATCCGGTCATGCTGCGTAAGGACGCGCTCGTTGCATTCGCGCTCGGGATCGCGCTGCTCGTGATCGCAGCGGCGCTCGCCGTTACCGCGAGCCGCGCGACCGGCGGGCTGCTCCGCGCATCGGGCACCATCGTGCGCATCGTGCAGGACAGCGACGCGATGCGTGCTTACCGGCCGATCGTCGCGTATCTCGCGAGCGACGGCCGGCGACGCGAAGTCGCCGGCGACACCGCGTCGGCCGTCCCGGCCTACGACATCGGCGAGAACGTCGACGTGCTGGTCGATCCCGCCCATCCGAACCGCCCCGTGCTGATCGACGATTTTGCGCAACGCTGGTCGCCGGTCGCGGTACCGGCGCTGCTCGCGGTCGTGTCGCTCGCGATCGGCTGCGTGCTGTACGTGGACGAGCGCCGCAATCGCCGCCCCGGCGCACCGTTCGCCGCATCCGGCCGGGACGCCGCGCGGCGGCGATGGAACATCGCGATCGTGCTGATTCCGCTCGCGCTCGGCACCGCGTTCATGGCCGGCGCCGGCGCTGCCGGCTTGCGCCAGTGGCAGGCCGCCCGCCATTACGCGCATTCGACCGGCCACGTCGTCGAGATCGCCGAACCCGCGGGCGCGTCCCGCAACCGCGCGTCGCTCGATTCCGTCAGCGTCGCGTTCACGACCGACAGCGGCCGCGCGGTGACCTTCGAGCAAAGCTCGGCCTCCCCGCATCCGCGGCTGTACGAAGGCGAACGCGTCAACGTGCTGTACGACCCCGTCGCGCCCGAACGCGCGATCATCGACCAGTTCTGGGACCGGTGGAGCGTGACCGCAATTCTGTTCGCGATCGGCGCACCGTTGTTCGTCGCCGGGCTGGTCGCGGCCAGCGCGCTGTGGCCCGAACCGCAACTGCACGAAATCGTCGAATGACGGATGGGGCGCGCCGCACGCTTCACCGCTGCCTGAATGCCTCTACCTTCGCGCGGTTGCCGCACGTGCGCATGTCGCACCAGCGGCGGCCGGCGCCGCGGCCGCGATCGATGAAGAACCACGTGCAGCGGGCACATTGGCGCACGCGCCTGACCACATCACCGACTCCCGCCTACAGCGGCAACGAATAAGTCCTCGGCTTCGTGAAGCTCTTCGTCGCCTCCTACGCGCCCTCCTTGTAGCCGAGCGGCCCGAACCCTCGTCGCAGCCGAAGTGCGTCAATTCGAGCCGGTAGCCCGGCACTTCGCGCACGTTCACGCTGCCGGCCTCCAGCTCCGCGATGAAGCCCGCGATGTGATGGAAATGATTCGTGCAGACCGACGACGGCAACGCATAGTCGCTACTGTTCGAAATCCCGATCGCGTTCATCGATATCGCGACAGCAAACGTCCGCTGCCATCCTCGCACTCGCCTGCGCCTTCCGAACGTCCGCTCACACCGGCGTCGCACCGCCCCCCCTACTTCGGCAACGCCGGAATCATCCACGTCAGCACGTGCTGCTGCAGGAACACGAGCACGCCGAGCAGCAGCGTGAGGATCACGCTGTGCCAGAAGGTGCGCGCAAACACTACGCCCTCCTGCCCTTTCAGGTCGGTCGTCGACACGCCCGTCGCGATGTTCTGCGGCGAGATCATCTTCCCCATCACGCCGCCCGACGAGTTGGTCGCGGCCATCAGCACCGGATCGAGGCCGAGTTGCCGGGCCGCAACGACCTGCAGATTGCCGAACAGCGCGTTGCCGGACGTGTCGCTGCCCGACAGGAACACCGCGATCCAGCCGAGCGACGCCGACACGAGCGGAAACAGCGCGCCGGTCGACGCGACGCCGGTACCGAGCGTGTAGCTGATGCCCGAGTAGTTCAGCAGGTACGCGAGCCCGACGATCATCATCACGGTGACGATCGCGATCCATGTCTGTCGCCAGGTCTTGACCACGCATTCGAAGAACGCGCCGATGCCCGTGCGCGTGAGCAGTGCCGTGATGATCGCCGACACCAGGATCGCGGTGCCCGTACCGAGCGGCTGGAAGTCCCAGATCGCCGCATACGGCTTGTGGTACAGCGATACGAACACGGCGTTGTGCAACCCCGGCCACTTGATCTTGACGTCGCCGATCGCCGCGATGTTCGCGTGCACCCAGAAGATCACGACCACCGACACGACGAGCCACGGCAGCCAGCCGCCGAAGCCCGCGCGCGCGGCGCCGGCCGTGGCCGGCACGCTGCGCGCGAGCGCGTATTGCGGATCGGGCTGCGGCTTCCACAGCTGCAGGAAGCCGATCGTGACGATCAGCGACGTGAGCGACGACAGCACGTCGGTGAGCTGGTAGCCGAGGAAATTCGACGTGACGAACTGCGCGATCGCGAAGCTGCCGCCCGACACGAGCAGCGCCGGCCACAGCTTCGCGATCGAGCGCAGCCCGCCGTATGCGCCGACCACGTAGAACGGCAGCAGCAGCGCAAAGAACGGCAGTTGCCGGCCGACCATCGCGCCGAGCGTCGCGGGCGGCAGCGACGTGACCGCGCCGAGCACGGTGATCGGCACGCCGAGCGCGCCGAATGCGACCGGCGCCGTGTTGAACACCAGCGTGTAGGTCAGCGCTTCGAGCGCGGGAAAGCCGAGCGCGATCAGCAGCGCGCTGGTGATCGCGACCGGCGTGCCGAACCCGGAAATCCCTTCGAGCAGACAGCCGAACGAGAACGCGACGACGAGCAGCACGAGGCGACGATCGTCGGGCAGGTTGTCGAGCATCCACTGCCGAAACTGGTCGAAACGGCCCGACTTCACCGCGATGTTGTACAGCAGCAAGGCATTGAACACGATCCACATCACCGGCACGACCGCGAGCGCCATGCCTGCGCCCACCGCGTTGAACGCAAGGCCGGCCGGCATGCCCCACGCGCCGATCGCGACGGCGAGGCCGGCGACGAGGCCGGCCAGCGACGCCTGCCACGCGGGCCGGCGCAGCACGCCGAGCGCGATCAGCGCGACGGCGATCGGGATCACCGCGACGACGAACGACAGGAGCAGCGAGTCGGCGACGGGCGTCAACGGCTGGACGAACAGGATGCCGGGCGGCAGGGCTGCGGTGGGATTCATCGTGTGTCGTGTCTCCGATCCAGTACCAGACGTACATTCGGCAGCCGCTACGCCCGGCCGACGCTTGCGCATGCAACCATGCGGCAAGGCCGACCGACCGGTCGCTCAAATGAGGTTAGGAGGCCGGTCGCGCTTGTACAAGGAGGGCAAGCCCGATGCGCGTCCGAATCGTTGCGCGGGCGTCGGCGAAGGGTCCGAGCAATGTTGCACAGCGGGAAAAGGTGCGTGACGGCGAGCGGGATGTTTCGTTTGGGCTCCGAAGCCTAGACTCGCTGCATCGATTCCGCCCGCGCCGGCGACGACGCGGCTCCGGAAACTTCACGGAGCAGACACGATGAAAAACCTGAAACTTGCGGCCTGCGCGTTGCTGCTGATCGGCCCGGCGCTCGCTGCCCACGCCGAGTCGACGCTGACGCGCGCCCAGGTACGCCAGGAACTCGCCGAGCTACAGGCGGCCGGCTACCGGCCGAGCCTCGTCAGCAGCCCTGACTTTCCGGAGAACATGCAGGCCGTCATGCAGCGCGCCGCCCAGGCCCGCGCCGACGCCGCGGGCCACGGCAACGACGGTCATGCGAGCGTCGAAGCGGGCAAGCCGGCTACGCCGGCCGTGGTCGATCGCAGCACGTACGCGCATCACTGAAGCAGGTGCCGCCGGCACGTGAACCGCGACGGACGGCAGCTTCGGCTGCGGCCATCAAACGCTGAAGCGGTTCAGCGTATAAGCGCGATAGGCGGCGACGAACGCATCGAACGACCCGGCCTCCTTCGCTTCGAGTTCGGCCTGTTCGGCCAGCGACTTCGCCGCGAGCGCCTGCTCCGCGCGCATCGCCTCCGCCGAAGGCGGGTTCGCCCGGAAATGGGCCGCATGCGCTTCGCTTTGCGCGAGCGCGAACGCGAGGAACGATTGGCCGTTCTCGCGCATCGTGCGCAACACACGCGCCGACGGCGTGCGTTCCGGATCGGCCAGCTTCTCGCGCTGCGCGGCGATCGCGCGCGCATGCTCGTCGCCGCCGCGGATCTCGTCGAGACGGCGCCCGACGGTTTCGATATCGGCCATCAGGTCGTCGGCCCATGCCTGCAGCGTGACCGGCTGGCCGTCGCGCGTCAGCGTGAGCCCGGGCTTGCGCCCGTCCATCGTCACGCTGCCGAAGTTCGCGTTCGCTTCCTTGTACGCATCGCAGTCGAGCGCGGGGCTGTCGTCGAGCGCGCACGCCAGCAAGAATGCGTCGATGAAGCGCGCGGTGTCGAGCGCGATGCCGGTCGGCTCGAACGGGTCGATGTCGAGGCACCGCACTTCGATGTACTGCACGCCGCGCGACGCGAGCGCATGCAGCGGACGCTCGCCCGAATAGGTGATGCGCTTCGGCCGGATCGTCGAGTAGAACTCGTTCTCGATCTGCAGCACGTTCGTGTTGATCTGAATCCACTCGCCGTCGCGATGCGTGCCGATCGCCTCGTACGCCGCATACGGCTCGCTGACCGCCTTCGACAGCGCGTCGAGATAACCGGGCAGCGTGTTGTAGTCGACGTGCAGCGCGGCCTGCGCGGTCGTGTTCGAGTAGCCGAGATCGCTCATCCGCAGGCTGGTCGCATACGGCCGGTACAGCGTGTCGGCGTCGAACGTGTCGAGCCGGTGCGGTTTGCCGCGCAGGAAGCGCGTGTCGAGCACCGGCGACGCGCCGAACAGGTACATCAGCAGCCAGCTGCGGCGGCGGAAATTGCGGATCAGCGCGAGATAACGCTCGGACTGATAGTCGACCAGCGTGGCCGTCGAGCCTTCTTCGGCATGCAGGCGCCGCCACACTTCCTCGTGCAGCGAGTAGTTGTAGTGAATGCCGGCGATGCACTGCATCGTGCGGCCGTAGCGATAGGCGAGGCCGCGGCGGTACACCGTCTTCAGGCGGCCGATGTTGGACGTGCCGTAGTCGGCGATCGGGATTTCGTCGTCGGCCGGCAGCAGCCCCGGCATCGACTCGTTCCACAGCATCTCGTCGCCGAGCGACGCATACACGTAGCGATGCAGATCGTCGAGGCGCGCGAGCGTCAGCGACGCGTCGCTTTCGGCCGGCGTGATCAGCTCGATCAGCGCTTCCGAGTAATCGGTGGTCAACGACGGGTGCGTGAGTGCCGAACCGAGCGCGCGCGGATGCGGCGTGAACGCGATCATCCCGTCGCGCGTCACGCGCAGGCTTTCCTTTTCGATGCCGCGCAGGCCGTCGGGCAGATGCTGCCGCGTCGGGCCCGAGCTCAGCGCGTCGAGACGATTCAGCAGCAGTTCGGACTGGCGGTGAGTCATGGTGTTCGGCATGGAGACGCAAGTGCGTGACGGCCGCGCGCAGAGCGCCGCGCGGGCCGGCTGGATTATGGGTCGCTTCATTGGTAGCGGGCACTTTAACATCTCGCCGACACACGCGCTTGAGGTGGCTCACGGCCGGCCCGGCCGCCCGCAGCGGGCCGCGGCGCGGGCGATCGCGGCGATTGCCGCTGGCGCGGACGAGCGTCCGCGATAACGCCGGACGCGGCCGTCGCGCGGCTTTCGTCGGGAGGATCGGGCGGTGCAGGATGCGGCGCGAAGAGGTGGAACCGGTGCCTTGGTGCCGGCGCTGCTCGCGCTGCCCCGCCCACCTCGCTGCTGCCGCCCCGAAACCACGGCCACGCCCGCAATGCAGACGGTTACTGCGGTGGGCTGGGGCTGCTATGTGTTGGTGCAGATGCCACCGCACGGCACCTACTCGCCGCCCGCATCCTACCCACGTCGTTAGAGCCTCGGCACGCCGCCCCCACGCGCACCCCGAAGCGAATCACACCGCGCCGATACCGACTGCGCGACGCAACTCGCCGGTCGCATCCGCCCGTCAGCCGCCGCGCGCACCACCCGCCCGGTCAGCCACGTCGTTCCACAGATGAAGCGCCGCATACGCGCGCCACGGCCGCCACGCTTCGGTGCGGCGTTTCTGGCTCGCGAGCCGGTCGAGCGACGGATCGCGCGCGGCGATCGACTGCATCAGCACGAGATCGGACGCCGGCCATGCATCCGGATCGCGCCACGCGCGCATCGCGATGTACTCGACGGTCCACGGCCCGATGCCGGGCAGCTCGAGCCATGCGCGCCGCAACGTCGCGAGGTCCGCGTGCGCCGGGTCGAGCGGCACGTGTCCGTCCGCCACTGCGCGTGCCATGCCCGTCAGCGCGGCCGCTCGTTTGCCGGGCATCCCGATCTTCTCGAGATCGCACGCGGCGAGCGCGTCGGGCGTCGGAAAACGCCATGCCGGCGCGCCGTCGTCGGCGGGCATCCCGTCGTCCCACGGCGCGACACGCTCGCCGGCGCGCTGGACGAGCCGCCCGACGATCGTCGTCGCGGCCTTCACGCTCACCTGCTGACCGACGATCGCACGCACCGCCAGCTCGAATCCCGACCATGCGCCCGGCACGCGCAGCCCCGGCGCGGCGTCGACGAGCGGCGCGAACCACGGATCGCGCGCGAGCCCGCTGCCGATCGCGGCCGGATCGGCAGCGAGATCGAACATCGATGCGACACGGCGCGCGAACGCGCCATCGACATGGTGCGCTGCCGCGCCGTCGACCGTCGCAATCAGACAATGCCGGCGCGGATGCTTAGACACGGTGAGCCGGCCCGCGTCGCCGTTCAGCTCGACGACGCGGCGATACACGCCGTCGGCGACCTGCTCGACGCCCGGAATCGCGCGGCCGCTGAAGAACCGCAGCACGCGCGCCCAGTCGTACGGCGCGTTGAAGCGCAGCTCCAGCCGCGCGGGCGACGGCACCGCGCCGCCGCGGTCGCCGCTATCACCGCTATCGCACTCGCTCGCCGCGAGCGTGGTCTGTTCGATGCTCAAACTGCGTTGCCCTCCTCGATGACCTCGGTTTCATCGGCACCCGCATGGCGCGCCTCGGCCGCCAGCAGCGTCGCCTTGCGACGCACACCCCAACGATATCCGGCGAGCGCGCCGCCCTTCTGCACGACACGATGACATGGAATCGCGAGCGCGACCGGGTTCGACGCGCACGCCGCCGCCACGGCGCGTACCGCGCGCGGCGCGCCGAGCGCTTCGGCGATGTCCGAATAGCTGCGCGTTTCGCCGTACGGGATATGCGTGAGCGCCTCCCACACGCGCTGCTGGAACGCGGTCGGCGCGATGTCGAGCGGCAGGTCGAACGTGTGGCGCGTGCCGTCGAGGTACGCGCGGATCTGCGCAACGAACGGTGCGACGCGCGACGGTGCTTCGACGAGCTCGGCGCGCGCGAACGCGAGCTTCAGCTCGGCGACGAGCGGCGCCGCCTCGTCGCCGAACGCGATGCGGCAAATGCCCTGTGCGGTTGCGGCGACGAGCACCATGCCGAGCGGCGTGGCCGCGCTCGCATAGTCGATGCGCAGGCCGGCGCCCTGGCGACGAAACGCGGACGGCGCCATCCCCAGCTCGCGCGGCACCGACGCATAGAGCCGCGACGGCGAATTGAAGCCCGCGTCGACGGCCGCCTGCGTGACCGGCTGCCCGCTTTGCAGCGCGTCGCGCAACGCCGCGCCGCGCTGCGCGGCCTGGTACTGCCGCGGCGACACGCCGACCACCCGCTTGAACAGCCGCTGCAGATGAAACGGACTCAGGTGGACGGCGTCGCTCAACTGCTGCAGCGTGAGCCGCTCCGGATGCGCGTCGAGCACCGCGCACGCGCGGTCGACGATTTCGAGCTCGCGCGGCAAGCCCTCCGGCCGGCAGCGCTTGCACGGGCGGAAGCCCGCCGCGCGCGCGGCGGCCGGATCGGCGAAAAAGGAAACGTGCTCGCGCCGCGGCAGCCGCGACGCACAGCTCGGGCGGCAGAACACGCCGGTCGTGCGCACTGCATAGAAGAACGTGCCGTCCGCATGCGCGTCGCGCGTGGTGACGGCGGCCCAGCGGGAATCGTCGGTCGAATAGGGGGTATTCATCTGAACCTCGCACCTTCCAGTGTAGACGGTGCCTACTCTAGACATCGGCGCCGGCCGTCGCGCCCCGGATCTTGCTCTGTGATTCGCGCCGAAAATCGGGGCGCATCGCCGACGATCAGTGCGACGAAAAAATCGGGCAGGCGCTTCTATGGCAGCACTTTAGTCATCACCGCGTCACCGTTTTGTTGCAATGCGGCTGCGACAAATCGCCGTCCTGACGGTTTTTTGCACTCGGAATATTGCAACGCACCATGACCGTGTGTATAGTTGGAACTGTCTCCTCCATGTCTCCTCCTGATATGGATTAAGCCCGCTCCGCACTGCGTGAGCGGGCTTTTTTTCGTCCGGCGATCGGGCCGCGCGCCGGCAGCCGTCGTGGGCGCGGTCTACACTCGGTGCACGCCATTCGCGAAGGAGTGCCCGCTCATGAAACCGACCATCCGCGCGATCGATCACGTCGTGCTGCGCGTGGCCGACATTGCCGCCATGACGCGCTTTTACTGCGACGCCCTCGGCTGCCACGTGGAGAAGGAACAACCCGATCTCGGCCTCGTGCAGCTACGCGCCGGCGATGCCTTGATCGACCTGCTGTCGGTCGGCGGCCCGATCGACCGGCCCGACAGCGGCCCGCCCGGCACCGGCCGCAATCTCGACCATCTGTGCCTGCGCGTCGAGCCGTTCGACCCCGACGCGCTGATCGAGCATTTCGCCGCGCATGGCGCGCGCCCCGGCACGCCGGCCGAACGCTACGGCGCCGGCGGCTACGGGCCGTCGATCTATCTGTTCGATCCCGAAGGCAACATGCTCGAGTTCAAGGGGCCGCCTCCCGCCCACGGCTAGGCGTCGGCCGTCACGCGTCGCCGCGCGCCTTCAGCACCGTCCATTCGACTGCGATGGGATCGTGGTCGGCGCTCGAGATCCAGGCGGCGCCGTCCTGCACCGTGCACTGCAGGCGCATCGTGCGCTCCGCGAGGCGCCCGAGCGCTGCCGCGACACCGTCGTCGAGCGACAGCACCTGCACGTTGCGCAGCCGTTCGACCTTGCTGCGCACGCCTTGCCACCAGATGTCCGAGGTCTTGCCGCCGTACGCGATCACCGTGACCTGGCCGGCGCGGCCGGCCGCCTTCGCGATGCGCCGCTCGTCCGGCTGGCCGGCCTCGATCCATACGTCGATCGCGCCCGTGAGGTCCTTCTGCCACAGGTCCGGTTCGTCGACGTCCGACAGCCCCTTGCAGAATTCGAGGCGCTCGTGCGCGAACAGCGCGAACGCGACGATGCGCACCATCATCCGCTCGTCGGTTTCCGACGGGTGACGGGCCACCGTCAACGCGTGATCGGCGTAGTAATGCCGATCCATGTCGGCGATTTGCAGTTCGGCTTTGTAGATCGTGGATTTCAGCGCCATGCGGATGCGGCCCGGGCGGGCATTCGGTTCGGTCGGGTCGTGATGATACCGAATGCGCGGCGTGCGTCGCCGGGCGGCAGCGTCACAGCACGACGGCCCGGCGGGAACCGGGCCGTGGTCGAGCCGCGCCGCCGACGCTGCGGCGCCGGCGTGCGGGTGCGAGAGGAACGCGTGCGGTTACTGCTTGACGAAGCGCGAGTCGGTCCAGAGGCCTTGCTGATCGCTGTTCTCGGCGCTGACGAACTGCACGTCGCCCTGGTCGACCGACACCACGCGGAAACGCTGGCCTTCGGGCACCGACAGGCAACGGTAGTCGTCGAAGTACTGCTGCTTCGCCTGCGACTGGCCGTCACGCTCGTGGCTCAGTACGGAGTCCAGATTGTCCTTCGACAGGCAACCCCATGCATTCTTCGTCAGCTGGATTTCCTGCGTCGGCTTGACGGCCGAATCGCCGCCGGCCTGAGCCACCGACACCGCGCAAAATGCGCCGACGACCGCAAAAAGAATACCGGTTCGCTTCATCATGTTCTGTCTCCATGCTTGCGGGCGCCAGCCTGGTTTAGCTATGTGTTTAAAGGTGATCGCGCACCCGCGTTTTTCACTTTAGAAGACCGGCAAGCGATAGCAAGCACATTTGTTGTGCGATCGCAATAGCGGCGGATTGTCGCACCCGGCGCACACCTGATTTTTGGCGGTCCGCGGCCGGGTGCCGGATTATCCGGTACGGCACGCGACGCCGCGGCGCCCCGCCTGCAGCGTTATCCAGCAACCCTTTCAGCTGAATTACGCCGTGCCGCATGAACGGTTTGGATAATTCATTTCAGTCGCGCGACCTGATTGGTGCAACGCACATAAAGTCGCGGACAACGATATGAATTTATCGCATTGCCGCAGCACAAAATCCGCTAACAAGAAAAATGCCAGCTATAAGCGCGCGCGTATTTATCCGTATTTTCCCGCATGCCCAGGCGGTCCATCCGCCACCGCGCATTTTCCGCTTTTACCGACGGTTATTCAGTCGGCCGGCTGCCGTTCGAAATAGTCCCGCTGGAAGATGCACATCCGAAACGCGTTGTGATAAGACCCGTTTCCGAAAAATTCTTCCCTCAATTCCGCTTCGTGCTGGAATCCGCATTTCTCGTACACGTGAATCGCCGCCGCATTCGACGTATCGACGATCAGGTACAGCTTGCGCAGGTTCAGCACCTTGAATGCATATTCGATCGCAAGCCGCGTGGCCTGCCCCGCGTACCCGCGGCCCTGGCATTGCGGTGCGATGATGATCTGGAATTCGCCGCGGCGGTGGATGTAGTCGAGCTCGATCAGCTCGACGAGGCCGACCAGGTCGTCCCGCGCATCGACCGCGACGAAACGCCGTTCACGCTGATCGTGCACGTGGCGATCGTACAGCTGCGACAGTTCGGAGAAGGTTTCGTACGGTTCCTCGAACCAGTAGCGCATGATCTTCGCGTCGTTGTTGAGTTCGTGTACGAAGCGCAGATCCTGGCGCTCGAGCGGCCGTAGCGCGAGCGTGTGCTTGTCGTTCTGGAGTTGCATGTTGGTTTCCTTTTCGATGCCTGCGTACGCGCGAAACGCCGCTGAGACGCGACGTTCTAACGCCGCGTTCCGCACTGTAAGAAGTTGACCGCGGGTGAAGCTCAGAGCCTAGAATGGATAGGACGGTTCCTGCCACTGCACGGAGGCTATCGTGATCGAGCAAGTCATACTCGGCATCTTCCTCGTACTGCCACTCGTGATCGTGGCCGCGCTGTTCTCCGATGAACTGTGGCAGGAGCACCGGCGCCAGCATCCGCGCGACGAAAACGCGCCGCACATCGACTGGAAACATCCGTGGCGTCGCGTGCGACGCGGCCATTGAATCGCTCGCCGTGCGGTTTGCGTCCGGCGGCCGGTCGCCCGCAGCGATGCGGGCGCCGTTGCCGTGCCCTCATGACCACCCATTGCCGCTCAACCCACGAGACTCCGCTGTGAACGACAAACCTGTTCTGCCTTCCCACGATATCCCCGCCGAAGCGATCGACCTGCAGATCGCCGACGTGCTCGCGACCGTTCGCTACCCGGCGAACAAGGATGCGCTCGTCGACGCCGCGCGCGACGCCGGCGCGAGCAACGAAGTGCTGTCGATGCTGGATGGCCTCCCGGAACAGGACTACGCGAGCGTCGACGAAGTCACCCGTCTGGTCGCCGGCAACTACGGGCCGGGCCTGGGCGTTTGAGCGCGCACCAATAACGCGATAGGATCGGGGCCGCACCCGTCGCACCGCGGCCGGATGCATGGCCGCGCCCGGCATCGAGCCGGGCGTTCCGGCACGAGAGCGCAGGGGGCGCGATGGATGGCATCCTGATCCAGCATACGACGGGCCGTCAGCTGTGGTTCGGCGCACTGACGGCGCTCGTCATCGTGCTCGCGCTCGCGATCGCCGTGCCGCAGGCGAACGTCGCGCTGCCGGCCGTCGAGCCGTTCATGCCGATGTGCGCGCTCACCGTGTTCACCACCGCGAGCATCGCGGCGTTCTTCCTCGGCGCCCAATTCACCGTCACGCGCCAACCCGTGCTCGGTGCGCTCGGCGGCGCTTACGCGTTCACCGCGTTGGCCGTCGCGCTGCAGCTGCTCACCTTCCCCGGTGTGTTCGCGCCGCATGGCCTGCTCGGCGCGCGCCCGCAAAGCGCCGCGTGGATGTGGGTCTTCTGGCACACCGGCTTCCCGTGCTTCGTGATGGCCGCGCTGGTCGCGCGCGAGCGGTTCACGCGCGTGCCCGCCGGCGCGGCGCAGACGCGCCTGTGGGCGCTCGTCCTCGTCGGCGGACCGGCCGTCGCGGCGGCGCTGCTCGGTGTGCTCGCGCTGAACGTGGCGTTGCCGCCCGCGCTGCAACCGCCGGACGCCGCCGCATTGCTGCCCGTGAACGCCATCGGGCTCGCGGTGTGGATCGCCAATGCGCTCGCGCTGGTGACGGTGCTGGCGGCCGGCCGGTTGCGCACCACGCTCGACCTGTGGCTCGCGATCGCCATGCTCGCCTGCGTCACCGACACGACGCTGAATCTGCTGACGACTCATCGCTTCACGGTCGGCTGGTATCTCGCGCGCGTGTTCAGCATGTTCACGCCCGGCGTGCTGGTCTGCGTGCTCGCCTGGGAAGTGACGAAGCTGTATCAGCAGCTGTTCGAGGCCCACACGACGCTCGTGCGCTCATCGGCACGCGACGGGCTGACGGGCGCGTTCAACCGCAGTCACTTCAACGATCATTTTCATACGCTGTTTCTGCAGGCGCGGCGGCAGAGCGAGCCGTTGTCGCTGCTGATGGTCGACGTCGATCACTTCAAGGCATACAACGACGCGTTCGGTCACGTGAAGGGCGATGCGTGCCTGATCGCGGTCGCGCAGGCGCTGGCGGGCGCGGTACGGCGGCCGGCCGACATCGTCGCGCGCTACGGCGGCGAAGAGTTCGCGATCGTGCTGCCGAACACCGGCGCGCGCGGGGCGCGCATCGTGGCCGACGAAGCACGCGAAGCCGTGCTGCGGCTCGACCTGCCGATGCCCTCGTCGCCGACGGGCCGCGTGAGCGTCAGCATCGGCTGCGCGACCGTGTCGGCCGATGAACTGTCGACACCCGATGCGTTGATCGAAGCCGCCGACGGCGCGCTGTACCGCGCGAAGGATGCGGGGCGCAACTGCGTGGTGATGGGGTGAAAACGTCGGAGGAATCGCAGTTGTTACGGTCAATGTGACCGGAATAATCCGCCGTTACCGATTGCGGTTCGGCGAAACGATCGCTTACAGCCGGTGCCGACCGCGCTCGCTATGCTCGATTCATCTCGAATCCGCGCAGGTGAGCACGATGAAGAAAACCCTTTTGCTGATTGCCGGTGTAGCCGTGCTGTTGAGCGGCTGCATCGTGGTGCCTGATGGTGGCGGGTATTACGGTGACGGGTATTACCATCACCATCGTCATTGGGATTGATTGCGTGAAGGTCCGGCCGCTTCGCGGCGGACCTGAGCGGCGCGGCGGGCCGAGGCCGGCGATTGGCTCGCAGCAGCCGGCCTCGGAACCGGTCACTTGCCGATACAAAACCTGCTGAAAATCACCCCCAGCAGATCGTCCGACGTAAATTCCCCCGTAATCGCATTGAGCTGCTCCTGCGCGAGCCGCAACTCCTCCGCGAACAAATCCAGCGACTGCGCGCGCTGCTCCGCGTGATCGGCCGCCTGCGCCAGATGTTCCTGCGCCGCGCGCAGCGCGATCAGATGCCGCTCGCGCGCCAGATAGACGCCTTCGGCGCCCGCCTGCCATCCGGCGATCCGCAGCAGCTCCGCGCGCAGCATGTCGATGCCGTCGCCGCGCTTCGCCGACAGATGCACTTCCGTCAGATCGCCTGCCGCCGCCGGATGCTCGACGCACGCCGGCACGCCGGTCAGGTCGGTCTTGTTCAACACGCGCACGACCGGCACGCCGTCCGGAAAGCGCGCGGCGATCGTCTCGTCCTCCGGCGTCATCCCCGTACGCGAATCGAGCAGATGCAGCACGACGTCGGCGCGCTCGATCTCGCTCCACGTGCGTGCGATGCCGATCCGCTCGACTTCGTCTTCGGTCTCGCGCAAGCCGGCCGTATCGATGATGTGCAGCGGAATCCCTTCGACCTGGATCGTCTGCGCGACCTTGTCGCGCGTCGTGCCCGCGATCGGCGTGACGATCGCCAGCTCCGCGCCGGCGAGCGCGTTCAGCAGCGACGACTTGCCGACGTTCGGCTGCCCCGCGAGCACCACCGACAGGCCCTCGCGCAGCAGCGCGCCCTGCCGCGCGTCGCCGAGCACATGCGCGAGCTGCTCGCGGATCTTCGCGAGCTTGCCGCGCGCATCGGCCGCCTCGAGGAAGTCGATTTCCTCTTCGGGGAAATCGAGCGTCGCCTCGACGAGCATCCGCAGCGTGATCACGTCTTCGACCAGCGCATGGATCTGCCGCGAGAACGCGCCGTCGAGCGAGCGGCCCGCCGAGCGCGCCGCCGCCTCGGTACTCGCTTCGATCAGATCGGCGACGGCCTCGGCCTGCGCGAGGTCCAGCTTGTCGTTCAGGAACGCGCGACGCGTGAATTCGCCCGGCTCCGCGAGCCGCAGCCCGAAGTCGCGGCCGGCATCGAGGCAGCGCTGCAACAGCAGCTGCATCACGATCGGCCCGCCATGACCTTGCAGCTCGAGCACATGCTCGCCGGTGTACGAATGCGGCGCGGGGAAGTACAGCGCGATCCCGCGGTCGAGCGGCGCGCCATGCGCGTCGACGAACGGCACGTAGCTCGCGTGGCGCGGCGCGAGCCGCTGCCCGCACAACGCGTCGCTCAACGCCTGCGCGGCCGCCTCGCCGCCGCGCCCGAACGACACGCGGACGACGCCGATGCCGCCCCGGCCGGCGGCAGTGGCAATGGCGACGATCGGATCGGAATCGGTAGCGAGCATGGGAGTCGGATGAATCTGGTGAGCGGACGGTGAATGCTGCGCCCGTACAACACTTTGGGCAGCAGGACGCCGGCATTGTAGCGTGCCGGCCCTCATGCCACCGCCCGTTGCGTGGGCCTCGAACTCGGCCGAATTTATCCCGCCAGGGATAAGTCGAGTACCAACACAGCCTGACCTAGCCTGCTTGTTTCGGACACGTCTGCCCACCAGAACGGGCGAACGCTCGGATCCCCAATTCCATTGCGCATACGTCGACAGGATGGGATTCGTCTGAACAGGCTATGTTTAGCCCGTGCGGTTGTCTGATAAGCAACAGGGGAATTGCACAATCACCCCATGCCGACACCCGAAGAAAAAGCTGCGTTCTCGGAACGCCTGAAATTCGCCCTGCGGCGCAGCCCGGAGAAGGTCACTGGCGCGACGGAACTCGCGAACCGCTTCAATCTGCGCCACCGCGGCGAGCAGCCGGTTTCGCCGCAAACCGCGCACAAGTGGCTGACGGGCCGCACGATTCCCACGCCGGACAAACTCGAAACGCTGGCCAGCTGGTTGCGCGTCGAACTGCATTGGCTGCACTACGGGCCGTCGCCGAGCCTGAACGAGCACGCGACGCCGCAACCGCTGCCGCGCGACGAGCGCTATCCGCCGACTGCGGAAACGATCGAACTCGCGTCGAAGATCGAGGCGCTGGCGCCGCATCAGCGCTACCTCGTTCAGGAACTGATCGAGCAGTTCTACGGCGGCGATGCGAAAGCCGACGCGAAAAAGGCCTGAACGTCAGCAGCCGAACCGGCAGCGGCCGCGCCCAAAACAAAAAACCGCATGGATCGCTCCATGCGGTTTTTTTACGTGCATCGCGAGCGGCCGGACCGCCCGCGCGTGCAACGGGCCTCAGGCCGGCTTCTTCTTTACGCCGCCGAGCTTGCGCGTGATGTAGTACTGCTGCGCGATCGACAGCACGTTGTTCACGACGTAGTACAGCACCAGGCCGGCCGGGAAGAAGAAGAACATCACCGAGAACGCGATCGGCATGAACTTCATCATCTTCGCCTGGACCGGGTCCGGCGGCGTCGGGTTCAGGCTCGTCTGCACGTACATCGACACGGCCATCAGCACCGGCAGGATGAAGAACGGATCGCGCTGCGACAGGTCGTGAATCCACAGAATCCACGGCGCGCCGCGCATTTCGACCGACGCGAGCAGCACCCAGTACAGCGAGATGAACACCGGAATCTGGATCACGACCGGCAGGCAGCCGCCGAACGGATTCACCTTCTCGGTCTTGTACAGCTCCATCAGCGCGGCGTTCATCTTCTGCGGATCGCTCTTGAAGCGTTCGCGCAGCGCCTGCATGCGCGGCGTGATTTCCTTCATGCGCGCCATCGACTTGTAGCTCGCGGCCGACAGCGGGAAGAACACGGCCTTGATCAGGATCGTCAGCAGCACGATCGCCCAGCCCCAGTTGCCGACCACGCCGTGGATCTTCTCGAGCAGCCAGAACAGCGGCTTCGCGATGATCGTCACCCAGCCGTAGTCCTTCACCAGCTCCAGGCCCGGCGCGATGCCTTCGAGCATGCGCTCTTCTTCCGGACCGGCGAACAGGCGCGCCTGCACGTCGGCCGACTGGCCCGGCGCGATCGCGGCCACCGGCTGCTTCACGCCGACGCGATACAGCGACGGATCGATCTTTTCCGCGTAGATGTCGCGCTTCACGCCCTGCTGCGGAATCCATGCCGAGGCGAAGTAGTGCTGCACCATCGCGACCCAGCCGTTGTCGGCGGAGTTCACGTAGTCGGCCTTGTTCTTGTCGAGGTCGCTGAAGTTGATCTTCTGGAAGTGCTTCGCGTCCGTGTAGACCGCCGGCCCGAGGAACGTATGCGAGAACATCGGCGTTTCGACCGCCGTGTTGTCGCGCACCAGCTCCATGTAGACCGTCGGCGTGACCGGCGCGGTGCCGACGTTGTCGATCTTGGTGTCGACGCCGATCACGTAGCTGCCGCGCGTGAACGTGTAGGTCTTCACGACCTTCACGCCGCCCTTCACCGGCGACTCGAACGACAGCTTCAGGGTGTTCTGGTCGCCCGTCAGCGATGTCGCGCCCGGATTCAGCTGCGTGTACACGTCATTGTGGTTCGGGAAGTCGCCGCCGAGCAGGCCCGTGCGCGCCAGATACGTGTGGCCGGCCGTGTGATCGAACAGCGTGATGTACAGGTCCGGCTGCTTGCCGTCGCCCTGCTTCTTCAGCGTGAGCTTCGCGAGCGTGCCGCCGCGCGTGTCGATTTCGCCGTCGTACACGTCGGTCGAGAACTTCACGAGCTGCGCCTGCGCGGCCGGTGCCGTCGTCGCCGGCGCGGCGCCGGCTGCCGCTGCGGCGGGCGCTTCACCTGCGGTCGTCGTCGCGCCCGTGCCCGATGCGCCGCTCGCGGCCGCGGGGGCCGTCTGCGTGGCGCTCGGGAAGAACATCGACGGGCGTCCATGGTCGCGCTGCCAGTTGTCGTACAGCATGACAGCTGACATGAAGAAGATCACCCATAGGACGGTGCGTTTGATATCCATGCGTTGTCTCAGAGTCGATGGGACCGCGCGTCGGCTTCGCCGCGAGCGCGAATGTCGGAGTTGGGCGGCGGGACGAGGTCGATGCCGCCCGCGGAAAACGGATGGCATCGGCACACGCGCCTGACGGCGAGATACGTGCCGCGCGCGGCGCCATGATACTGGATTGCCTCGCGCGCGTAATCCGAACAGGAAGGATAAAAACGGCAGCGGTCGCCGAGCATCGGGCTCACGGCAACCTTGTAGAAGCGCAGCAACGCGATCAATACCGTTTTCATACCTTGGGCGGCGCCGTGAGACGCCGCGTCAAAACCGGCCGGGCGGGCGCGCACGCCGCACCACGGACGGATGCGTCACTCGGACGCGGGCTTCGACGCCCGGCGCGCGATCTCCCGGGCCGCCCTGTCGAGCAGCTCGCGGATTTCGGCCGCGCACATCGCCGCGAGCGGGGCGGACGCCGCGCTCGGCAGCGCTTTCTTGTCGAAGCGCGTGTGCTGCCGCAGCAGCAGGTCGTAGCCGGCGAATTCGGCCCGGCGCAGGCGAAACGCGTCGCGCGCCAGCCGCTTCACGAGGTTGCGGGTCACTGCACGCGGCGCATACTTCTTGCCGATGACGAGCCCCAGACGGGCGGGCTGGCCGGTCGGCTTGCCGTAGATCACGAAGTGCGCGGAGCGCCGCCAGGGGCGCAAACGAAAAACGGATGAAAATTCATCCGTTTTCAGAAGTCGCGCAGCTTTCGGGAAGGCGGCTTTCGTCTGCGACGGATTCGCACCCGGCTCGACGGCACCTTCCGCGGCACTGCGGACGGCGGACACAGCGCGCAACCTGCCTTAGATGGCGAGGCGCTTGCGGCCCTTCGCGCGGCGAGCGTTGATGACCTTGCGGCCGCCTGCAGTCTTCATGCGGACACGGAAGCCATGGGTGCGCTTGCGGCGCGTCACGGACGGTTGGTAAGTACGTTTCATGATGTTCTCACTTGTTCGAGAATGTCGAAATTCAGGGGACCGCGTGCCCTTAACCGTAGGCATTCGGGCGAACGCAATCGCCGGGAATACAGGATTGGTTTTCGCGGAACCCGCTATTTAAACCGTTTTTCTCTTGACGGTCAATACTTTACGAGTCGTCCGCCTGTGCCGACCCGTTCCGATCCGGCCCCGCACCCCACAGCCGCAGCCTGTGGATAAGTCCCGCTGTGGCTGCGTTTGGCGTTAGAATCTCGCCTTATCTCCAAGAATCCCGCACGCCGCTTCGGTGTTCGCCTGCCCGTCCGCCACTGTGACGCAGGCGCCCGACGCACGCTCGCACGACCGCTTCGGGCCTTGTCACGCGACCGCGACAAGGGCGCCGGCGAGCTGCCCTGTGCACGCAAAAAACGACAGCTACTTGATGAACGATTTCTGGCAACACTGTTCCGCACTGCTGGAGCGCGAGCTGACGCCCCAGCAGTACGTGACGTGGATCAAACCCTTGGCCCCGGTGGCCTTCGATGCGTCGGCGAACACGCTGTCCATCGCCGCGCCGAACCGCTTCAAGCTGGACTGGGTCAAGAGCCAGTTTTCGGGCCGCATCGCCGATCTGGCCCGTGAATTCTGGAATACGCCGATCGAAGTCCAGTTCGTCCTCGATCCGAAGGCCGGCATGCGCGGCGCGCCCGCGGGCGTCGCTCCGGCCGCGCCGCGCATGCCGCTCACGCCGAACGGCCCCGCCGCGGCGGTCGCCGCGATTGCCGCAAACCTGACCGCACATGCATCGGCCGCGCCGAGCGCGCCGGCCGACGTGCCGCTGACGCCGTCGGCGGCCGCCGCACACCACCTGCACGGCGACGACGCCGACATCGACCTGCCGAGCCTGCCCGCGCACGAAGCGGCGGCCGGCCGCCGCACTTGGCGCCCGGGCCCCGGCGCCGCGCCGGCAAACGGCGCCGAAGCCGATTCGATGTACGAGCGCTCGAAGCTGAACCCGGTGCTCACGTTCGACAACTTCGTGACCGGTAAGGCGAACCAGCTCGCGCGCGCCGCCGCGATCCAGGTCGCGCACAACCCGGGAATCTCGTACAACCCGCTGTTCCTGTACGGCGGCGTCGGCCTCGGCAAGACCCATCTGATCCATGCGATCGGCAACCAGCTGCTGCTCGACAAGGCCGGCGCGCGGATCCGCTACATCCACGCCGAGCAATACGTGTCCGACGTCGTGAAGGCGTATCAGCGCAAGGCGTTCGACGACTTCAAGCGCTACTACCACTCGCTCGACCTGCTGCTGATCGACGATATCCAGTTCTTCTCCGGCAAGTCGCGCACGCAGGAGGAATTCTTCTACGCGTTCGAGGCGCTGGTCGCGAACAAGGCGCAGGTGATCATCACCAGCGACACGTATCCGAAGGAGATCTCGGGCATCGACGATCGCCTGATCTCGCGCTTCGACTCGGGCCTCACCGTCGCGATCGAGCCGCCCGAGCTGGAAATGCGCGTCGCGATCCTGATGCGCAAGGCGCAGTCCGAGGGCGTGAACCTGTCGGAGGACGTCGCGTTCTTCGTGGCGAAGCATCTGCGCTCGAACGTGCGCGAGCTCGAAGGCGCGTTGCGCAAGATCCTCGCGTATTCGAAGTTCCACGGCCGCGAGATCTCGATCGAGCTGACCAAGGAAGCGCTGAAGGACCTGCTGACCGTGCAGAACCGGCAGATTTCGGTCGAGAACATCCAGAAGACCGTCGCCGACTTCTACAACATCAAGGTCGCCGACATGTATTCGAAGAAGCGTCCCGCGAACATCGCGCGGCCGCGGCAGATCGCGATGTACCTGGCGAAGGAGCTGACGCAGAAGAGCCTGCCCGAGATCGGCGAGCTGTTCGGCGGGCGCGATCACACCACCGTGCTGCACGCGGTACGCAAGATCGCCGACGAGCGCGGCAAGGACGCGCAGCTGAACCACGAGCTGCACGTGCTGGAGCAGACGCTGAAGGGCTGAACGCCGCGCGCGCTTGATAATTCGGCCTCCGCCCCAATTTAATTGGGGCGGTTCGGTTTTGAGGCACAATACAGGTTTGACCGCCCCGGCGGCGGCGGGCCAAGAGCCCGGCTGGCGGGGCGCTGCGAGGCTGCTGCGCTGCAGGCCGTTACTCAACGAAGGAACTCTATGCAACTGGTCAAGACCGAACGAGACACCCTCCTCAGGCCGCTGCAAACGGTCAGCGGCATCGTCGAACGCCGCCATACGTTGCCGATCCTCGCCAACCTGCTGATCACCAAGAACGGCCCGGACGTTTCTTTCCTGTCGACCGACCTGGAGCTGCAGATCACCACGCGCGCCGATTTCGGCGTCGGCGGCGACCAGGTGGCGACGACGGTCGCGGCCCGCAAGCTGCTGGACATCCTGCGCGCGATGCCTGACGGCCAGGTCACGTTGTCGCTCGCCGACAAGCGGCTGACCGTCCAGTCCGGCAAGAGCCGCTTCGCGCTGCAGACGCTCGCCGCAGACGAGTTCCCGACCGTTGCGCAGGCGAAGGATTTCGCCGCGAGCCTGAGCGTCCCGCAGAAGTCGTTCCGCCAGCTGCTCGGCATGGTGCACTTCGCGATGGCGCAGCAGGACATCCGCTACTACCTGAACGGCATGCTGCTCGTCGTCGACGGCGACCAGCTGATGGCCGTGGCCACCGACGGCCACCGCCTCGCGTTCTCGTCGATGAAGATCGAAGGCGGCACGTTCGGCCGCCAGGAAGTGATCGTGCCGCGCAAGACGATTCTCGAGCTGCAGCGCCTGCTCGAGGACATCGACGACACCGTCACCATCGACATCGCGCAGACGCAGGCGAAGTTCACCTTCGGCGGCGTCGAGCTCGTGTCGAAGCTGGTCGAGGGCAAGTTCCCCGACTTCCAGCGCGTGATCCCGAAGGCGCACAAGAACACGTTCGAGATCGGCCGTGAAGAGCTGCAGCGTTCGCTGCAACGCGCGGCGATCCTGACCTCGGACAAGTTCAAGGGCGTGCGCTGCATCATCGCGCCGGGCCAGTTGAAGATCATGTCGACCAACGCCGATCAGGAAGAGGCGCAGGAAGAACTCGAAATCGCGTACCAGGGCGACACCGTCGACATCGGCTTCAACGTCACGTATCTGCTCGACGTGCTCGCGAACCTGAAGGTCGACACCGTGCAGGTGAGCCTCGGCGACGCCAGCTCGAGCGCGCTGATCACCGTGCCCGAGAACGACGAATTCAAGTATGTCGTGATGCCGATGCGCATCTGACGCGCTCGACATCGCGATACACACCAGGGGGCGGCAAGCCCCTTTGGCGTTTTTATGGCGAACCGACAACCCGTCCCTTTGGCGTCTTTTGCGCGCCGGGGGCGAGCCAGGAAACTGGAGCGGCCGGCGATTTCTCCTCGCTGAAACGCACCGCGCCGCCACGAGAGTGGCCTCGCAGAACCGGAAGATATCCATGAGTGAACAGCACAATACGCAACCCGATAACAGCAGCTACGGCGCCTCGTCGATCCAGATCCTCGAAGGTCTGGAAGCGGTGCGCAAGCGCCCCGGGATGTACATCGGCGACACGTCGGACGGCACCGGTCTGCACCACCTCGTGTTCGAGGTGCTCGACAACTCGATCGACGAAGCGCTGGCCGGGTACTGCAACGACATCCACGTGACGATTCACGCCGACAACTCGATTTCCGTGACCGACAACGGCCGCGGGATTCCGACCGACGTGAAGATGAACGACAAGCACGAGCCGAAGCGCAGCGCCGCCGAGATCGTGATGACCGAGCTGCATGCGGGCGGCAAGTTCGACCAGAACAGCTACAAGGTGTCGGGCGGGCTGCACGGCGTGGGCGTGTCGTGCGTGAACGCCCTGTCGAGCTGGTTGCGGCTCACCGTGCGCCGCAACGGCAAGAAGCACTTCATGGAGTTCCATCGCGGCATCGCACAGGATCGTGTGCTCGAGCAGGTCGATGGCGTCGAAGTGTCGCCGATGCTCGTCACCGGCGACACCGAGAACCGCGGCACCGAAGTGCATTTCATGGCCGATCCGACGATCTTCGGGACCGTCGAGTATCACTACGACATCCTCGCGAAGCGGATGCGTGAGCTCTCGTTCCTGAACAACGGCGTGCGGATTCGTCTTACCGACCTGCGTTCGGGCAAGGAAGACGATTTCGCGTTCGCCGGCGGTGTGAAGGGCTTCGTCGAGTACATCAACAAGACGAAGACCAACCTGCACCCGACCGTGTTCTTCGCCAACGGCGAGAAGGACGGCGTGGGCGTCGAAGTCGCGATGCAGTGGAACGACAGCTACAACGAAAACGTGCTGTGCTTCACGAACAACATTCCGCAGCGCGACGGCGGCACGCACTTGACCGGCCTGCGCGCGGCGATGACGCGCGTCATCAACAAGTACATCACCGACAACGAAATCGCGAAGAAGGCGAAGGTCGAGACGACCGGCGACGACATGCGCGAAGGGCTGTCATGCGTGCTGTCCGTGAAGGTGCCGGAGCCGAAGTTCAGCTCGCAGACCAAGGACAAGCTGGTGTCGTCCGAAGTGCGGGCGCCGGTCGAGGAAGTCGTCGCGAAGGCGCTCGAAGAATTCCTGCTCGAAACGCCGACCGACGCGAAGATCATCTGCGGGAAGATCGTCGAAGCTGCGCGTGCGCGCGATGCTGCCCGCAAGGCGCGCGAGATGACGCGACGCAAGGGCGTGCTCGACGGCGTCGGCCTGCCGGGCAAGCTCGCGGACTGCCAGGAGAAGGATCCGGCGAAGTGCGAAATCTACATCGTCGAGGGTGACTCGGCAGGCGGCTCGGCCAAGCAAGGCCGCGATCGCAAGTTCCAGGCGATTCTGCCGCTGCGCGGTAAGGTGCTCAACGTCGAGAAGGCGCGCTACGACAAGCTGCTGTCGTCGGAACAGATCGTCACGCTCGTGACCGCGCTCGGATGCGGCATCGGCAAGGACGATTACAACCTCGACAAGCTCCGCTATCACCGCATCATCATCATGACCGACGCGGACGTCGACGGTGCGCACATCCGGACGCTGCTGCTCACGTTCTTCTATCGGCAAATGCCGGAGATGGTCGAGCGCGGGTACGTGTATATCGCCCAGCCGCCGCTTTACAAGATCAAGGCCGGCAAGGACGAGCGGTATCTGAAGGACGACGCGGAGCTCAACGCGCATATGCTGCGGTTGGCGCTGCAAGGGTCGGAGTTGGTGCCTAGCGAGAACGGCGCGGCGATTTCAGGCGATGCGCTCGGCGAGCTGGCGCGGTCGTATCTGCTGTCGCAGAGCGTCATCGGGCGGTTGAGCCGGTTGTATGACCCGGCCGCGCTCGAGGCGATCATGGACGGGGTTTCGATCGATCTTTCCAGCGAGGAATCGACGGAGGCTTCGGCTAAGGCTCTGCATGCGGCGCTGCATGACGAGACGCTAAAGAATGAAGTGCGGGTGGTGCCTTCGTATGATCCGGTGCGCGAGCTGCGGTCGCTGCGCGTCGAGCGGGCGCATCACGGGAACGTGCGCGTTTCCGTCATCGATGAAGAGTTCCAGCATACGGCGGATTATCAGCAGCTGGTGACTACTGCCAAGACGTTCGAAGGGCTTATCCAGGCCGGTGCGGTGATCAAGCGCGGTGAGCGCAGCATGGCCGTGACCGACTTCAAGAGCGCGATGAAGTGGCTGCTGGCGGATGCTGAGCGGAACGTTTCGAAGCAGCGTTATAAGGGACTCGGGGAGATGAACCCCGAGCAGCTGTGGGAAACGACCATGGATCCGACCGTGCGGCGTCTGCTGCGCGTGCAGATCGAAGACGCGATCGCGGCGGATGGGATCTTTACTACCCTCATGGGGGACGAGGTCGAGCCGCGTAGGGCGTTTATCGAGTCGAATGCGTTGCGGGCGGGGAATATTGATGTTTGATTTTTCCTTCTGCAGGCGTAGGGCGCCAGAGTAAGTGCGACTGGCGCCACAGTTTTGCGACTGGGAGACGAAGTTGGTGCGACTGGCCTACGTTGGACCGCGTACGCCAGACACACCAGTGATCGCCCTGGTGCTGACAAAATGCCTACGAATCTAGGCGGGTTGGACCGTTTGTGAGGTCAGACGCGCGTAACACTCAACCTCGGACTTGATCCGAGCAAGAACAACAAGAAAAGGTGTGCTGCCAAGCGTAACGGGCGAGCCATCAGATGTCCTGATGCGCTTAGTGCTCGGATAGGCGAGGTGGCCACTACTCCACCCGGAACAAAGTTCCGCAAAACCTTGCCAGGGCGGAGACGCGGATCGATAACAAATTCTATAGAGCGCCACGGTAGCACGATGGCAGACGGCCAAATCGAGGGAAATCGCCACCTGCAACCCGTTGCGAATGTTCGGTGATCGCGGGCAGATGCTCGCATTCGGGGGCTGAATGTTTAGAGAACTACAAAATCTGCATCATGCGTTGAGCGCTTATATCGAAGCGACCTACCACATTTCACACCCAAGCCTTGTCGATCTGCGCCGCATCATTCTCGATCAGCAAGGCACAATCTCCCAACGAGCCTATCTCGAAAGCACCCCCCTTTACCAGGGAAGTCGAAAGTTTGCCGATCTCGCAATTCCGCAACACGCCCGAGATTTTCTGAGCTATCTCGGCACCCTTGAGGGTGGAAGGCTCGCTTTTGATCCCCCCTATCCGCACCAGGCCGAAGCACTAGAGATCATCGCCGATTCGGCCGGCCGATGCATATTGGCGACCACTGGTACGGGATCAGGCAAAACAGAAACCTTTCTCTTGCCGATCTTGATGAAATTGGCGGACGAAGCCGCGAGTCGACCGGAGCAGTTTGCTCAGCGCGCTGTTCGTTCGATCATTCTGTATCCCATGAACGCACTGGTAAATGACCAGTTAGGACGTCTCCGAAAACTCTTTGGAGCCTCGACGGTGCGCTCATGGTTCACGGAACACGCGGGACGGCCGGCAAAGTTCGCCAGATACACAGGCCGCTCCCTTTATCCGGGACAAAGGACTGAGGAACGCAACAAGCAGCGCCTAAAGAGTCTCAATTTCTATCGTGATCTCGAACGAGAGGCACAAACCGACGAAGCCGTTGAGGCACAGATCCAGGCACTGCGATCACTAGGTCGCTGGCCGGCTAAACCGAGCTACGACGACGTCGAAAATGGCATGACGGCATGGCTCGGCAGCGGCAAACCGTGGCTTGGCCCCGACCAGAAGTTTCAACGCGCAATCGAGCGCCCAGAAGACGCAGAACTCTTACTGCGTCATGAGGTGCAGGATCAGCCGCCCGATTTGCTGATCACAAACTATTCGATGCTCGAGTACATGCTCTTGAGGCCGATCGAACGCCCCATCTTCGAACACACCAGGGCATTTTTCGAAGCTCATCCAGAAGAGAAATTGCTTTTTGTACTCGACGAAGCACACCTTTATCGAGGAGCAAGTGGTACCGAAGTTGCGCTCCTAATTCGGCGCCTGCGCAATAGGCTTGGGCTCTCGCCCGATCGCCTACAAGTTATTGCGACTAGCGCGTCCTTTTCGGACGGCGATGCGGCACGCCATTTCATCGGTGACCTCGTCGGTCGTGAAGCCGACAAGATCGAGGTGCTACAAGGCAGCAAGCATGCCCGACATCCATCGGGCCCGGGTGACTTGACGCTTGCGTCCGCACTCGCCGCGTGCCAGGTAACACAGCTCAAAGATACTGACGCCGCTCAACGGATCGAAGCTCTACGTCCTCTACTCACGTTCCGACAGGGCGCGCTTGTCGAAAGGCGGTTTGCTCTAGCATCGTCTGCGTCGAAAGATGCAATCGTATATATCAGGGGCGTCGATGCCATGCTTTGCCCTGTCAAGGAAGCCGTTTCTGTTCCTTCACATGGAAAAGCCGAAACTTCGGCCTCCTTTCTGGCGATTACTGAAGTTACAGCGATTGACGGTATCAGTGTTGGGCAATCGGTAGACAAACCTGACCTGATAATTAACGACGGTCAACAGTTGGTCGTCCGCGACGGGCTACAGCGAGCGGTTCATGCGGCACTAAGAGACCATTTCAAAAAGACCCCGAGGGGGCTGTTAACCTTTTCGGCAAGCTGTTAACCTTGGCCATCTGAACAACAGGAAGTAAGGGGATGGGCACGCCGATCATTGATGACGAACTGTGGGCATTGATCGAACCTTTGCTGCCGCCGCCAAAGCCGCGACGCAAGAAATATCCAGGCCGCCGCCCTGTTTCGGACCGGGCGGCACTGAACGGCATCCTGTTCGTGTTCAAGACCGGGATACGCTGGTGCGACCTGTCGATCAAGTTGGGATTTGGTTCCGGCCCGACCTGCTGGCGTCGCCTGCGGGACTGGCAAAAAGCCGGCGTGTGGGACCGGCTGCACGAGCTGCTGCTCGCGAAGTTACGCGAGGCCGGCCAGCTCGATTTCTCACGCGCAGCCGTCGATTCATCGTCGGTGCGAGCCGTTGGGGCGGGCGAAAAACTGGCCCGAACCCCACGGATCGCTCGCGACCCGGTTCCAAGCACCACATCCTCGTCGACGCAAACGGCGTCCCCGTCACCGCGATCCTGACTGGCGCGAACCGCAACGATGTCACCCAGTTGCTGCCGCTTGTCGATGCGATTGCGCCGATTCGCGGCGTACGTGGCCGGCCGCTTCGGAAGCCCAAAGTCATTTACGCCGATCGCGGCTACGACTCCGAACCACACCGCCGGAAACTTCGCGAACGTGGCATCAAGCCGGTGATCGCAAAGCGCCGAACCGAGCACGGCAGTGGTCTCGGTAAATTTCGCTGGGTGGTCGAGCGGACTCACGCATGGCTCCACAACTTTCGTCGTCTTCGCATTCGCTTTGAGCGTCGCGCCGACATTCACGAAGCATTCCTCAAACTCGGTTGCTCCCTCGTCTGCTGGAACATCTTCAGACGTACGGAGCAGTCTTTTTGAAACGGTCTCTAAAGGATCTTCCCGTTGTTGGACGGTTGGTAAATCTAACCGGTGGCGCAATTTCCGGGGAAGATGGACTTACAACCCAACCACTTGCACCGATCGCAATCGATGAGATCGGCGCGATGCTTTTCGAAGGTGAGATTTCGCCCGATATCCGTACAAAGGCAACGGATGCCCTGCTCGAACTCTCGTCGTATGCAAAGGTAGAGCCGGACGGCCCCCCCTTGTTGGCCGCACGTGTGCATGCTTTTTTCCGCGGCCTTCCCGGCCTTTGGGGGTGCGCCCACAATGCTTGCGCAAAATTGCCGACGGATTTACAGCCGGGCCCTACCGGCATGCTCTATCCGCAATCAACGCGAGAGTGTGGATGCGGCGCTCGTGTGTTCGAAGTTCACACCTGTCGCGATTGCGGGGTTGCCTATTTTCAAGCTTACGCTCTCAACCCTAGCCAGCCAGATTTCTTATGGGCCGAAGACGTCGGCAGCCTCGAGGATGTTGATGGAATAGTCCGGCCAGTACAGATTTTGTTGGAGGATCCTGGCTCCAACGCCGACAAATATTGCACAACCGCCTTCCTTGACCCAGTGACCGGGCGGATTGGCTCCACATCCTCAAACGCTCGAGAGATCTGGCTTCCACGCCCGGCGAAAGATGTGGAGCCAGGGCATTTTGAGAGATGTCCTCACTGTGACGGTTATGGATCACAGATCATGAATCACCAGACTAAAGGTGATGAACCGTTTCAGGAACTCATCAGCGTTCAACTTCTGGATCAACCAGCACGTCCGGAAGCCACTTCGCCACTTAAGGGACGCAAATCGCTTATCTTCTCTGATGGCCGGCAAGCAGCTTCTCGCCTGTCAGGAAAACTCAAGGACTTCTCTCTCCAGGACAGTATTCGACCTCTTCTCCTCGCCGGCCTGAAGTTACTCGAGCAGCGCTTCGGTGAATCTGTCGCGCTTGGAAATGCATATCCCGCGATCCTATACGCATGCTCCCAGTATGACGTGAACTTCCGTCTGCCAGGAACTGAGCACGACGAGTTCGCCCGCGATCTCCGAAAAGTACGCACGTTCGCGAAGGAAGGCGGTGATTTTGCCGAATTTCGAGACCTAGCGGCGACTCTCAACAAGACTCACGTCAAGTCCGTCCGCGCGCCGCTCGCACGGGTTCTTGCGAATCGACACACTGGGTTGTTGCCGCTCGCCCTGGCTGCTCCTCAGGCGCTCCTGACGGACAATCAAATCAAACGTCTCAATGCTTTGGCTGTCCCTCCCGCTGGCGAAGGGACTGACGAAGAGAAGCGTCGTGCGCTGCTAGATCTATGGGTTACTTTGTCACTCGCAGACGGGGCCGTTTTGGTCGAGGGCACACCTAGTGAATGGATCGATTCACGTGAGGGACCGCAACTTAAGAGGATCAATGGTCGCTTTCCCAAAGTGCTTGAGAGCCTTTTTGGTGCAAAGTGGCATCGCACGCAATTCGGCGCGAATGCTCAGCCTGATGCAAGTTGGATAGATTTTTTAACTAACACTTTTGCACAGAACCACAACGCACAAGGCTTTTTCATAAATGCCGCCAAGGTTCGGTTGCGGCCCGAGCAAGAAGTCACATGGCGCCGCTGTGGACATTGCACGCTAGCACAGCCTGAAAATCGGCTGATGGGTGCCACTTGCGTCCAATGCGGAGAGGCGACGAACGCACTCGATCCGCGCAAGGACACAGTTTTTCGCACCCGAAAGTATCTCTATCGCAAACTAGTTGAACGATTTGAGGCCGAAAGCCATCAAGGATACGTTCCCTATCCCTTTGTCGCAGAAGAACATACCGCTCAACTAAACGATGCGGGGCAGGATCAGGCCTTCTCACGAGCTGAATGGTATGAGTTGCGCTTCCAAGATCTCGATGTCCCGGGACCTCGTGGCGAGCGTGCGGGTGCAGTCGATGTCCTAAGTTGCACCACGACCATGGAGGTCGGCATCGACATCGGCAGCCTCACCGCCGTTGCCTTGCGCAATGTGCCTCCGGGACGTGCGAACTATCAACAGCGAGCGGGGCGTGCTGGGCGTCGCGGCTCATCGCTTTCAACAGTACTGACGTTTGCTGGCTCAGACAGCCACGATCAACGCTTTTTTGCTGATCCTCAGACAATGGTTGGAGGGCCGGTTCCAGACCCAGTTCTCAATCTCGACAATCGTGAGATTGTGCAACGCCATGCCTTCGCACTCATACTGTCGCTCTTCCAGCAAGAACGAGTCGAAACGACCGTAGCCGATGGCGACGTTCAGGCCTCGAATATATTCGAGTCACTCGGCAAACTATCCGAATTTCGCCTTCCCAACCCTGATGGCTTCACGTTTTCCGGTTTGAAGGGCTGGCTCGCGGCCAATGCAGAAATCGTGGACGCTGCACTTCGTGATGTGATCCCGCGGGAGGCGATTGAAGGAGATCACGAACGTTTCTTCTCGACACTGCCGCTGGAGCTTTTACAAGCACTAGAGGCAGCGGGTGCTGGAGAAAGCGAAATTTCACTCATGCCAGCGGACACCGCTGTCACGATCAAAGAAGGGCCAGCGTTCGACTTCGGCCTCGAGGATTACGGCGGCGACGAGGATTTATTCGAGCCGCCACGCAATGACACGCGGATCGAAAAAGTGCGCGAAAGCATGGATGAAAATCCCGAAGCTCCGTTGAAGCCGCAGAACCTCCTCGATCGTCTTTTCGCAAAGGCGATACTGCCCCGCTATGCCTTTCCAACCGACGTCGTCTCCTTCACGGTATTTGATTCATCCAGCACCCGCTATCGAGCGGAAATCGCATATTCTCCGCAAGCCGGTTTAACACAGGCGCTCAGCCAATATGCGCCCGGACGAGAAGTCTGGGTTGATGGTCAGAAGTTTCGTTCGATGGCAATTTACTCTGGATTCCAAAAGGATCGCATCAATGCCTATCGGGCCCAGAGGCTCTACTATGAATGCGGTCGCTGCGGCTACGCGAAACTCGAAGACCCCAACGACAATCATCGCCGGGGAGATACCGAAGATTGTCCCGCTTGCAAGAAAAAGGCAGGTATGGGGCCAGCAGAACGCTGGGTTGTCCCAGTGGGATTTGCTCATCCTTATGATGACCAGTTCGAACTTGCGGGTGACGAAACACCGCTTGCAACACGCCCCACACGCGCAAAACTGAGTGCACCCCATTTCGAGTTGCACCAGGAACTGGGGGAACTCAAGCGCGCGGATGGTAGCGGCTTTGGCGCCTGGGCCGCAAAACAAACATTGATGGTAACTAACCTCGGTGTCCGCAAAGCAGGTAGTTCAGAAACCGGCTTCCTGTACTGCCCGACATGTGGAAGAACGGAACCAACCGGTTGGGCCGAGGGCCAGCTAACAAAACCTCACCGGCGTCCATATCCCAACAATGGCAAACAACCCGAGCTGTGCGATGGCCGCGGAAGAGCGATTGTGCTGGGTCACGAGTTCTTAACTGACATCGCGCTGTTTTCATTTCGCTTGTCACCGGATCTTCAGGTGCCCGCGGGTTCGACCGTCGGTCGCATCGTGTTAACAACGATTGCAGAAGCGCTAAGCATCGCAGCAGCTGGTCTGCTAGACATTGATGCGGCTGACATCGGAGGGGGGCATCGTGCTGCCCTCAACGAGGGCGGTGCTCGAGGAAGTCAAGTCGAGGTGTTTCTTTATGACACGGCGCCCGGCGGTGCAGGTTTTGTCCGATCTGCGGCACGCGATCCAGGAGCATTGCTTACACGGGCGTTAAACCTCTTGGAACGATGCCAGTGCTCATCGTCTTGCTATGCTTGCCTCCGATCACACAAGAATCGCTGGGATCATGCTGATCTCGATCGGCATCTAGGTGCGACATTTCTACGCCATATTCTCTATGGTGAGCGTCCCTGGATTCCCGAGTCTGTAGAGGATCGACTCCTAGATATCCTACAGACCGACTTAATCGATGCCGGCGAAGAGGTTGTGCGCAGCCTGGATGGCGTATTGAGCCTGCCGCAGCATGGCGGGCGAACATTAGTCATCAGCCACCCTCTCATTCGAGAGCAACCAGGTTCACAGCGTGCTTTCGCTCGGGGGCGCAAAGCGACCGATCGCTATCTGGACCAATTGCTAGTGTGCGTATTCCGGCGAACGTGATCACGCATTTCGGCGGATCGTGATCATGGATTCCGAATGATCGTGATCACCCGTTTCGGTTGATCGTGATCGCTGATCACAGGTTTCCGAAACGCGTGATCACGATGCCGGAATGAGCGATCACGGGACCGAAACGGGTGATCACGTAACCGGAACGTAATCCGGGTTTGAGTCTGGCGGTGGCGTTGCGCATGTATTCACCGACGGCGTTAGCCTGCTCCCTTTTTTGCGGGAGAAGTGCCGATGCCGACACCTCGGATGAGCATGCGCAAATTGAAGGAAGTCCTGCGACTAAAGTGGGCGTGTGGCCTGACGCATCGGCAGATCAGCCGGGCTATCGGCATCAGCGTCGGTGCCGTCTCGAAGTTCGCGGCCCAAGCCAGCCAGGCGGGACTCGATTGGGCGGCAGCCGAAGCAATGTCCGACGACGAACTGGACGCGCGCCTGAGGCCTGCGGCAACCAATGCCGCGGCGACGACGACGCGACGCATCGAGCCCGACTACACGGCATTGCATCGCGAGCTGCGCCGCAAGGGCGTGACGCTGCAACTGCTGTGGGAAGAATACGCTGAAGCGAACCCCGGCCAGCGGACGTACCGCTACACGCAGTTCTGCCAGAAGTACAAGGACTGGGCGAAGTCGATCAAGCGCTCGATGCGTCAGCAGCACCGCGCCGGCGAGAAGCTGTTCGCGGACTTCGCGGGTCCCACCGTGCCGGTCCTGGCGAGCGATGGCGGCGTCGAGTTCGAGGCGCACGTGTTCGTTGCCGTGCTCGGCGCATCCAACTACACGTTCGCGTGCGCGACGCGCACCGAGACGATGGCGGACTGGATCGGCAGCCTGTGCGATGCGCTAGAGTTCATTGGCGGCGTGCCCGAGCTGCTCGTGCCCGACAACCCGAAGGCGCTGATCGCGCGACCCGACCGTTACGAACCCGGACTCGGCACGACCACGCAGGACTTCGTGAACCACTACGGCACCGCGATGCTGCCGGCGCGTCCGCGCAAACCGCAGGACAAGGCCAAGGTCGAAGTCGGCGTGCAGATCGTCGAGCGCTGGGTGCTGGCCCGACTGCGCCACTATCGCTTCTACAGTCTGGCTGAACTCAACAAGGCGATTGCAGAACTGATCGCCGACCTAAACCAGCGCCCGTTCAAGCGGCTCGAAGGCAACCGGCGTGAATGGTTCGAACGGCTGGACCAACCCGTCCTGCGCCCGTTGCCCGTGCGTCGCTACGAGATCGCCACCTTCCAGAAGTGCCGTGTGAACATCGATTACCACGTCGATGTCGGCGGCCACTATTACAGCGTCCCGCATAGCCTCGCACGGCAGGAGGTCTGGGCGCGTATCACACGCCACGGCGTAGAGATCCTGCATGGCGGCAAGCGTGTCGCTGCGCACGCTCGCTCGCGCCTCAAAGGCAAACACACGACCATCGCCGAACACATGCCGGCTGCGCATCGCGCGCACATGGAATGGACGCCTGGGCGCCTGCTCAACTGGGGCGCATCCGTCGGCCCCGGCGCCGAGGCTGTCGTGCGGCATCTGCTGACCAACAAACCTCACCCCGAGATGGGCTATCGCGCCTGTCTCGGTCTTCTCTCGCTCGCGCGCAAGTACGGCAAACACCGCCTCGAGGCCGCATGCCAGCGTGCATTGAAGATCGGCTCGCCCACGCGTCGCTCCGTGCTGTCAATCCTGGAAGCGGGACTTGACCTGCAGCCCTCGCTCCCGACCACGCCCGCCGAATGGCGCTCGCCCGAGCACGAGAACGTGCGCGGCCCCGACTACTACCACTGACCCGAAGGAGGTCACGATGTTGATGCAGCACACCCTTACCCAGCTAAAGGCGCTCAAACTGGACGGCATGGCTCGCGCGTTCGAGGAGCAGTCAACGCTCACGGCAAGCACCAGCCTGTCATTCGAGGAACGCGTGGGCATGCTCGTAGATCGCGAGCTGGCCTGGCGTGATACGCGACGACTCGAACGTTTGCTGCGCGCCGCGAAGCTCAAGAACCCACAGGCCTGCGTCGAAGACATTGAATACCGGCAAACCCGTGGGCTGGACCAGCGCATCGTCGCCACGCTCGCCGGCTGCGACTGGGTGCGCAATGCTCAGAACCTGATCCTGACCGGCCCCACCGGCGCGGGCAAGACGTGGCTCGCTTGCGCGTTCGGCCAGCAGGCGTGCCGGCAGGGCTTCTCCGTGTTCTATGTGCGCGTCGCGCGGCTGTTCGAAGAGCTGAAAATCGCGCACGGCGACGGCAGCTTCACACGTCGGCTTGCGCAACTCGCGAAGATTGATGTGCTGATCCTCGACGATTGGGGCTTGCAGGATCTCGACCAGGCGGCGCGCAATGATCTGCTTGAGGTACTTGATGATCGTGTCGGTACGCGCTCGACTGTGATCACCAGCCAGTTGCCGCTCGAACACTGGCACGCGTGGCTGCAGGACCCCACGCTCGCCGATGCGATTCTCGATCGGCTCGTGCATCAGGCCCACAAGCTTCCGGTCAAGGGCGATTCGATGAGAAAGAAAACGAAATCCGAGTCCGCTGACGCCTGATCGTGATCACCGTCGCTATAATCCATTGACCGCGCAACACCACCTTCCAGACTGATCACGTTCGCCGAAACGATTGATCACCATCGCCGAAATCCGCAAACAGACCGAGCAATGGAAGCCAGTAGTCCGTTGGGTTTTTCTGTGCCAGATAGGCAGCGGAATCGAAGATGACCTTCAAATCCTCGTCGGTGAACGGCTTATAGCCATTCTTGTCCCTCACCTTCTTCGCATCCTTCTTGGTGAACAGCTTGTGCCCACGGGATGGAAATTGTGCAGCCTCAGGGAAGGAACCCATGGACTGCGCCAGTTCGAATAAACCAGAGACGGGACGAAGATATTTCTGCTGGACGGTGGAATGCGTGATTCCCTTTGCCAGCAGGTCATCAATCCAAACGGCAATGTCCTCGCGCGTCACATCGCGGATCGGATAGTGCTCCGTGCTCTTGCGCGTGGCGAGCCAGCTTTGGAAATGCAGTTGATGCTGTCGATACTCGTAGAGCGTCTTGGGTGCGAGTTTAGCCCCGTGACGGGTCGCAAAGCGGCTGATCGCTTCCTGCACTGTCAGACCAGCAGGAACAGGCTTGGAAGGCTCCGCGATGCTTACCTGAGGGGTCTGGATGATAACTTGGGCAGGAACTGCTGGAACGGGCTGCGCTGGCGTGGCAGGTTGTGCCGCCGCACCGGTTTCTCGCGCATGCTTGAACGATTGCCCAAGCTCACTATTCCAAAACGCCTCGGAAGCTCGCATGAGGGCATCCAAGTCACCCGGCACGTTGGGATCTGCCTTCATGGTGATGTTGCGACCATCTGGCGAGCTATAGACGATCTCCAAGTTGCGCGCATCGGCATCGATGCGCTTGAGGATGTTCTCTACGGACTCGTCGTTTGGCTCACTCATGGACACCCCGGTTCGATTCGCTACAAGGATAGCGGAAACCAACATCGCCTTGTTCTTGGCGATGGCTGGGTGCTTTGTGCGCAATGAGAACCGCTTTTCGCAGCGCTTGCCAGCTACCGTGAACTGGTGACGGTAATAGTAGACACCGTGACGCGATTGAGCGATGCGGGTGGACAGTTTCAAGGTCTCTTCCTGAGGAAGAGGTACCCCTACGAGTGACACCGCAAGAGACGGACAAAGAAAAAGCCCCTGATTTTCCGAGAAAAATCAGGGGCTTACCCGCTTTTGGCGGAGACGGAGGGATTCGAACCCTCGATCCAGGTTTTGGCCCAGATGCTCCCTTAGCAGGGGAGTGCCTTCGACCTCTCGGCCACGTCTCCCAAACTTTCGCTCGCACCAGGGAGGCAGTGCGACGAGAACGAAATAATATAGGGTTTCGAACCGCCCGTCAATTTCCGCGATGCATTTTCTTCAATGCATCACGAAAAATTCACGGTGCCTGGTCGAGTTCGAATGCCTTGTGCAGCGCGCGGACCGCCAGCTCCATGTACTTCTCGTCGATCAGCACCGAAATCTTGATTTCGGACGTCGAGATCATCTGGATGTTGATGCCCTCTTCCGACAACGTACGGAACATCTTGCTCGCGACACCGACGTGCGAACGCATGCCGACGCCGACCACCGACACCTTCGACACCTTCGGGTCGCCCTGCACGCGCTCCGCGTTCACATGGCCCTTCACCTGGTTGGTCAGGATGTCCATCGCCTTCTGGTAGTCGCCGCGACCGACCGTGAACGTGAAGTCGGTCTTGCCCTCGACGCTCTGGTTCTGGATGATCATGTCGACGTCGACGTTCGCGTCGGCGACCGGGCCGAGGATCTGATACGCGATGCCCGGCTTGTCGGGCACGCCCATCACCGCAATGCGTGCTTCGTCGCGCTGGAACGCGATGCCGGAAATGACTGCCTTTTCCATGGTCTCGTCTTCTTCAAAAGTAATCAGGGTGCCCGAGCGCATCTCTTCGTCGAGCGCAATCAGCGGGTCGGTCAGGCTCGACAGCACACGCGTCTTCACCTGGTATTTGCCGGCGAATTCGACCGAGCGGATCTGCAGAACCTTCGAGCCGAGACTCGCCATTTCCAGCATTTCCTCGAACGTCACGCGGTCGAGGCGGCGCGCCTCTTCGACCACGCGCGGGTCGGTCGTGTAGACGCCGTCGACGTCCGTATAGATCAGGCACTCTTCGGCACCGAGCGCAGCCGCAACCGCCACCGCCGACGTGTCCGAGCCGCCACGGCCGAGCGTCGTGATGTGGCCGTCCGGATCGACACCCTGGAAGCCCGTGATGATCACGACCTTGCCGGCGTTCAGATCCGCCTTCACGCGTTCGTCGTCGATCGAGTGGATACGCGCCTTCGTGAACGCGCTGTCCGTCTTGATCGGCACTTGCCAGCCGGCATAGCTCACGGCTTCGACGCCGATTTCCTGCAGCGCGATCGACAGCAGACCGACGCTGACCTGCTCGCCGGTCGACGCGATCATGTCGAGCTCACGCGGGCTCGGCTGGCTCGAAATCTCTTTCGCGAGACCGAGCAGGCGGTTGGTTTCGCCGGACATCGCGGACGGCACGACCACCATCTGGTGCCCGGCCTGATGCCATTTTGCGACGCGTTTCGCGACGTTCTTGATGCGCTCGACCGAGCCCATCGAAGTGCCGCCGTATTTGTGTACGATGAGTGCCATTGTCGTTCTGAACTGAAGGAGAAGCCGCACGGGCGCGCTGGGCAGGCCGCGTTGCCGTTCGGTCACGCGGCTTGTGGCTGTGGACGGACGACGAGGGGGACGGCTGGGACGCAACACGCAAGCGTGACGGAGTTTGCCCGGAAGGCCGATCAGGCCGCGCAAACCGGGTACGTCACGCGGAAAACCTGCACAAAACGCTCAAAAATCGAGCCGAGCAAACGTCCGAGCGTACCCGATAGAGGCCCGCTTGACAAGCCGCCCCGCCCGTTTGGCAAGCGTTCCGGCGCTGTTTACCAAATGGTGAAAACCGGCGCGCGATCACCGCCGCCAGCGAGCCGCCGCTAAGCGATCAGCAGGTCGGGCCGCCATTCGATGCGGCGCCAGCGGCCGTCGGCCGCCAACCCGTCGCCATGATTGATGCCGAGCCGCGGCACGTACACGAGCCGCTCGCCGGCATACAGCAGCGGCACGTCGCGCTGCCACGCCGGCACGCCGCGCTCCTGGAACAGGTTCTTCAGCGTTCGTCCGGGGCCGCCCGGCGACGTACGCAGCCGCTCGCCGCCGCTGCGTGCGCGCGCGACGAGCGCCCCGCTGCGCAGCAGCGCCTCCGGCACCGCCCCGTCGCTGCCCGCCTCCGCCGCGGCGAACACGAACGTGCCGCGCCATGCCGGCAGATGCCACACCTCGTCGCCGTTCCACACGAGCGACGCGTCGGGATGCGGCGTGCCGGTGCCGTCGTCCGGCGGCTCCGCGCTGTCGGCCAGCTCCCAATACACCGCATCGCGGTAGAGCCGCAGGCACTGGCCCGCGTGATCGACCCGCAGCGCATGCGCGTCGTGCGCATCGCGAAGCTGCCGCATCATGTTTGCCAGCCTGCCCGCCGACGCGCCCGGCAACCCGAGCGTGCGCATCCAGTAACGCAGCAGGTTCGCGCCGCGCGTGTCGTCGAACGCGATCAGCGCGTCGCGCGACAAGGCGCGGCCGTCGTCGCGCGCCGCGCCCGCGAAATCGAGCTCGGCGAGGTCGTCGAGCAGGCGCTGCGCGGCGGCCGCATGCTGGGCCGCGCGGCCGAGCGCGTCGCGAAAACCGGGGAAATGCACGGCGAGCGCCGGCAGCACGTCGAGCCGCAACGCATTGCGCGCATAGCGCGTGTCGGCATTCGATTCGTCGTCGATCCACGCGAGCTCGCGCTGCGCCGCATAGCGCTCCAGTTGCGCGCGCAACAGTCGCAGCAGCGGCCGCACGCGCTCGACGCTCGCGCCGTCAGGACGGTAGCGCGGCGCCATCGCGGCCAGGCCGGCGATTCCCGCACCGCGCAACAATTGCAGCAACACCGTCTCGGCCTGATCGTCGGCGTGCTGCGCAATCCAGAGCGCGGCGACGCCGTGACGCTCGCACATCGCGTCGAGCGCCGCATAGCGGCGCTCGCGCGCCGTCGCCTCGATGCCGAGGCCGCTGTCGCGCGGGACGTCGACCCGCTCCGATTCGAACGTGACCCCGAGCCGCTCCGCGGTCGCCTGCGCGTATGCGACCCAGGCGTCGGCGTTCGCGCTCAGCCCGTGATGCACGTGCAGCGCGACGCAGCGAGCGGCACCGGCGACGCGCACAGCCGCGTCGAGCAGCACCGTCGAGTCGAGGCCGCCGCTGTATGCGATGGCGATGCGCGCATCGGCCGGCAGCCCGGAAAGCGCCGCGCCGACCGCATCGAGGACGACGCGGTCGGCGCGGAATTCGGTTGGAGGAATCACGTGAGGGACGCGCGCCGGACGGCGCGCGATGTGAACACGCCGGTCATGCGCCGGGTGTGGTTTCCTTGAACTTGCCGTAGGCCATCAGGCGCTCGAAGCGGCGCTCGCGCAGCGCGTCGATGCTCATGCCCTGGAACTGGCGCAGCGAATCGGCGAGCGCACGGCGCAGCAACGCGGCCATGCCCTTAGGATCGCGGTGCGCGCCGCCGAGCGGCTCGTTGATGATCTTGTCGATCAGGCCGAGCGCCTTCAGTCGATGTGCGGTCAAGCCCAGCGCTTCCGCCGCCTCGGGCGCCTTCGCCGCGCTCTTCCACAGGATCGACGCGCAGCCTTCCGGCGAGATCACCGAATAGGTCGAGAACTGCAACATCATCACGGTATCGCCCACGGCGATCGCGAGCGCGCCGCCCGAACCGCCCTCGCCGATCACCGTCGTGATGATCGGCGTCTTCAGCTCGGCCATCACGTACAGGTTGCGGCCGATCGCCTCGGACTGGCCGCGCTCTTCCGCGCCGATGCCCGGGTACGCGCCCGGCGTGTCGACGAACGTGAAGATCGGCAAGCCGAACTTCTCTGCGAGCCGCATCAGCCGTTCGGCCTTGCGATAGCCTTCCGGACGCGGCATCCCGAAGTTGCGCGCCGCACGTTCCTTCGTGTCGCGCCCCTTCTGGTGGCCGATCACCATGCACGGATGACCGCCGAAGCGGGCGAGACCGCCGACGATCGAAACGTCGTCCGCGTATGCGCGGTCGCCGTGCAATTCGTGGAAATCGGTGAACAGTTCGGCAACGTAGTCGAGCGTGTACGGACGCTGCGGATGTCGCGCGATCTGCGAGACCTGCCACGGCGACAGGTTCGCGTACAGATCCTTCGTCAGTTGCTGGCTCTTCTTCGACAACCGCTCGATTTCTTCCGAAATATCGACAGCCGAGTCGTCCTGCACGAACCGCAGTTCTTCGATCTTGGCCTCGAGTTCGGCGATCGGCTGTTCGAAATCCAGAAACGTGGTCTTCATGTGTTCGAATCCTTGGGTCTTGCGGCAGCGCGTATTCTACCCGCGCGGGCGATGCGCAAAACCGGTTCTCAACTATTGATGTTTAAAACCTGATAGGCGTCAATCGACGTCGCCATCGGGCACGTCGAGGCTGCGCCACATGTACCAGGTCGCGACGGTACGCCACGGCTCCCAGTTGGCGGCCACTTCGCGCGCTTCGCTGCGCGTGACGGGCTCTCCGCTGAAGTAGTTGACGCTAATCGCACGGATCAGGCCAGGATCGTCGAGCGGCAGGACATCCGGACGCGACAGGTTGAAGATCAGGAACATCTCGGCCGTCCAGCGGCTGATGCCGCGGATCTGCGTGAGTTCCGCGATCACGTCCTCGTCGTCCATCGACGTCCATTTGTCGACATGCAGCGCGCCCGACACGAAGTGCTGCGCGAGATCGAGAATGTATTCGGTCTTGCGCTTCGACAGGCCGCACGCGATCAGCTTGTCCGCGCCGAGCCGGATCACCGGTTGCGGCGCGAGCTTCGGACACGCATCCTCGATGCGCGCCCACAGCGCCTGCGCCGACGGCACCGAAATCTGCTGGCCGACGACCGAGCGCGCGAGCGTGACGAACGGCTCGCCGCGCTTCACGAGATGCGCCGGGCCGAACTTCGGGATCAGCTTCTTCAGAATGCGGTCGCGCTTGACGAGATCGGCGCATGCCTTGTCCCAGTATGCGGGACGCACGACGTCGGCGCTGCCCGCATCGTCGGATGCGCGCACCTTGCGAGCCGTGTCGGTAGCCGCCGACGTGGTTTCCGGCTGAGCCGGGTCGACGCCTTTCGCGCGCACCGGCTTCGCATGACCGTTGAGCGCGCCGTTCAGCACGGCGCGCGTCGCGTCCGACTTCGCCGCCGAGCCGCGCTTGGCTGCCGGACGCGCGGCGAGCGGAGTCGCACGCCTGACCGGCGCTTTTCTGGCCGTTGCCATCTTGCCTCCTACCCGACGGATCGATCAGTGGAACGCGCCGCGCTCATACGCGACGCCATTCGGTCGATCCGCCCGGTTTGTCTTCAAGTGCGATGCCGGCCTCGAGCAATTCCGCCCGAATCCGGTCCGCTTCGGCATAGTCCTTCGCTTGTTTCGCCGCGACGCGCGCGGCGATCCTCGCTTCGATTTCGTCGGCTGCGAGCGCGCCCGCCTGCGCGGAGCCGGCGCCCTGCTGCAGGAACGCGCGCGGCTCGCGGCCGAGCAGGCCCAGCAGGCCCGCCAGTTGTTTCAGTTGCCGCGCGAGCGATGCATCGCGCGTGCGGTTGACCTCGCCCGCGAGCTCGAACAACGTCGCCACCGCCACCGGCGTATTGATGTCGTCGTTCATCGCGGCCGCGAACCGCTGCGCGTAAGGCTCGTTCCAGTCGAGCGCGAGCGCATCGGGCTCGACGTCCTTCAGCGCCGTATACAGACGCGTGAGCGACGCGCGCGCATCGTCGAGGTGCACGTCGCTGTAGTTCAGCGGCGACCGGTAGTGCGTGCGCACGATGAAGAAGCGCATGACCTCGGCGTCGTACCGCTCGAGCACTTCGCGGATCGTGAAGAAGTTGCCGAGCGATTTCGACATCTTCTCGTTGTCGACCTGCACGAAGCCGTTGTGCATCCAGTAATTGACGAACGTCTGACCGGTCGCGCCTTCGCTCTGCGCAATCTCGTTCTCGTGGTGCGGGAATTGCAGATCCTGCCCGCCGCCGTGGATGTCGAAATGCTCGCCGAGCAACGTGCAGCCCATCGCGGAGCACTCGATGTGCCAGCCCGGCCGGCCCATCCCGTATTTCGATGCCCACGATGCGCCTTCGGGGTCCTCAGCTTTCGCGCGCTTCCACAACACGAAATCGAGCGGATCTTCCTTCGCGTCGTTGGCCGCCACGCGTTCGCCCGCGCGCAGATCGTCGAGCGACTTGCCGGACAGCTTCCCGTAGTTCGCGAACTTGCGGACCGAATAATTGACGTCGCCGTCGCTCGCCTGATACGCGTAGCCGTTCGCCTCGAGCTGCTCGATCATCCCGAGCATCTGCGGAATGAACTGCGTCGCGCGCGGCTCGATGTCGGGCCGCTGGATGCCGAGCGCCGCTTCATCGTCGTGCATCGCGCCGATGAAGCGGTCGGTCAGCGACTTGATCGACTCGCCGTTCTCGACCGCGCGGCGGATGATCTTGTCGTCGACGTCGGTGATGTTGCGCACGTACGTGACCCGGTAGCCGATCGCACGCAGCCAGCGCTGGACGAGGTCGAACACGACCAGCATGCGCGCGTGGCCCACGTGACAATAGTCGTAGACGGTGATCCCGCATACGTACATTCGCACTTCGCCGGGCTGGCGCGGCACGAAAACTTGCTTGTCACGCGCGAGCGTGTTGTAGATGCGCAGTGATTCCATAGAGATGAACCGTGAGCCGAAGGAAACCGCCCTGGCGAAGCTCGCCCTGCATGCGAAACGGACGGACCACCTGCCGCGGCATGACGCCGGACGTCCTCGATATCACATGGGGCGGTCAGGCTGCAAGCACAGCGGTGACGGCCACGAGAGGCAAAGAAAGACTGTCTGCCGCTCGCCGGAACGCGCAGACGTTTTGTTAGAATGGCTCGGAGTATAACATTCCGATTTACGCCTATGAAACCTCATCGCGGCCGCGCGCCGAGCGCTGCGACCCTCGTTGCAACCGCCATCATGGGCGTCGCGCTGACGCTTTTCGCAGCCCCGGCAGCCCATGCGCAAAGAGCGCCCGCCATCGCCGACGGCACGCCCGAAATCGACGCGTCGATCTCCGGCAAGCAGTGGCAACAGGCGCTCGCGCAGCTCGATGCGCGCATTGCGGCGAATCCGCACGACGTGCAGGCGCAGTTCAAGCGCGGCACGGTGCTCGCACGCCTGAACCGCGACGACGACGCGATCCAGCAGTTCGTCGCGATCACGCAGGCGTACCCCGAACTGCCCGAACCGTACAACAACCTCGCGGCGCTGTACGCGAAGCACGGCCGCTACGACGAAGCGCGCAGCGCGCTCGTCACCGCGACGCAATCGAACCCGAGCTACTCGCTCGCGTACGAGAACCTCGGCGACCTGTACCTGCGTCTCGCCGCCGAATCGTACAAGCGCGCGCAATCACTCGGCCGCACGAGCGGCGCAACCGCGCAGCGCCTTGCCGATCTGCAGAAGATCGTCACGCCGCCGAAAACGGCGGGCAACGCACGCGCGGTCACGCCGTCCACGCGCGCGTACACCGAGCGCGCCGCCGCGAACGTGAGCACCACCACGCTGCCGCTGTCGCCGACGTTCCAGTTCAACGGTCCGTCCGGCGCGCTGGCCGCGCCGTACGTCGCGCCGTCGCAGTAAGCGGCGCGGCCTCCCTTCCCTCCCCATCTGAGGATCGCAATGAAACGTCTGTTGTTGGCGCTTGGCGGCGCCGCCCTTGTCGCGACCGCGCCTGCTTTTGCGCAATCGGCTACCGCGCACCCCGTCGTGCAGCTGAAGACCTCGCAGGGCGACATTCGCGTCGAGCTCTACCCGGAGAAGGCGCCGAAAACGGTCGCCAACTTCCTCGATTACGTGAAGGCCGGCCAATACAACGGCACGATCTTCCATCGCGTGATCAAGGGCTTCATGATCCAGGGCGGCGGCTACAAGACCAACTTCGAGGAAAAGCCGACGCGTGCGCCGATCCCGCTGGAAAGCCGCAATGGTCTGAAGAACCTGACGGGCACGATCGCGATGGCGCGCACCAGCGATCCGAATTCGGCCACCGCGCAGTTCTTCATCAATACCGTCGACAACAGCGGCCTCGACTACCCGAACCCGGACGGCAACGGCTATGCGGTGTTCGGCAAGGTCGTGTCCGGCCTCGACGTCGTGAAGAAGATCGAAGGCGTGGCCACGACCTCGCGCGGCCCGATGCAGGACGTGCCGGCCCAGCCGGTCGTGATCGAATCGGCCAGCGTCGTCTCGAAATAAGCACCTGCCGGCACGTCCGGCGCCACACGCGGCCGCGTCGCACGACCGGCCGCGTGCCATTTAAACCGCCATACCGAAGGAATTCATCATGGTTGAACTGCATACGAACCACGGCGTGATCAAGCTCGAGCTGGACGCCGCGAAGGCACCGAAGACGGTCGAGAACTTCCTGAACTACGTGAAGAAGGGCCACTATGACGGCACGGTGTTCCACCGCGTGATCAACGGCTTCATGATCCAGGGCGGCGGCTTCGAGCCGGGCCTGAAGCAAAAGCCGACCGACGCGCCGATCGACAACGAAGCGAACAACGGCCTGAAGAACGACACGTACACGATCGCGATGGCGCGCACCAACGATCCGCATTCGGCCACCGCGCAGTTCTTCATCAACGTGAACGACAACGACTTCCTGAACCACTCGTCGCCGACGCCGCAGGGCTGGGGCTACGCGGTGTTCGGCAAGGTCGTCGAAGGCCAGGACGTGGTCGACAAGATCAAGGCCGTGAAGACGGGCAACGCTGGCTTCCACCAGGACGTGCCGGCCGACGACGTCGTGATCGAAAAGGCCGTGGTGGTCTGACGCACGGTTGCTACGGAGGCACTTCGATGCTGCAGGAGAGTCCGCCGCGAAGCGTCTCCGCGGGCGTGCCGGGTGAGCGCGAATACGCGCACGCCGCACGCCCGTTCCTGTTCCTGTCCGATCTGCACCTGAGCGACGCGATCCCGAAGACGGTCGCCGCGTTCGAGCATTTCGTGAAATACACCGCCGACAGCGCCGACTCGGTGTTCATCCTCGGCGACCTGTTCGAATACTGGATCGGCGACGACGTGCTCGACGACGATCCGTTCGCGGCGCGCATGGCCGCACTGATGCACACGTTCTCCGAGCGCGGCATCGCGCTCTACGTGATGCACGGCAACCGCGATTTCCTGCTCGGCCGGCGCTTCATGAAGGCGGCCGGCGCGATGCTGCTGCCCGACCCAGCGCTGATCACGGCGTTCGGTCAACGCATCGTGCTGGCCCACGGCGACGCGCAATGCACGGCCGACCGTCGTTATCAGATCTTCAGGCGCTTCGCGCGCAATCGCGTCGCGCAAGCGCTGTTCCTCGCGTGGCCGTTTCGCTGGCGCCGCGCGCTCGCGCAACGAATGCGCTCGAACAGCGAAGCGGGCCGGATGCGCCCCGTCTCGGCCGCCTACGACGTCACGCGTGACGGCGTGGCCGCGCTGTTCCGCAAAGGCCGCGCGAGCGTGATCATTCACGGCCACACGCATCGCCCCGCGCGTCACGCCGAGCCCGGCGGGATTCGCTGGGTGCTGCCCGACTGGGATCTCGATCACGGCATGCCGCGCGGCGGCTATCTGCGCGTGGATGCCGAAGGCATCCACGCGATGCCGCTCGACTGACCTCCGCTGACCTCCGCTGACCGATCGACCGGCCAAGCGATACGGCTATCGCGGGCTCGCCGCCCGCGCGGGTCGCGTCACGTTTGACGCTCGACCGATTTCCCCTCCAGCACGGCCGACAAGCGGCGCAGATCGAGACGCGCTGCGTCCGCGCCCTGTAGCGTTTCCAGATGCGTGCCGAGCTGCTCGAGCGCAGCGACGATCTCGTCGACGCGCCGGCTTTCCTTCGCCGCATGATCGATCAGCCCGTGTATCGCGAGCGACATCGGGTCGTCCGCGTTCGGCGTGATCCCGTACGCGCAGAACGCCGCGCGTTCGGGCTGCGGCTTCGGTTGCGCCGGCATCACGATGCGCGCCGGGTTGCCGACCGCGGTGCCGCCCGCCGGCACCGGCTTCACGACGACCGCGTTCGAACCGATCTTCGCGCCCGCACCGACCGTGAACCCGCCGAGCACCTTCGCCCCCGCGCCGACGATCACGCCGGCCTCGAGCGTCGGATGGCGCTTCGCGCCGCGCGTGAGCGACGTGCCGCCGAGCGTCACGCCCTGATAGATCGTGCAGTCGTCGCCGACGATCGCGGTCTCGCCGATCACGACGCCCATCCCGTGATCGATGAAGACGCGCCGGCCGAGCGTCGCGCCCGGATGGATTTCGATCCCCGTCAAGAAGCGTCCGAGCTGCGACGCGAACCGCGCGAGCCAGTAGCGTTTCGCGCGCCAGCAGGCATGCGCGAACCGATGCAGCACGAGCGCGTGCAGCCCCGGATAACAGGTGAGCACTTCCCAGGCACTGCGAGCGGCGGGATCCCGCTCGCGAATCGTCGCAACGTCTTCGCGCAGTCTAGTGAACATGATCTGGTGTGGGCTGGAACGGCCGGCGCGCCCGCCGGCCATGCCCGGCCGTTATCGCGCCGGGTTCTTTGCTTATGACGTTCGGCGATTGTAGGGCCACTCGCATGCGGTCGCACGCGGGCGCGCGTTCACCCCGCCGCCGGCACGGGTATTCGTGCGCGGCGCGTGCGACGGCGGCTCACGCATCGCCGTCCGGTGCGCCCGTCTTCAGCAGGATATGCTTCGCGACGCCGCGCAGAATGTTGACCTCCTCGCGCTCGAGACCGGTGCGCGCGAACAGGCGTCGCAACCGCGGCATCAGCTTCTTCGGATTGCGCGGATCGAGAAAATCGAGCGCGATCAGCGCGCGCTCGAGGTGGCCATACATTCGTTCGATCTCGTCGCTCTGCGCGAGCGTGCCGACCTCGGCCTGCACCGGCTGCGACTGCGCGCCGCCGTGCTCCAGGAACGCGACGCGCAGTTCATAGGCGAGCACCTGGATCGCCTGCGCGAGATTCAGCGAGCTGTAGGCCGGATTCGCCGGGATGTGCGCGAGCGCGCTGCACTGCTCGACGTGCTCGTTGGCGAGGCCGGTGCGCTCGTTGCCGAATACGAGCGCGATGTCGCCGGCGCCGACCTGCGCGCGCGCTTGCGCGGCCGCCGCGCGCGGCGCGAGCCGCGGCGGGCCGTACTCGCGCGTGCGGGCGGTCAGCGCGATCGACCAGTGCACGCCCGACAACGCGTCGCCGAGCGTAGGCACCACGTGCGCGCCGGCGAGGACGTCGTCCGCGCCGCTCGCCATCGCGATCGCTTCGGGGTCGCTCTGGACGTGCGGCACGCGCGGCGCGACCAGCACGAGCCGCGAGAAACCCATCGTCTTCAGCGCGCGGGCGGCCGCCCCGACGTTGCCGGGATGGCTCGGCTCGACGAGCACGAAGCGGGTGGAGGTGAAACCGCCGGACGGCGGCAGGGACGAGGCTGCGTCCGGTTCGGACGGCATGGCGGGGTTCTGCGGAGTTTCCACTCGATACGACTCGGTTCATCGGAATGGCCGTATGGTATCGCCATCGCCCCGGCAAACCCACTCGTCCGGATGGCTAGTGGGGGTTTCCCCGCATCGCGGCGCACCGAAATGCGCGAAAATCGGCTAAAATCATGCGCTTACGCGTCGCATCCGGTGCGCCGCGGTCGTACCCCGCTCTTTGTCAATTTGCGTCTCATGTCGCCCGGCACGTTTGCGCCGCTCCGGGCGGTGTGTTCCACTTCGTGGCGGCCCGTGCCGCCGGCTACAGGATCCAGGCTCATGCATCCCATGCTCAACATTGCTGTCAAGGCTGCGCGCCGCGCCGGACAGATCATCAATCGTGCGTCCCTCGATCTCGACCTCATCGAGATCCGCAAGAAACAGCAGAACGACTTCGTCACCGAAGTGGACAAGGCCGCCGAAGAGGCGATCATCGAGACGCTGAAGACCGCCTACCCCGACCACGCGATCCTCGCGGAAGAATCGGGCGAATCGGAGAACGAATCCGAGTTCAAGTGGATCATCGATCCGCTCGACGGCACCACCAACTTCATCCACGGCTTCCCGTACTACTGCGTGTCGATCGCGCTCGAGCACAAGGGCGTCGTCACGCAGGCCGTCGTCTACGATCCGAACCGCAACGACCTGTTCACGGCCACCCGCGGCCGCGGCGCGTACCTGAACGACCGCCGCATTCGCGTCGGCCGTCGTGACCGCCTCGCCGACGCGCTGGTCGGCACGGGCTTCCCGTTCCGCGAGAAGGACGGCCTCGACGCGTATGCGCGCCTGTTCACCGAAATGACGCAAGCGTGCACGGGCCTGCGCCGCCCGGGCGCAGCCGCACTCGACCTCGCGAACGTCGCAGCCGGCCGTCTCGACGCGTTCTTCGAGCAGGGCATCAACGTGTGGGACATGGCGGCGGGCAGCCTGCTGATCACCGAGGCCGGCGGTCTCGTGGGCAACTACACGGGCGACGCGGACTTCCTGCATCGCCACGAGATCGTCGCCGCGAACCCGAAGATCTACGCGCAGATGATCCCGATCCTGAACCGCTACAGCCGCATGCACCCGGCAGCGGAGTAAGCTCGGGCCGCGCCCGCACGGCGCGGCTTTTCGCGCCACCGCCTCGCCTGCGCGCCGGCTCTCGCCTGTTTCAACACCGCCACGGCTTCGTGGCGACCGTATCCGAATACTCATGTTACGGCTAAGCGAAATCAAACTCCCGCTCGACCACCCCGAGAGCGCTCTCGAGGCCGCCATCCGCGCGCGCCTCGACGAGCTCGGCGTGCCGGCAGACGGGCTTCTGCGCTACACGGTGTTCCGCCGTGCGCACGATGCGCGCAAGCGCGCCGACATCAAGCTCACCTACATCGTCGATGTCGAGGTCAAGGACGAAGCGGCCGTGCTGCCGCGACTCGCCGGCACGCCGCATTGCGGCGTCACGCCCGACATGACGTACCGCTTCGTGACGAAGGCGCCCGAGCACGGCAACTTCCTGCGCCCGGTCGTGATCGGCATGGGGCCGTGCGGGCTCTTTGCCGGGCTGATCCTCGCGCAGATGGGCTTTCGCCCGATCATCCTCGAACGCGGCAAAGCCGTGCGCGAGCGCACCAAGGACACGTTCGGACTGTGGCGCAAGAGCGTCCTCAATCCCGAGTCCAACGTGCAGTTCGGCGAAGGCGGCGCCGGCACGTTCTCCGATGGCAAGCTGTACAGCCAGATCAAGGACCCGCATCACTACGGCCGCAAGGTGCTCGACGAGTTCGTCAAGGCCGGCGCGCCGGAGGACATCCTGTATCTGAGCCGGCCGCACATCGGCACGTTCCGCCTCGTCAGCATGGTGGAAAAGATGCGCGCGACGATCCACGCGCTCGGCGGCGAAGTGCGCTTCGAAACCCGCGTCGAGGACATCGACATCGAGCAGGGCAAGGTTCGCGCGCTGAAGCTGTCGAACGGCGAAACGCTGCGCTGCGATCACGTGGTGCTGGCCGTCGGCCACAGCGCGCGCGACACGTTCCAGATGCTGCACGATCGCGGCGTGTTCATCGAGGCGAAGCCGTTCTCGCTCGGCTTCCGGATCGAGCATCCGCAGGGCTTGATCGACCGCAGCCGGTTCGGCAAGTTCGCGGGCCACAAGCAGCTCGGCGCGGCGGATTACAAGGTGGTCCACCACTGCAGCAACGGGCGCGCGGTGTACAGCTTCTGCATGTGCCCGGGCGGCACGGTCGTCGCGGCGACCTCCGAGCCCGGCCGCGTGGTCACCAACGGCATGAGCCAGTATTCGCGCGCCGAGCGCAACGCGAACGCGGGGATCGTCGTCGGCATCACGCCGGAAGACTATCCGGGCGGCCCGCTCGCGGGCATCGCGTTCCAGCGCAAATGGGAGGAACGCGCGTTCGAGCTCGGCGGCGGCGATTACAGCGCACCGGGCCAGCTGGTCGGCGATTTCATCGCGGGCCGGCCGTCGACGTCGCTCGGCTCCGTCGCGCCGTCGTACAAGCCGGGCGTGCGGCCGACCGATCTCAGCACTGCGCTGCCCGACTACGTGATCGAAGCGATTCGGGAAGCGCTGCCGCAGATCGACAAAAAGATCGCCGGCTTCGCGATGCACGATGCGGTGCTCACCGGCGTGGAGACGCGCACGTCGTCGCCGATCCGCATTCGGCGCAAGGACGATTACCAGAGCGTGAACGTCGAAGGTCTGTATCCGGCCGGCGAAGGCGCCGGGTATGCGGGCGGCATCTACTCGGCGGCCATCGACGGGATCGAAGTCGCGCAGGCGCTGGCGCTCGATCTGATGTCGAAGCAGGCGTCCTGACGTCGGCGGCAGGTTCGGCGCGCGATGGCTGCGGCGCCGAGCCGATCGTCATGCCGTCGCGGCCTGCTCCAATGATCCAGCGGAACGTTCGCGTTCCGTGAGAGTGCGTCGTGCGCCGGTTACGCGAACCGCCGCGCTCGCGCTTTCGACGGTCGGCCATCATCGATCGATACGCACGACACTCGGTCAAGCGGCAAGCGAACGGTCATGCGGGCGTCGTTACGGCGATCGCCGGCGACCTCACGTAAAGAAGCCACCGCAGCGGTCATCCTGCTAATCGTCAAGACCGAGCAGCACGTTTCTGTAATGGGCGCGCGCGACACGGACCACAGCTTGCCCGAAGACGAATCCGCCCCGCGGCGCCTCCGACAACCGCTCCCACGAACGGGTGCCCCGCCCTTGCACCGAGCCCGGCCCCAAGTGCCGCGCATAGAGCGCACGCGAGCAAACCGGCCCATGTCTGCCAATGGCGCCAGCTACGAAAATACGCGCGTCGCCAGTTGACGCGCCTGTCGCGCGCAGGCAGATTCGCCAGTTCGGGGATGCTCTTCAACGTCCAAAAGACTTCCATCGCCGATCTCCTCCCCGGTTGTTCACGTCGCGGAATCGTATGCGATCGGGCGCGGTGTCGACAGACCGGAAGCGTCCCGCTCTGAACGCGCGCAACTGGTCGAACGGCGAACTTCGCGCTTGTCGGTCGGGGCCGCTGGTAAACTCGGGCAACCCAAGCAACAATTTTACGCCGGATCTATGACCACGCTGTCGCCCGAGGCCTTTGCTGGCCACACCCCGATGATGCAGCAGTACTTACGCATCAAGGCCGACCACCCGGACACGCTCGTCTTCTACCGGATGGGCGACTTCTACGAGCTGTTCTTCGAAGACGCCGAGAAAGCCGCGCGTCTGCTCGACCTGACGCTTACCCAGCGCGGCGCATCGGCGGGCAACCCGATCAAGATGGCCGGCGTCCCGCACCACGCGGTCGAACAGTATCTGGCGAAGCTCGTGAAGATGGGCGAATCGGTCGCGATCTGCGAGCAGATCGGCGATCCGGCCACGTCGAAGGGCCCGGTCGAGCGCAAGGTCGTGCGCGTCGTCACGCCCGGCACGCTGACCGACGCGGCGCTGCTGTCGGACAAGAACGACGTCTATTTGCTGGCGATGTGCACCGGCCACAACAAGCGCGGCGTCGCGGTCAATATCGGCCTCGCGTGGCTGAATCTCGCCAGCGGTGCGCTGCGGCTCGCCGAAATCGAACCCGACCAGCTCGGCGCGGCACTCGAGCGCATCCGCCCGGCCGAAATTCTCACCGCAGACGGCGCGACCGACGCCGTGCCGGCCGGCGCAGGCGCGGTCAAGCGCGTGCCGGCGTGGCACTTCGACATCGCGTCGGGCACGCAGCGCCTGTGCGACCAGCTCGACGTTGCCGGCCTCGACGGCTTCGGCGCCCATTCGCTGACGAGCGCATGCGGCGCAGCCGGCGCGCTGCTGCTGTATGCGGCAGCTACGCAGGGCCAGCAGCTACGGCACGTGCGCAGCCTGAAGGTCGAAAGCGAAACCGAATACATCGGCCTCGATCCGGCGACGCGCCGCAACCTCGAGCTGACCGAAACGCTGCGCGGCACCGAATCGCCGACGCTGTATTCGCTGCTCGACACCTGCTGCACGACGATGGGCAGCCGCCTGCTGCGTCACTGGCTGCACCACCCGCCGCGCGCATCGGTCGCCGCGCAGTCACGCCAGCAAGCGATCGGCGCGCTGCTCGATGCGCCCGCCGACGCAAACCTCGACGCACTGCGCAGCGCGCTGCGCCAGATCGCCGACGTCGAACGGATCACCGGGCGTCTCGCGCTGTTGTCCGCACGGCCGCGTGATCTGTCGAGCCTGCGCGACACGTTCGCCGCCCTGCCGGCACTGCGCGAGCGCATCAGCGCGATCGTCGCGAACGCCGATGCGCTCACCCGTGTCGACGCGGCGCTCGCGCCGCCCGCCGAATGCCTCGACCTGCTGACGAGCGCGATCGCGCCCGAGCCGGCCGCGATGGTGCGCGACGGCGGCGTGATCGCGCGCGGCTACGATGCGGAGCTCGACGAACTGCGCGACATCTCCGAGAACTGCGGTCAGTTCCTGATCGACCTCGAAGCGCGCGAGCGCGCACGCACGGGCATCGCGAACCTGCGCGTCGAATACAACAAGGTGCACGGCTTCTACATCGAGGTCACGCGCGGCCAGACCGACAAGGTGCCCGACGACTATCGCCGCCGCCAGACGCTGAAGAACGCCGAGCGCTACATCACGCCCGAGCTGAAGACCTTCGAAGACAAGGCGCTGTCCGCGCAGGAGCGCGCGCTGGCTCGCGAGCGCGCGCTGTACGACGGCGTGCTGCAGGCGCTGCTGCCGTTCATCCCCGAATGCCAGCGCGTCGCGTCGGCGCTCGCGGAGCTCGACGTGCTCGCGGCCTTCGCCGAACGTGCGCGCACGCTCGACTGGGTTGCGCCCACCTTCACCGACGACATCGGCATCGAGATCGAGCAGGGCCGCCATCCGGTCGTCGAAGCGCAGGTCGAGCAATTCATCGCGAACGACTGCCGGTTCGGCGCCGATCGCAAGCTGCTGCTGATCACCGGCCCGAACATGGGCGGTAAGTCGACGTTCATGCGGCAGACGGCGCTGATCGCGCTGATGGCGTACGTCGGCAGCTACGTGCCGGCGAAGTCGGCGTGCTTCGGGCCGATCGACCGCATCTTCACGCGGATCGGCGCGGCCGACGACCTCGCGGGCGGCCGCTCGACGTTCATGGTCGAGATGACCGAAGCCGCGGCGATCCTCAACGACGCGACGCCGCAAAGTCTCGTGCTGATGGATGAAATCGGGCGCGGCACGTCGACGTTCGACGGCCTCGCACTCGCATGGGCGATCGCGCGTCATCTGCTGGCGCAGAACGGCTGCTACACGCTGTTCGCGACGCACTACTTCGAGCTGACGCAACTGCCGAGCGAATTCCCGCAGGCGGCGAACGTCCACCTGTCGGCCGTCGAGCACGGCCACGGCATCGTGTTCCTGCATGCGGTCAACGAGGGGCCGGCGAACCAGAGCTACGGGCTGCAGGTCGCCCAGCTCGCGGGCGTGCCGGCGCCGGTGATCCGCGCGGCCCGCAAGCATCTCGCGTATCTCGAGCAGCAGTCGGCCGCCCAGCATACGCCGCAGCTCGACCTGTTCAGCGCCCCGCCCGCGGCGGCCGACGATGTCGAATGCGCCGACGCGCCGGCGCCGTCCGACGCCACGCATCCGGCGCTCGACCGGCTGCGCGACATCGATCCCGACGACCTGAAGCCGCGCGAAGCGCTCGACTTGCTGTATGAACTGCGGACGCTCGTCCGCTCGCACGATGCCGACGGGCACGCATAAACGCGTTGCACGGGGCCGGCGCGCCGGCCTTGCCGCCGCGCTGACTGTGGCGGCGCTCACGCTCGCCACGGCCGGCGCGTTGGCGGCCACGCCCAAACGCGGTGCGGCGCCCTACTCGTTCGCGGTCGTGTCGAGCGTGATCGACGTGCCGGCCGACGAACCGGCCGCGCAACGGCTGTTCGAAGCGATCGCACGCGAACGCAGCGTCGCGTTCGTAGTCTATGCGGGCGACATCAAGGGCGCGAAGGAAGCGTGCCGCGATTCGCTGTATGCGCAGCGCGGTGCAATCCTGAGCGCGACGCGCGTGCCTCTGGTGTTCATTCCCGGCAACCACGACTGGGTCACGTGCGGCACCGCGGCCGGCGGCGGTTACGATCCCGTCGAACGGCTGGATTTCCTGCGGCAGACCTTGCTTGCCGACACCGCGCTGCCCGATCCCGGCGCGCTGCCGATCACGCGCGAAAGCGAAGTCGCACGGTTCCGGCCATATCGCGAAAACGCGCGCTGGATCCGCGACGACGTCGTCTACGTCGCGCTGAACGCGCCGGCGCCGAACAACCATTTCCTGACGGCCGGCGGCCGCAACGGCGAATTCGAGGATCGTGTGATCGCGAACGGTTTCTGGCTCGACCATGCGGCCGAATTCGCGAAGCGGCGCGAAGCGCGCGCGATGGTGGTGATCTTCGAAGGCGACCCGCAGTTCGATCGCTATGAACGCGCCGAACGCTTTGCGTGGCTGCGCTTCAACCGGCCGCGCGCACGCGACGGCTTTCGGGAACTGAAACGGGCGCTGGTGAAGGCGGCCGCGACATTCCGCGGCCCGATCCTCGTGATGCACGCGAGCGGCGAGCCGCTCGCGAACGGTTTTCTGATCGATCGCCCGCTGCATGCGGACGATGGCGCACTGATCGGCAACGTGACGCGCGTCGCGTTCGGCCCGCGCCATCCGGCGCATCAGTGGGTGAAGGTCAATGTGTCGCCGGCCCGGCAGACCGTCTTCAGCGTGAGCCTGCAGGACGTGCCGAAAGACGTGCCGGTTCCGCCTGCACTGCCGGCCGCACCGCGCAACGACGTGCCGCTGCCGCAGATGCCCGAGATTCCCGCGTTGCCGGCATTGCCCGATGCGTCGTCGGTCGCGCCGCCGCTGCAGGGCGACGGCACGACGCCGGCCGGCGCGTCGTGGCCGGTGCCGCCCCCTGCTTCAGGGCCGGCGTCCGGCCAGCCTGCCAGCTCAGTGCAGGGTGCGCCCTGACGGCGTGTCGCCGTCTTCCTCTTCGTCCTCGTCTTCGTCGACGATCTCGAGGCCTTCCGCGCCATGCGCGTGCTCATGCTCGATCTCGTCCTCGGTCGCTTCGCGAACGTCCTTGACGGTGAGTGCGAAGCGCAGCGCCATGCCGGCGAGCGGATGATTGCCGTCGAGCACGACCTTGTCTTCGGCGATGTCGGTGACCGTGTAGATCAGCGAATCCACTTCCTCGTCGGCGTCCTCCGGCGTGCCTTCAAACTGCATGCCGATTTCGAGCGGTTCGGGAAAACGATCGCGCGGCTCGACCTTCACGAGTTCGGGATCGTAGTCGCCGAACGCGTCCTGCGGCTCGAGCTGAACCTGCGCCTGGTAGCCGGGCTCCTGGCCGTCGAGCTGTTCCTCGATCTTGGGGAACGTGCCATCATAGCCGCCGTGCAGATAGACCATCGGCTCGTCGCTTTCCTCGATCAGATTGCCTTGCGCATCCGACAGCTTGTAAGCGACCGACACGACGGTGTTTTTTGCGATTTTCATCCAATTCTCCCAATTACAACTGTCATTATACGATGCGCAACCGGTCTCCAGCCGAACCGCGGGAAGCCGCTGCCGCCCCATTCGGCGCGCCGCCTTCCGATCTTCCCACACCGCTGCTCGGCGGTCTCACGCCGGCGCAGTTCATGCGCCGCTACTGGCAGAAAAAACCGCTGCTGATCCGCCAGGCGATTCCCGGCGTGAAGCCGCCGCTCACGCGCGATGCGCTGTTCGACCTGGCTGCAGACTATGACGCCGAATCGCGTCTGATCACGCATTTTCGTAACAAGTGGCAACTCGCGCACGGGCCGTTCGAACCGGGCGCGCTGCCTGCCGTATCGCGCAAGGCGTGGTCGCTGCTCGTGCAGGGGCTCGACCTGCACGTCGACGCAGCGCGCGCCCTGCTCGACCGCTTCCGTTTCATTCCGGACGCCCGGCTCGACGACCTGATGATTTCGTACGCGACGGACGGCGGCGGTGTCGGCCCGCACTTCGACTCGTACGACGTGTTCCTGCTGCAGGTCGAAGGCCGACGCCGCTGGCGCATCGGCGCGCAGAAGGACCTGTCGCTGCTGCCGGACGTGCCGCTGAAGATCCTCGAGCATTTCGAGCCGAGCGACGAATGGGTGTTGGAGCCGGGCGACATGCTGTACCTGCCGCCGCACATCGCACACGACGGCGTGGCCGAAGGCGAATGCATGACCTGCTCGATCGGATTCCGGGCACCGTCGGCCGGCGAACTCGGCGCGCAATTCCTGTACTACCTCGCCGAACGCGGCGGCCTGCGCGACGCGCGCGGCGACGAACTGTACCGCGACCCGAAGCAACCGGCCGTGGACACGCCGGCCGAGCTGCCGCCCGCGATGGTCGAACGCGTCGCCGAGATCGTCGACGCGATTCGCTGGCGCAAGCGCGACGTCGCCGAATTCCTCGGCTGCTATCTGAGCGAGCCCAAATCCAACGTGGTATTCGAGCCGCCGGCACGCCCGCTGTCGGAGGCGGCATTCGTCAAGCAGGCTGCCCGTCGCGGCGTATCTCTCGACAGAAGGGCCACATTGATGTATAACGCGCGCTCGTACTTCATTAATGGCGAAGAGGAACCGCTCGAGCAAGCCGGCGAATGGCTGCCCGAACTGGCCAATCTGCGCCACATGGAGGCGAAACGGTTTGTAACACTATCCCGGGTTCCCTCAATGACAGCCTTACTGCACGAGTGGTATTGTGCGGGCTGGATACGGGTCGGAAGCCGGATTTAGTGGACTACCCCGTATGCCCATGCAGATCAAATTTTGTATGGGAAAGACAACGTATTGACCCCGCATTTGTCGACGGTCGATAGGAAAGTGCATATAATTTCCGCCCAAGCCGTAGGGAAGATTCACGCTCTAGAAGTGCGTCTCCACCAGCGGCCCAGGTCGGTGTTGGAGCACATTACCGGTATTGTTTCGCGCTGTTGCTTACCTTTAACCATAAAAGGACGTGATCATGAAGAAATCCCTCCTCGTAGCTTCCCTGTTGGCTGCTGTTGCACTGGCTGCTTGCAACAAGAGCGCTGATCAAGCTGCTTCGTCGGCTGCTAGCGACGCCGCTGCTGCTGCTTCGTCGGCTGCTTCGGCAGTTGCTGGTGCTGCGAGCGACGCTTCGGCTGCAGCTTCGTCGGCTTCGGCTGCTGCAAGCGACGCAGCTGCTGCTGCGCCGGCATCGGCTGCTTCGGCAGCTCCGGCTTCGGGCGCAAGCCAGTAAGCCTCAGCGTCAGCTGAAAAAAAACCGGCCCGATGGGCCGGTTTTTTTATGCCTGCGGTTTGCGCGCATCGCGCACCGCATCGAAGGCCATTCGGCCCGGGCGCTGACGCGCGCCGCTTCTGCTCTCCCGCTCCGCCGCCTTGCGCTATCCCCCGCTCGCTCAGTCGAGCGCCAGCCAGTCGAAACCCGCGTCCTGCGTCGCCACGACCACCTCGTCGCCATCGGTGCCCAGCACGCCCGCAAACGCCTGGCGGGCCAGTTCGGGACGGTTGTTCTGCTGGCTCAGATGCGCGGCCACCAGATGCCGCAGCCGGCTACGTTCGAGCGAGGCGAGAATGCCGGCCGCCGCATCGTTGCTCAGATGGCCGTGACTGCCGCCGATCCGCGCCTTCAGCGACTGCGGATAGCGGCTTCCGGCGAGCATCGCCGTATCGTGGTTCGATTCGAGCACCAGCGCGTCGCAGCCGCTCAGCACGGTCGTGATGTGCGGCGTGGCCATCCCGACGTCGGTCAGCACGCCGAGCCGGCGGCTACCGTCCATAAAGACGAACTGGAGCGGCTCGCGCGCGTCGTGCGGCACAGTATAGGGGATCACGGCCAGATCGCGGATGGCGGCCGTCTCGTCGCCCCACAGCACGTGCAGATCGACATCGGCCTCGTCCGCGCCCACCGCGCGCGCCGTGCCCCAGCTCATGTAGAGCGGCAGCGAAGCGCGCCGCGCCAGCGTCAACGCGCTGCCGACGTGGTCGCTGTGCTCGTGGGTGATCAGAATCGCATCGAGATCGTCGACGCCGAGATTCAGGCGGCCGAGGCGGCGCTCGACCTCCTTCGCAGAAAAACCGCAGTCGAGCAGCACGCGCGTGGTCGTCGTGCCGCTCGCGACTTCGACGACCAGCGCGTTGCCTTCGCTGCCGCTACCAAGGCTCGCGAAGCGCACGCGCTTAGTTCAGTTGCGCGTGCAACAGCGAAATGATCCGCTGCGCGTCCGACGAATTGTCGATCTGGCCGTTCGCGTCGACCACCGCGACCTGCGTGCCGCCGTTGCCCTGCGCACGCACGTTGACCAGATATTCCTTGCCGGGCTTGGCTGCCGACGGGCCGCCGTAGAACAGCTTGCCGAACAGGCCGTCGCGCTTCAGCTCTTCCATCGTGTTCGCGTAACGAACCGTGTACAGGCCCTTCTCGCGGTCGCGGTTGTCGACGGCGAAGTTGGTCCGGTCGAGTGCCAGACCCACGCGCAGCCATGCGCGATCGAACGATTCGGCGAGTTGCAGCGTCGCGGCGCCGCCGCTCGTGTCGCGGACCTGAGCCGGCGCGGTGGCCGGATGCGCGTCGGCGAGCAGCTGCTTCGCCTGCGCGTCGGTGAGGCCGAACTTCTGCATCAGCTTCGACAGGAACACGGCCTCGAGCACCGGATTGCGCGGCCGCTCTTCCCAGCGCGACGACGTGCCGCCCTGCGGGCCGACCATCATTTCTTCCATCGCGCTGTGCGTGATCGAGATGTCGGTGTTGCCGTCCGGCGTGCGGTTCACGAGCGTGCGGAAGCGATCGCGCGTGCCCGACGAATATGCGAAGTCGATGACCTTGCCGATCGTGCGGCGGAACCAGTCGTCCGGGATGTTCGCGCGATTCTCTGCCCAGTCGGTGGCCATGATGCCCGTCGACGGCGCGTCGGTCTTCAGCGAGAAGCCGTTCTCCTGCCAGAACTCCTTCAGGATCGGCCACAGCTGCTCGGGCGTGCGGCCGTCGACGACAAGCCAGCGGCGATCGCCGTCGCGCTCGATGTGCATGCCGAGCGGGTCCTGCGCGCTCGGAACGCCGTCGGTCGCATTGCCGGCAGCCGTCTGCGCCCGCGGCGGCAGCGTGCCGAGGCCCGCATTGCTCGGCGGCGCGACGAACTGCTGCGTGGTCGGCACCGGCTTCAGGTCGCTCGGTACCGCGAGCGGCGGCGCCGAGCCCGTGTTCTTGTAGTTGACCCGGTCGGGAGCCAGATAATCGTTCAGCGTATCGCAGCCGGCGAGCGCACCCAGCGCCAGCGTCATCACCGAGACCTGGATGGCGCGTGAGGAAAAGGCGAAACGTTTCATGAAATCCTTCGTCTTGCTAGAACGCTCGTCAGGAGCGGCGCCGGACGGAGCCGGCCGGTGCGGGTTGATGAGGGGTCGAGCCGGCGGCCGCAGGACGCGGCCGCCCGCGCATCAGGCGAGGATGCCGGCCTCGACGAGGGCCGAACGCACGGCGTCGTGGCAGCGCTCGTCGAGCGGCGTGAGCGGCAGGCGGATGCCGCCCTGCATCTTGCCCATCGCCTGCAGCGCCCATTTCACCGGAATCGGGTTCGCTTCGATGAACAGGTTCTTGTGCAGCGACAGCAGCTTCATGTGCAGCGTGCGCGCCGTCGCCACGTCGCCGGCCAGCGCCGCGCGGCACAGGTCGCTCATCGCACGCGGCGCGACGTTCGCCGTCACCGAGATGTTGCCGTGGCCGCCGAGCAGCATCAGCGCGATCGCGGTCGGGTCGTCGCCGCTGTAGATCGCGAAATCCTTCGGCGCGGCCTTGATCAGGTGGGCGGCACGGTCGATGTTGCCCGTCGCTTCCTTGATGCCGATGATGCCGGGCACCTGCGCGAGGCGCAGCGTCGTGTCGTGCGCCATGTCCGCGACCGTGCGGCCCGGCACGTTGTACAGGATCACCGGCAGGTCGACCGCTTCGGCGATCGCCTTGAAGTGCCGGTACATCCCTTCCTGCGTCGGCTTGTTGTAGTACGGCACGACCTGCAGCGTCGCGTCGGCGCCGACCGCCTTCGCCTGCTTGGTCAGCTCGATCGCCTCCGCGGTCGAATTGCCGCCCGCGCCCGCGATGATCGGGATGCGTTTGGCCGCATGCTCGACCGCCGTGCGGATCATCAGCACGTGTTCTTCGACGTTGAGCGTTGCCGACTCGCCGCTCGTGCCGACCACGACCAGCGCATCGGTGCCTTCCTCGATGTGCCAGTCGATCAGTTTGCGGAACGCCGGCAGATCGAGACTGCCGTCTTCGAGCATCGGGGTGACGATCGCGGGGATGCTGCCGCGGATTTGAATGCCGTCTTGGGTGCCGTTAGCCATGAAACGCGATTGATTGATGTACCGGTAAACGTTGAGATTGTAGCGGATTAGCCGCGCAGTTCGTAACGTGGAATTCCCGCCCCTGCCGTCGCGGGTGCGCACTCGCGCACCGCGCAGATGCGCTGAACGAACGCGGCGCGCGGCCCGGCGACGAATCCGTCCTCGTACGCGACCACCCGCAGATGCCCGCGCACGACGTCCAGCAACTCGCCCGGCGCGAGCAGGAATGCCGGATTGGACGGCTTGCCGACCGTTTCGTTTCCTTGCGCGAAGGTTTCGTAGATCAGCACGCCGCCCGGCGCCACCGCATCGACCAGATGGGGCCAGAGCGGCCGATGCAGGTAATGGGTGACGACCACCGCGGCAAACGACGCGCCGGCCGGCAACGGCCACGGCGCGCCTTCGAGATCGGCTTCGCGCACGTCCACGCCGGGAATCGTGCGCAGCGCCGCGAGCGCGGCCGGATCGCGATCGAGCGCGACGACGGCGTGCCCGCGCGACGCGAACCAGCGCGCGTGGCGGCCGCCGCCCGCGGCGACGTCGAGCACCGCGCCGCCCGCCGGCGCCAGATGCGACCAGCGCGCGACCCAGCCTGACGGCTCGGTCGCGGCGACGTGGCAGCCGGCGGCCGCGATGATGGGTTCGCGCATGCGCTCGACTCAGGTGTACGACAGGCCCATTGCCTCGCGCACGTCGCGCATCGTCTCGACCGCGTGCTTGCGCGCCTTGTCGCAACCGTCCGCGACGATTGCGCGCAGCAGCGACGGATCGTCCATGTACTTCTGCGCACGCTCGAGCATCGGCTGCTGTTCGCGCAGGATGCCTTCGACGACCGGCTGCTTGCAGTCGAGACAGCCGATGCCGGCCGAACGGCAGCCGTTCTGCACCCACTCGTGCGTGGTGGCGTCGGTATAGACCTGATGCAGTTGCCACACCGGGCACTTGTCGGGATCGCCCGGATCGGTGCGGCGCACGCGCGCCGGATCGGTCGGCATCGTGCGGACCTTCTTGGTGATGGTCTCCGCATCCTCGCGCAGGCCGATCGTGTTGCCGTACGACTTCGACATCTTCTGGCCGTCGAGGCCAGGCATCCGCGATGCTTCGGTCAGCAGCGCCTGCGGCTCGACGAGAATGATCTTGCGCGCGCCTTCGAGATAGCCGAACAGCCGCTCGCGGTCGCTCATCGACAGGCTCTGCGATTCCTGCAACATCGCGCGCGCCTGCTCGAGCGCCTCGTCGTCGCCTTCCTGCTGGTATGCGTTGCGCAGCTCGTGATAGAGCTTCGCACGCTTGCCGCCCAGCTTCTTCGCCGCCTCGAGCGCCTTCTCCTCGAAGCCCGGCTCGCGGCCGTACAGGTAATTGAAGCGGCGTGCGATCTCGCGCGTCATCTCGACGTGCGGCACCTGGTCTTCGCCGACCGGCACCAGCGAGCCGCGATACAGCAGGATGTCGGCCGCCATCAGCACCGGGTAACCGAGGAAGCCGTAGGTCGACAGATCCTTGTCCTTCAGCTTCTCCATCTGCTCCTTGTAGGTCGGCACGCGTTCGAGCCAGCCGAGCGGCGTGCTCATGCCGAGCAGCAGCGCGAGCTCGGCATGCTCGGGGACCTTGCTCTGGATGAACAGCGTCGCCTGGGTCGGATCGATGCCGGACGCGAGCCAGTCGATCAGCACGTCCCACACGTTCTTCTCGATGACCTCGGGCGTTTCGTAGTGCGTCGTCAGCGCATGCCAGTCGACCACGCAGAAGAAGCACGGGTACTCGGACTGCAGCTTCACCCAGTTTTTCAGCACGCCGTGGTAGTGGCCGAGGTGCAGCGACCCGGTGGGTCGCATGCCGGAGAAAATACGATCTGGGAACATGGTTGTCGTTAGAAAAGCGAGGCGAAGGGGGACAGGATGGCGCTCAGCACGCCGGCTGCGGCATTCACGAGCGGACGCAGCCAGAAGTTCGTCAGCACGCCGGTCATGACCAGCAGCAGCACGATGATGAAACCGTACGGCTCGATGCGCGACAGCGCGATCGACTGCTTCGGCGGCAGCAGCGCCGCCAGGATGCGGCCGCCGTCGAGCGGCGGCAGCGGAAAGAGGTTCAGCACGCCGAGCACCAGGTTCGCGCTGACGCCCGCATAGGTCATCCGCGTGAAGAACGGCTCGTCGATGCCGGCGGCGGCCAGCACGACGGTCAGCATGCCCCACAGCAGCGCCTGCACGAAATTGCAGGCCGGCCCCGCGAGCGACACCCACAGGCTGCCCCAGCGCGGATTGCGCAGATTGCCGAACGATACCGGCACCGGCTTCGCATAGCCGAACAGGAACGCGCCGCCGGTCAGCACGTACATCGCGAGCGGGATCGCGATCGTGCCGAGCGGATCGATGTGCCGCATCGGATTGAACGACACGCGCCCCATCACGTACGCGGTGTTGTCGCCGAGCAGCCGCGCGGCATAGCCGTGCGCGGCCTCGTGCAGCGTGATCGCGAAGATCACGGGCAGCGCGTAGACGGCGATGGTCTGTATCAGGGAAGCATCCATATCGCGTTATTGTAACAAGCGCGCTCGCGCAAAAATGAATGGCACTTACGCGGCCGACAACCCGAACGGTTCGAGCGCGCCGCGCCCGGCGCGCACGAGCTGCGGCGCGTCGTCCGTCAGGTCGATCACGGTCGACGGTTCGCGCGGGCACGCGCCGCCGTCGATCACCAGATCGACCTGCTTCTCGAGCCGCGCGCGGATGTCCTCCGGATCGTTGAGCGGCTCGTCGTCGGGCGGCAGGATCAGCGTCGTGCCGAGCAGCGGCTGGCCGAGCGATTCGAGCAGCGCGAGCGTGATCGCGTGATCCGGCACGCGCAGCCCGATCGTCTTGCGCGACGGGTGCGACAGCCGGCGCGGCACCTCCTTCGTCGCCTGCAGGATGAACACGTAAGGGCCCGGCGTCACCGACTTGATCAGCCGGTACTGGCGGTTGTCGACCATCGCGAAATTGGCCAGCTCCGACAGGTCGCGCACGAGCAGCGACAGATGCTGCTTCTCGTCGAGGCCGCGAATCCGGCGCACGCGCTCGACCGCGTCCTTGTCGTCGAGGTGGCACGCGAGCGCGTAGCTCGAATCGGTCGGCATCGCGATCACGCCGCCCTTGCTGACGATGTCGGCGGCCTGCTTGACGAGGCGCGGCTGCGGATTATCGGGATGAATCCTGAAGAACTGGGACATGGAGGCACGTAAAGAGGAAGGAGTCGGAGCGCGCCCGGGCGGCCGCGCGAACGGCGCGCGGCGCGCGGCCGCGCCGCGTCAGAGCCAGCGCTCCCAGACCGGTTTCAGGTCGGACGGCAACGGCGGCAGGCTGCCGAGCTCGACGCGACCTTCGCCCGGTGCGTGGAAATCCGACCCGCTCGACGCCTCGAAGCCGAAGCGGCGCGCGACGTCCGCGTATTCGCGATATTGATCGGGCGTGTGGCTGCCCGTAATGACTTCGATCGCGCGGCCGCCGAGATCGATGAATTCCGCGAAGAAGGCGTCGAACTCGACCGGCGTGTAGCGGTAGCGCCCCGGATGCGCGATCACGGCCTCGCCGCCGGCCGCGCGAATCCACGCGACCGCGTCGGACAGCGTGGCCCAGCGATGCGCGACGAAGCCCGGCTTGCCGTCGCCGAGCAGGCGGTCGAACACGTCCGTCAGCGATTCGGCGTGGCCGTTCTCGACCAGGAAGCGCGCGAAATGGGTGCGCGAGATCAGATCGGGGTTCGATACGTACTTCAGCGCGCCTTCGTAGGCGCCCGGGATGCCGAGCGTCTCGAGCTGCGCGCCGATCGCCCGCGCGCGCGCCGCGCGGCCGTGGCGGGTTTGATAGAGGCCGTCGATGAGCGCCTGGTTCGACGGATCGATGTTCAGCCCGACGATGTGCACCGTGCGCGACGCCCACGTGACCGAAATCTCGACGCCGCTCAGGTAACGCATGCCCAGCGCTTCCGCTTCGCAACGCGCCGCCGCCTGACCGCCGAGCTCGTCGTGGTCGGTCAGCGCCCACAGGGTCACGCCGCCCGCATGGGCGCGGCGCGCGACGTCGGCAGGCGACAGCAACCCGTCGGAAACATTCGAATGGCAGTGGAGATCAGCGTTCATTGTCGGTATGGCAGGTGAAGCTTCATTCTACTGCAATGCGGCAATTGCGCTGGCCGCCTGCCCTGCCGCCGACGCCGCCGGCTCACGCGCAGAACGCCTCGATCAGCGCCGCGATCTGCGCCGGCTGGTCGTGATGGACCATGTGGCCGGCATCTTCCACGAGCTTCTCGCGCCAGTCGGCGAACGCGGCGAAGCGCGCCTTGAACTCCGGCAGCGGAATGTCGCCGGCGAGATACGCGAGCGTCGGCGAATTGACGGCCTCGACGTGCAGCACCTTCGCGCGCACCTGCTTCCAGATCGCCATTACCTCGTCGAGCCGGTACAGCTGCGGGCCGACCATCTTGTGGGCGGGATCGGCCAGCAGGTGGTACTGGCCATCGTCGCCGCGCTTCGACCAGTGCGCGGCAAGAAACGCGGCGCGACGCGGATCGAGGCGCGGATTCGTCTTGATCAGCCGGGCCGCCACGTCGTCGAGCGACGCGTAAGGACGCAGGACCGGCGGCTCGCGCAGCTCGTCGAGCCAGTTGCGCAGGCGGCGCGGCGCCTGTTCGGCGCGCGCCGGCGCGAGCCCGAAGCCTTCGAGGTCGACCACGCGCCGGACGCGCTCGGGCCGCACGCCCGCATACATGCAGACGACGTTCGCGCCCATGCTGTGCCCGACCAGATTCACTTCGCCGGTCGGCGCGTAGTGATCGACGAGCGCATCGAGGTCGCCCAGGTAGTCGTGGTACCAGTAATGGCCACCGCCCTGCCGTGCGACCGGCCAGTCGGACAGGCCGAAGCCGCGCGCATCGGGCGCGATCACCTGCCAGTCGCCCGCCAGCGCCTCGACGACGAACTGGAACGACGCCGCGACGTCCATCCAGCCGTGCAGCATGAACAGCGTCGGCGCATCGGGCCGGCCCCAGCGCCGCACATGCAGCTTGACGCCGCGCACCGTGATGAAATCGGAAACAGAACTCGACATACCCATTGCAACCGCCAAAAAAGAATGATCGTTCGATTATAGCGAGGGCGCCAATTTTCCGGCGTGCCGCTGTCCGGGGCGCCGTCGAGGCGGCGCTCTAGCGGTGCGGCCGCATGGGCTGAGAGGCGCGCCCGGCGCATCGACCGCGCCGGGCACCGCCGCGCGGGACGGAACGCGCCGCGTGTCGTGACGACGCGTGCTGGCCTCAAGGACATCACGGCGATTTTTCGTAGCGTTCGCAGCACGCATCGACCGCGCGGCCCGGCTAACCCGCTGCGCTGCCGCTTGCCGCGTCGTGTGCGGCCAGTTCGTCGAGTTCCGCCTGCTCGAAGCCCGCCGTGCGGCGCGCCTCGAAATTGAACGGGCCGCGCAGCCGCGGCGCGTGGTACTGCACGGCGAGTTCGCGGTACGCGCTGACCGGATCGCGGCCGGCTTCGTCGCACAGGTGCCGAAACCAGCGATTGCCGATCGCGACGTGACCGATTTCGTCGCGCAGGATCACGTCGAGGATCGCGGCGGACGCATCGTCGCCTGCCTGCACGAGCCGCGCGCGGATCGGCGGCGACGCGTCGAGCCCGCGCGCCTCGAGCGTGCGCGGCACCAGCGCCATCCGCGCGAGCACGTCGTCGCGGGTCCGCTCGCACATTTCCCACAGGCCGTTGTGTGCAGGAAAATCGCCGTATGCGTGACCGAACTCGGCGAGCCGCCCGCACAGCAGCGTGAAATGATGGGCCTCTTCCGCGGCGACCTTCAGCCAGTCCGCGTAGAACGCCTGCGGCATCGCGGCGAAGCGCCATACGGCGTCGAGCGCGAGGTTGATCGCATTGAACTCGATGTGGGCGAGCGCGTGCAGCAGCACCGCGCGCCCCGCCGGCGAACGCATGCTGCGCCGCTCGAGCTGACGCGGCTCGACCAGCGGCGGGCGCGCCGGCCGGCCCGGCAGCCCGGCCGGTTCGTCGAAGCGGAGCGCCGGCGCGATCGCGGCCAGGCCGGCAAGCCAGGCCCGCTGCAGCTCGCCGACTTGCGCGGCTTTCGCGACCGGCTCGCATACGCGCAGCGCGTCGAGCGCGGCGCGGCGCACGCAGACCGGCGCCGTGGCGGATTGGGAAGACTCGATGCTCATCGAACGGGGAGCGTCCGTGCACGGCGCGAGAGCGCCGGCACGCGACGGTTTACAATAGAGGTTTGTGCCGCGCCGCATCCATCGCGTCGCGCCCGGCACGCCAGACGCGTCATTCTACCGGCGCCCATCATCGAAGAGACCAGGAGACTCCGTGACGATCTACAAACTGGGCGATACGGCCCCGACGATCCACGAAAGCGTGTTCGTCGCCGATACGGCGGCCATCATCGGCAAGGTCGTGCTCGAGCAGAACGCGAGCGTGTGGTTCGGCGCGACGATTCGCGGCGACAACGAGACGATCACCGTCGGCGCCGGCAGCAATGTCCAGGAAGGTGCGGTCCTGCATACGGACCCCGGTTTTCCGCTGACGATCGCCGAGAACGTGACGATCGGACATCAGGCGATGCTGCACGGCTGCACGGTCGGCGAAGGTTCGCTGATCGGGATTCAGGCGGTGGTCTTGAATGGCGCGGTGATCGGCCGCAACTGTCTGGTCGGTGCCGGCGCGGTCGTGACGGAAGGCAAGACGTTCCCGGACAACTCGCTGATTCTCGGCGCGCCGGCGAAAGTCGTACGCGAGCTGTCGGCAGACGACATCGCGCGGTTGCGCGCCAATGCGAAGACGTACGTCGAGCGCCGTGCGCATTTCAAGGAGCAACTCGTGCGGATCGGATGATCCGCGCGGATTTCAAGGAACCAGAGTGAGCGACCAGTTACAGAAATTCATGTTCAATTCGGCACCCGTGCGCGGCGAGATCGTGTCGCTGCGCAACACCTGGCAGGAGGTGCTGACCCGCCGTGACTACCCCGCCCCGGTGCGCACGGTGCTCGGCGAGATGATGGCCGCGTGTGCGCTGCTGTCCGCGAACCTGAAATTTCACGGCACCCTGATCATGCAGATCTTCGGCGACGGGCCGGTCCAGATGCTGGTCGTCCAGTGCAGTTCGGACCTGTCGATGCGCGCCACGGCCAAGTTCGCCGGCGAAGCCAGTACGATCGGCGACGACCTGGCGTTCGCATCGCTCGTCAACGCGAGCGGCCATGGCCGTTGCGTGATCACGCTCGACCCGGCCGACAAGCTGCCGGGCCAGCAGCCGTACCAGGGCATCGTGCCGCTGAACGGCGTCGACGGCCCGCTCGAATCGGTGTCGCAGGTGCTCGAGCACTACATGCACCATTCGGAGCAGCTCGACACGCGCCTGTGGCTCGCGGCCGATCGCGACCGCGCGGTCGGCATGCTGCTGCAGAAGCTGCCGGGCGACGGCGGCATCGTGCCGCGCAATGCCGAGACCGACGCCGACACGTGGGAGCGCGTCTGTACGCTCGGCGGCACGATGTCGGCGAAGGAGCTGCTCGAAGTCGAGCCGGAGGTCGTGTTCCGGCGCCTCTTCTGGCAGGAGAACGTGCAGCACTTCGAGCCGGCCGGCACGCGCTTCCAGTGCACGTGTTCGCGCGAAAAGGTCGGTGCGATGCTGCGCATGCTGGGCCGCGACGAAGTCGACAGCGTGATCGTCGAGCGCGGCCACGTCGAAATCCACTGCGAGTTCTGCAACCAGCGCTACGAATTCGATCCGGTCGACGTCGCGCAGCTGTTCGCCGCGCCGGAACTCGGGACGGGCATCACGCCCGCGACCGAACAGCGCCACTGAGCCTGCAGCCTCGCGTCCCGACTCGCGAGTGCGACGTCGGCGCGGGCGCATAATGGAGGCACTCGCAACACAGGGCCGGCGCCGACGCATCACCGGCCCGGCCTCAGTCACAAGCCGCTTGCCGCGGGCCTTGCCCGCGTCCGGCGCGCCGCTGGAGAAACCCATGCATCAAACCTTCCGCACGCTCCTTCTGACCGGCATCGCCGCCGGCACCCTGGCACTCGCCGGCTGCGCGGTGCAGCCGCCTACGTCGACGATCCTGAGCCGTCTGCCCGAACCGGGCGCAGCCGGCGGCCAGCCGCCGACCTTGTCGAGCGCCGAGCGCAAGCGCTACGACGAGATCGATCGGCAGGCGATGCGCGAACAGCACGAAGCGATGGCGGCCGAAGCCGCGGCGCGTGCGTGGGCGAATTACACGCCGCCGCCGGTGAACTTCTACGGCGGCTATTCGAGCGGCGGCTGGGGAAACCGGTGGGGCACCGGCGTGACCTACGGCTATCCGGGCTGGTGGTGGTGACACCCGAGCGCGGCGGCGGCTTCGATTGAAAACCGTCGGGAAATAAAAAAGCGCGGTATTTCCCGCGCTTTTTCAATGATTCGGCTGCCCGCAGCGCTCAGTGATGAGCGCCCTTCTTCTCGCCACCGTGATGTCGTGACGGCCGCGCGATCGACTGCGGATTCGGTACGACGCGCACCGGCGCCGAGGACACCGCGCCGCGCGTCGACGTGCTCGACGGCGTGTTGTTGAGCGGCAAGGCCGGCGCGTTCGGCGACACGAACTGCACGAACACCTCGCCGTCCTTCACCATCCCCATCTCGTAGCGCGCACGCTCCTCGATGGCCGCGGTGCCGCTCTGCAGATCCTGCACCTCACCGGCGATCCGCTCGTTGCGCAGCTTCTCGTCCGCGTTCTTCTGCAGCTGGTCGCCGAGCTGCTGGCGCAGTTCGTGCACCCGCAGCCAGCCGCCGTGTCCCCACCATAGGGGGTACTGAATGAGCGCCAGCAAGGCAATCAGGACGACAGTGACAAGCCGCATGTAAGAGACGCAGATATAAGAAGCGCCGCTCAGCGCATGTGCACAGAGCGGCGTCGAGATGACGAACCCGATAGTAGCGCGTTAGCGCAGGTTATAGAAAGCCGATTTGCCCGGGTAGCTGGCGATGTCGCCGAGGTCTTCCTCGATACGCAGCAGCTGGTTGTACTTCGAGATGCGATCGCTGCGCGACAGCGAACCCGTCTTGATCTGACCGGCGTTCAGGCCGACCGCGATGTCCGCGATCGTCGAGTCTTCCGTTTCGCCCGAGCGGTGCGAAATCACGGCCGTATAGCCCGCGCGCTTCGCCATTTCGATCGCCGCGAACGTTTCGGTCAGCGTACCGATCTGGTTGATCTTGATGAGGATCGAGTTCGCGATGCCCTTCTCGATGCCTTCCTTCAGGATGCGCGTGTTCGTGACGAACAGGTCGTCGCCGACCAGCTGGACCTTCTTGCCGAGGCGCTCGGTCAGCAGCTTCCAGCCGTCCCAGTCGCCTTCGTGCATGCCGTCCTCGATCGACACGATCGGGAACTTGTCGGCCAGCGTCGCGAGGTAGTCGGTGAATTCGGCCGACGACAGTTGCAGGCCTTCGCCCGCGAGCTGGTACTTGCCGTCGTGGTAGAACTCCGATGCCGCGCAGTCGAGCGCGAGCAGCACGTCTTCGCCCGCACGGTAGCCGGCCTTTTCGATCGCCTGCAGGATCGTCGACAGGCACTCGTCGTTGCTGCCGAAGTTCGGCGCGAAGCCGCCTTCGTCGCCGACTGCCGTGCTCATGCCGCGGTCGCTCAGGATCTTCTTCAGCGCGTGGAACACTTCCGCGCCGCAACGCAGCGCTTCGCGGAACGTCGGCTGGCTGACCGGCACGATCATGAATTCCTGGATGTCCAGGCTGTTGTTCGCGTGCGCGCCGCCGTTCACGATGTTCATCATCGGCACCGGCAGCTGCATCGCGCCCGAGCCGCCGAAGTAGCGGTACAGCGGCAGGCCGGCTTCTTCGGCCGCTGCCTTCGCGACGGCCATCGACACGGCCAGCATCGCGTTCGCGCCGAGGCGCGACTTGTTGTCGGTGCCGTCCAGCTCGAGCAGCGTCTTGTCGAGGAACGCCTGTTCCGACGCGTCGAGGCCCATGATGGCTTCGGAGATTTCGGTGTTGATGTGCTCGACTGCCTTCAGCACGCCCTTGCCGTTGTAGCGGCCGGCTTCGCCGTCACGCAGTTCGATCGCTTCGCGCGAGCCGGTGGACGCGCCCGACGGCACCGCCGCGCGGCCCATCGTGCCCGATTCGAGCAGCACGTCGCATTCGACGGTGGGGTTGCCGCGCGAATCCAGAATCTCGCGGCCGATGATATCTACGATTGCACTCATGGGTTTCCTCTGAGAATGACGATGGATTCTTCAAGCTGCGACGGCACGCGTGCCGAACCTGCTGTCGCTACAGACGCGCGAAGCCGCCGCAAGGTTCATTCGGTCTTAGTTGAAATCGTTTTCCAGCAGCGGATTGCGCTTCACCGCCTGGTCGAGCGTGACGAGCGTCTCGAGCAGCGCGCCCATCCGGTGCAGCGGCACCGCGTTCGGGCCGTCGGACTTCGCTTCGGCCGGATTCGGATGCGTTTCCATGAACAGGCCGGCGACACCCGTCGCGACCGCGGCGCGCGCGAGCACCGGCACGAATTCGCGCTGACCGCCCGAGCTCGTGCCCTGCCCGCCCGGCAGCTGCACCGAGTGCGTCGCGTCGAACACGACCGGCGCATTCGTTTCGCGCATGATCGCGAGCGAGCGCATGTCGGACACGAGGTTGTTGTAGCCGAACGAGACGCCGCGCTCGCACGCCATGAAGCGGTCTTCCGACAGACCGGCTTCGCGTGCGGCGTCGCGCGCCTTGTCGATCACGTTCTTCATGTCGTGCGGCGCGAGGAACTGGCCTTTCTTGATGTTGACCGGCTTGCCCGAGCGCGCGCACGCGTGGATGAAGTCGGTCTGGCGGCACAGGAACGCGGGCGTCTGCAGCACGTCGACGACCGACGCGACCTGCTCGATCTCGTCGATCGAATGCACGTCGGTCAGCACCGGCAGGCCGAGCTGGCGCTTCACCTCGCCGAGGATGCGCAGCCCCTCGTCCATTCCGAGGCCGCGAAACGACTTGCCCGAGCTGCGGTTCGCCTTGTCGTAGGACGACTTGTAGATGAACGGAACGTTCAGCTTCGCGCAGATTTCCTTCAGGCGGCCCGCGGTGTCGATCGTCATCTGCTCCGATTCGACGACGCAGGTACCCGCGATCAGGAAGAAGGGCTGGTCGAGGCCGACCTCGAAATCGCACAGCTTCATGCTTCTGCTCCGCGCGCTTGCTTGTTGGCGAGCGCCGCTTCGACGAACGACTTGAACAGCGGATGACCGTCACGCGGCGTCGACGTGAATTCCGGGTGGAACTGGACGCCGACGAACCACGGGTGCATCGAACGCGGCAGTTCCATCATCTCCGGCAGATCCTCGCTCGGGGTACGGGCGCTGATGATAAGGCCGCCGGCTTCGAGCTGGGGCACGAAGCGGTTATTGACTTCATAACGGTGGCGATGGCGCTCGTTCACGTCCTTGCCGTAGATCTCTTCGGCCATCGTGCCGGGCTTGATCGGGCAGCGTTGCGAGCCGAGCCGCATCGTGCCGCCGAGATCGGACGACTCGGTGCGCGTCTCGACCTTGCCTTCGCGGTCGTACCACTCGGTGATCAGCGCGACCACGCGTTCCGGCGTGTCCGGATCGAACTCCGTGCTGTTCGCCTGTTTCAGGCCGACGACGTCGCGTGCGAACTCGATCACCGCGAGCTGCATGCCGAGGCAGATGCCGAGATACGGCACTTTCGCCTCGCGCGCATAGCGGATCGCCGCGATCTTGCCTTCCGTGCCGCGACGGCCGAAGCCGCCCGGCACCAGCACGGCGTCGAGATGCTTCAGGCTGTCGACACCGTTCGACTCGATCTCTTCGGAGTCGATGTACTCGATGTTGACCTTCGTCGACGTGTGCAGCGACGCGTGGCGCAGCGCCTCGATCAGCGACTTGTACGACTCCGTCAGATCGACGTACTTGCCGACCATGCCGATCGTCACTTCGTGCTTCGGGTGCTCGAGCTTCTCGACGAGCTCCGACCACATGCTGAGGTCGGCTTCCTTCGGCGACAGCTTCAGTTCGTCGCAGATGATCCGGTCGAGGCCCTGGTCGTGCAGCATCTGCGGAATCTTGTAGATGCTGTCGGCATCCCACACCGAAATCACCGCGTCTTCCGGCACGTTCGAGAACATCGAGATCTTCTTCGACTCGTCGTCGGGAATACGGCGGTCCGCACGGCACAGCAGCACGTGCGGCAGGATGCCGATCTCGCGCAGCTTCTGCACGCTGTGCTGGGTCGGCTTCGTCTTCAGCTCGCCGGCCGTCGCGACGTACGGCACGAGCGTCAGGTGCACGAAACATGCGCTGTTGCGGCCGAGGCGCAGGCTCATCTGGCGCGCGGCCTCGAGGAACGGCAGCGATTCGATGTCGCCGACCGTGCCGCCGATCTCGACGATCGCGACGTCCGGCTCGCCGCAGGTGGCCGATGCCGCGCCGCGCTCGATGAATGCCTGGATTTCGTTCGTGATGTGCGGGATCACCTGCACGGTCTTGCCGAGATAATCGCCACGGCGCTCCTTGCGGATCACCGATTCGTAGATCTGGCCCGTCGTGAAGTTGTTGGCCTTGCGCATCTTCGTGCTGATGAAGCGCTCATAGTGGCCGAGGTCGAGGTCCGTCTCCGCACCGTCTTCCGTCACGAACACTTCGCCGTGCTGAAACGGGCTCATCGTGCCGGGGTCGACGTTGATGTAGGGATCGAGTTTGAGGAGGGTGACTTTCAGACCGCGCGATTCGAGGATCGCGGCGAGGGAGGCGGCGGCAATACCCTTGCCGAGGGAAGAAACTACGCCGCCGGTGACGAAAACATATTTGGTCATCGCTGAATGCTCGCGGGAAAAACGGATTATACCGTAAAGCCCGCCCTTCTCTCAGCAATTGACGTGATGATCGCGCCCTTTCGCGCAGTGCCGCGCCAGCCGTGCGCGGCCGGGCGAAACGACCGGCCGGCCGGTGCGGCGGCGCCTTGCGCTGCGCGGCGCAGCGGACGCCGCGTCAGCCCCGCTGCACGAGCGCCGCGCGATCGCGCGGCCCGTCGCCCTCCGCTGCCTTCAGCGAATTCAGCATCCGCTGCAATGCGCGGGCCGTCTCGATCGGCCGCTCCATCGGGAACAGATGGCTGCCCTCGAGCCACTCGATGCGCCCGTGCGCGGCCCGGTGCGTCGCATCGAGGCCGACCTGGCGCACTTCGCGCGAGCGCGTGCCGGCGAGAAAGCCGACCGGCACCGGCGCGCCGTGCGCGAGCCGCGGACCGAGCGTGTGCGGCAGCGTGCGGTAGATCAGGTATTCGACCTGGCGGTCGAACGCGAGCGTGCGCGCGCCGTCGGCGCCGGCCTGCGGAATGCCGTAGTCGATGTAGTCGGACAGCATGCGCTCGTCCCAGCGCGCGAACGCGGGCTTCTCGCGAAAGTGCCGCCACGCTTCGTCGCGGCTCGCCCAGTGCGTGCGCCGCTTGCGCGTCGCGGCCGCCGGCGACAGCCGCTCGTCGAGCCCGGCCCATTGGCTCGCGCGCAGCGCACCGGCGCGCCATCCCGCGATGATCGGCGAATCGATCATCACGACGCCGCGCACCCAGTGCGGTTTCTTCAGCGCGGCCATCAGCGACAGGTAGCCGCCGAGCGAATGGCCGACGAGCCACACCGGGCGCTCGTAGCGGCGGCCGATGTCGTCGAGCAACTGATCGACCAGATGCGGCCAGTCGCGCGTCACCGGATAGCGGCGGTCATGACCGATGCGCTCGATGTAACGCAGCTCGTAATCGTCTGCCAGCTCGGCGAAGATGGTCCGGTACGTCGATGCCGGAAAGCCGTTCGCATGCGAGAAGTGGAGGATGTCCTTCAAATGCCGATGTCTCCTGTGTCGGCACGCGCCGCGCGTCGCACCGTTATCGCGCCCCTTGCCGCGCCGTCGGCGCTGGCGCACCCGACGCGGCCTGTTTTTGCTCGACGCTTCGGTGCGGCGCTCACCGATCCATCCAGTAACGTCGCCGCGCGTCGCGATACCGTTCGAACGTGAAACCCCCGTTCGACGGCGCGACGTCGAACCGCACGGCGCCGTCGCGATCGGTGCGCGGCAGCGGGATTGCGCGCGCCTCGTAGCGGGCAAGGACCGAGCGGTGCGGATGCCCGAAGCGATTGCGATAGCCTACAGGAAATACCGCGACGCGCGGCTCGACCGAATCGAGGAAAGGCTCGACCGACGATGTGCGGCTGCCGTGGTGCGGAACGACGAGGATTTGCGCGGCGAGCGCGTCGCGCGAGCCGGCGACGAGCCGGCGTTCGGCGCGTGCGTCGAGGTCGCCGGTCAAGAGCGCCGACGTGCCGGCCGCGTCGATGCGCAGCACGCATGACTGCTCGTTCGACCGGCCCGATGCGATGCTGGACGGCCACAACATCGTGAACACGACGCCGTCCCAGGTCCACCGCTGGCCGGCCGCGCAGGGCACGCGATCGGTGACGCCGGCCGCCTGCGCATCGCGCCACAGCCGGTGTTGCGGCACGATGCCGGCGAGCAGCTGGCGAACCTCCGTGCCGGCATAGACGGCCGCCGCGCCGCCCGCATGATCGGCGTCCCCATGACTGAGGACGAGCGTATCGACGACGCGGATGCCGCGTGCGCGCAATGCCGGCAAGACGATCCGCGTGCCGGCATGGGTCGACTCGGGCCCCGGCCCCGCATCGAACAGCAGCGTTCGCCGGGCGGTCTCGACCAGCACCGACTCGCCCTGCCCAACGTCGAGCACGGTCAGTCGGAAGCCGCCGGGCGGCGGCGCATCGGGGGCCGGCGCGACGAGCGGCAGCCATGTGATCGGCGCGGCCCAGCGCAGTGGCCAGCCGCGCGGCATCAGCGCCCACGCTGCGCCCATGCACGCGAGCGCGAGCACCGGCCAGTCGGGTATGCGCAGCCAGAACACGCCGGCCGGCCAGTCGGCGAGATGGCGGAGCAGCGTCATCATCGGTCCGAGCGCCGCATGCGCGAGCCGGAATGCGTACGCGTCGAGCGGCGCCGGCAGCGCGACGCCGGCCAGCACGAGCGGCGTCACGACGGAGCTCACCCACGGAATCGCGAATGCGTTGCTGAACGGCCCCGATACCGACATCTGCGCGAACCACGCGGCGGTCAACGGCGCGAGACCGATCGTCACCGCGTACTGCACGCGGGTCGCGTCCGCGAGCCGCTGCGCTGCACGCTTGCACCATGCGTGAAGCACGCGCCGGCGATCCTGCGCAACGCGCTGCTGCGTCGCGTCGCTGCTGCCGTCGCCAGCGCCGTCGTCAGCGCGTTCGATTTCCGGCGTCGCTCGCCAGCCCGCGACGGTCAGCAGGATCGCGGCGACCGCTCCGAACGACAGCCAGAAGCCAGCCGACAGCACGGCCCATGGATCGACCAGCAGCACGCCGCCGAGGGCCGCGCACAACACCGCGGATGTCGGCGCGCTGCGCCCGGCGAGATAGGCCACCGCTGCGGTTACGATCATCCACCAGGCGCGCTGCGCGGGCACGTTGAAGCCGGCCAGCGCCGCATAGCCGCCGGCGGCCGCGAGCGATGCCAGCGACGCCGCGTAAGGCGCCGGCACCGCCAGCGTAACGGCGCGCCGGCGCCAGCGCAGACGCCGCCACACGAGCGACGCGATCCCGCCCGCGAGCGCGCCGACGAAGCCGACGTGCAGCCCCGAGATCGCGACCAGATGACTCGTGCCGGTATTGCGCAGCACGCGCCAGTCGTCGTCGCCGATCACGGCTTGATCGCCGACCGCGAGCGCGGTAATGATGCCGCGATGGCGCGCTTCGTCGCCGAGCGCATCGCCGATGCGCATGCGCAGCGTGTCGCGCGTCCGGTCAATCGACGCAAGCCATCCCGATGCTCGCTCGTCGAGCAAGATTGCGCGCTCGGGCGCGACGACGTAGCCGATCGCGCGAATGCCGGCGGCAAGCCACGCGGCCTCGCTGTCGCGCACACCGGGATTGGCCTCCGCATGCGGCCGCTTCATGCGCGCGACGAGCCGCCAGCGCTGCCCGCCGTGCAACGCGGGCAGCGTGCCGCGCGCTGCGGGCTCACCGTAGCTGCGCCACGACAAGCGGATCAGCGGCGCGAAGCGGGCCAGCGCCGCATCGTTCGACTCGACCGCGAGCAGCAGCCGCGCGCCGGTTTCGTCGATGGCCGGCAAGCCGCGGATCACGCCCGTGACGACGATGTCCCGCCCTTCCCACTCGACGGGCAGCCCATCGCGCAGCCGCCATTCGGCGCGGGCGGCCGCATAGCCGAAGCCGACTGCAGACGCGATGCACGCACAAAGCACCCAACGGAGCGCGACGAGCGGGCGGCTCCGAGCGCACCGCGCCGACCCGACGTACGCCGCCCCGCATACGACCACCATGATCGCCGCGCCGGCCCAGCCGCCCGCCCCCGGCAACGCCGCCTGCCGCTGCAGCACGACGACGCCGAGCGCGAACGCGATCCACCACACGCGCATCGCGCCTCCTTCGTCCATCCGGCGCCGCCGTCATCGGCGCGCGCACCACGTGACGACGATTATGCGGACGAAAGTGCGAGGCGCGGCAGCGCGGCGAGCGCGTTGGCCGTTGTGGATAGGGACAGCGCGTGGGGGTCGAGGCCGCGCAGTTCGGCGAGCACGGCGCCGATGCGCGGCACCTGGTCGGGCGTATTGCGCGACTTGTACGCCCATTCGGGCGCGATGTCGGGCGCGTCGGTCTCGACGACGATCGCATCGAGCGGCAGCTGCGCCGCGAGCCGGCGGATCTGCAACGCGCGCCCGAATGTCACGTTGCCGCCGAAACCGAGATGCAGCCCCTGGGCGAGATACGCATCGGCCTGCTGGAAGCTGCCGTTGAACGCATGCGCGATGCCGCGCCGCACGCCGAAACGGCGCAGCCCGGCCAGCACGCGATCCTGCGACTTGCGCACGTGGCACAGCACCGGCAGATCGAATTCGCGCGCGAGCCTGAGCTGCCCCTGATAGAAGAATTGCTGCCGTTCTTCGTCGAGCCCCGGCACGAAGTAGTCGAGGCCGATCTCGCCGATCGCGACGAAGCGCGGATCGTCGACGCTCGCCTCGATCTCCATGCGCAGCCGGTCGAGATCCGCGTCGCGCGCGTGCGGCGTGAACAGCGGGTGGATGCCGAGCGCATAGACGGCGCCCGGCGTGCGCTGCGCAAGCTCGCGCACGGTCGTGAAATTGTCGCGCCCGACGCTCGGGATCACGATGCGCGACACGCCGGCCGCGCACGCCGCCTGCGCGACGGCGTCGCGATCGGCATCGAATTCGCCGGCATCGAGATGGCAATGCGTATCGATCCACATGGCTAGCTTCCCTCCTCCGTCGCGATGCGTCGCCCGGCCGCGCATGCGGCGCGAGCGTGCGCTCACGCCGGCTGCGCCGGCTCCTCGTGCAGCACGCCGTCGCGCAAGCGCATGATGCGGTCGCAACGCGCGGCGAGCTCCGGATCGTGCGTGACGATCACGAAGCTGGTTTCGAGCGTCTCGGACAATTCGAGCATCAGGTTGAACACCGTGTCGGCCGTCGCGCCGTCGAGGTTGCCGGTCGGTTCGTCGGCGAGTACGCAGGCCGGCTTCGTCACCAGCGCGCGCGCGATCGCGACACGCTGCCGCTCGCCGCCGGACAGCTCGCCCGGCCGATGCTTCGCACGCGGGCCGAGCCCGACGCGCTCGAGCATCGCCTGTGCCTGCGCGCGCGCGTCCTCGGTGGTCATCCGGCGAATGCGCAGCGGCATCGCGACGTTGTCCAGCGCCGTGAACTCCGGCAGCAGATGGTGGAACTGGTAGACGAACCCGAGCGCGCGATTGCGCAGGTCGTTGCGCTCGCGCTCGGCGAGCTGCGTAAACGGCTTGCCGAGCAGCGACACTTCGCCGGCGCTCGGCTCGTCGAGGCCGCCCAGCACGTGCAGCAGCGTGCTCTTGCCGGAGCCCGACGCGCCCACGACCGCGAGCTTCTCGCCGCGCCGCACCGTCAGCTCGGTGTTGTTGAGCACCTGCACGTTGAAGCCGCCCTGCACGAACGCCTTCGTGATCCCGCGCGCCTGAAGCACGTATTCCTGCATACCAGCCGAATCCTGTCTGATGGGTTGTCGTGAATCCGCGAATGCGGTCGCGCGGTCATTCATAGCGCAGCGCCTCCGCCGGCTTCACCTTCGCGCCGCGCCAGCTCGGGTACAGCGTCGCGACGGCCGACAGCACGAACGCGATCAGCCCGATCTTGATCACGTCGCTGGCGACGAGTTCGGACGGCAGCTCGCTGATGAAGTACACCGACGGCGGCAGGAACTGCACGCCGAACAGATGCTCGATCATCGGGATCAGCCACGGAATGCTCCATGCGATCAGGCAGCCGAGCGCGACGCCCGACGCGGTGCCGACGAAGCCGATCGTCACGCCCTGCACGACGAAGATCTTCATGATCGAGCCTGGCTGCGCGCCGAGCGTGCGCAGGATCGCGATGTCGGCCTGCTTGTTGGTCACCGTCATCACGAGCGACGACACGAGGTTGAACGCGGCCACCGCGATGATCAGCGTGAGGATGATGAACATCATCCGCTTCTCGATCTGCACGGCCGAGAACCAGGTCTTGTTCTGCTGCGTCCAGTCGCGGATGTAGAGGCTGCCCGACAACGTGTGCGACAGCTCGACCGCGACCTGCGGCGCCTTCTGCATGTCGCTGAGCCGCAGCCGCACGCCGGTCGGCGCGCTCATCCGGAACAGCGCCTCGGCGTCGCGGATGTCGATCATCGCGAGCGTGCTGTCGTATTCGTAATGGCCCGATTCGAACACGCCGACGACCGTGAACTGCTTGAGCCGCGGCATCATCCCGGCCGGCGTGATCGTGCCCTCCGGTGCGACCAGCGTGACCTTGTCACCGACCGTCACGCCCAGATTGCCGGCGAGCGCATCGCCGAGCACGATGCCGAACTGGCCGGGCACCAGCGCGTCGAGGCGGCCGGCCTTCATGTCCTTGCCGATGTCGGACACCTGCGGCTCGAGCGACGGCTCGACGCCGCGCAGCATCACGCCGCTCACCGCGTCCTGGCGCGTGAGCAGCGCCTGCGCGTCGACGTACGGCGCCGCGCCGATCACCGACGGATTGCGCCGCGCCTGCTGCGCCGTGAGTTGCCAGTCCGGCATCGAGCCGGTCGGCGAGAACACCTCGACGTGCGCGAGCACCGACAGCATGCGGTCGCGCACCTCCTTCTGGAAGCCGTTCATCACGGACAGCACGACGATCAGCGCCGCGACGCCAAGCGCGATCCCGAGCATCGATACGAGCGCGATGAAGGAAATGAAGCCGTTGCCGGTCGTGCGTTTGCCGGCGCGCGTGTAGCGCCAGCCGATCTGCCATTCGTACGGAAGTTTCAAGCGAATCCTTTCTGCTGGTTACGGCGGGTTCTGCGGGTGACGGCGGGGACGGGCAACGATCCGGCGCGGTGCGCTGCGGCGGCGGCCAGCTGGCCGCCGCAAGCGCGACCGCGGCGGCAGCCGCCGCGCGATCGGGCCCGATCGCGCCGGCCCGAACCTCGGTTCGAACCCTGAGCCGGCCCGATCACGCGCGCAGTTTGCCATACAATGCGCACCATCATGCACGACCGACGCCTCCATTTTCTCGTTCCGTTCGCGCTGCCGTCGGCGGCCGATGCGGCCTCGTCCCTGCACACGCTGGACAGTCCCGCGCTCGAAAAGTTGCTCGCCCGCGCGAGCGTCGTCGAGCGCGTGGCCGGCGAGGACTTCCAGCGCACGCTGCCGCACGAGCGCTGGCTCGCCCGCCGCTTCGGCGCGACCCACGGCAACGCGGCCGACGAGGCGCCGCTCGCCCCGTACATGCTGCTGGCCGACGGCGGCGACCCAGGCGCGCTCGCGTGGGCGTGCGTCGAACCCGTGCACGTCGAAATCGCGCACGATCACCTGGTGCTCGTCGATCCGGCGAGCCTCGCGCTCGACGAAGGCGACGCGGCCGCCCTGCTGGCGGTCGCGCGGCCGCTGATCGAGGAACTCGGCGTGCGACTCGAAGCGCCGCAGCCGGCGCGCTGGTATCTGTCGAGCGAGCAGCTCGCGCGCCTTGCCGGCGCCGCGCCGCTGCGCGCGAGCGGCCGCAACATCGAGATCTGGCTGCCGCACGAGGCGCACACCGGCGAGCGGTCGCGAATGTGGATGAAGCTGCAGAACGAAGTCCAGATGGCGTGGTTCCAGCATCCGGTCAACGAAGCGCGCGAAGCGCGCGGCTTGCCGGCCGTCAATTCGATCTGGTTCCATGCGCAGGGCACGCTCAAGCCGGTCGGCAAGCCGTTCGGGCGCGTGCTGTCGGCATCGCCCGCTGCACTGGGCCTCGCGCGCGCCGCGCAGGCCGAGACCGGCGCCGTGCCGAGCGCCTTCGGCGCGCTGCCCGCCGCGGCCGGTGCGACGCTCGTCGAGCTGCCGTCGCTGTCCGCGCCGTACATCGAACAGGACTGGGCACGCTGGCACGACGCGCTCGCCGTGCTCGAGCGCGACTGGTTCGCACCGGCGCTCGCCGCGCTGCAGAACGGCGAGCTGGCCGGCGTCGAATTCACGCTGTGCGGCGACACGAGCTCCGTCACGCTGCACGCGACGCGCGGCGACCTGCGCAAGTTCTGGCGCCGCCGCGCGCTGGCGTCCCTGTTCGAATGACCGCATCCGTATGACCCGCATCGTTACCCGCCCCGTCGCCCCCGCCGACGCCGCCGCGCTCGCGCGCCACGGCCTGCACCCCGTACTCGCGCGCCTGTACGCGTCGCGCGGCGTGCAGTCGCCGACCGACATCGAGACCGCGCTCGCACGCCTCGTCCCGCCCACCGACCTCAAAGGCTGCGCCGACGCCGCCGCGCTGCTCGCCGACGCGATCGCCGAGCGGCGACGCCTGCTGGTCGTCGCCGACTACGACTGCGACGGCGCGACCGCCTGCGCGGTCGCGGTGCGCGGCCTGCGCATGTTCGGCGCGCAGATCGACTACCTCGTGCCGAACCGCTTCGAATACGGCTACGGGCTCACGCCGGAGATCGTCGAGCTGGCGGCGGCGCGCAAGCCGGACCTGCTGATCACCGTCGACAACGGGATCGCGAGCGTCGCCGGCGTCGAAGCCGCGAACGCGCGCGGCATCGACGTGCTCGTGACCGACCACCATCTGCCCGGCGACGCGCTGCCCGCCGCACGCGCGATCGTCAACCCGAACCAGCCGGGCTGTGCGTTCCCGAGCAAGCACATCGCCGGCGTCGGCGTGATGTTCTACGTGCTGCTCGCGCTGCGCGCGGAGCTGCGCCGGCGCGGCGCGTTCGCGAGCAAGGACGCGGAGCCGCGCCTCGACGGGCTGCTCGATCTGGTCGCGCTCGGCACCGTCGCCGACGTGGTGCGGCTCGACGGCAACAACCGCGTGCTGGTCGCGCAGGGGCTGCACCGGATCCGCAACGGCCGCATGCAGCCGGGCATCGCCGCGCTGTTCCGCGCCGCGGGCCGCGACGCGCGCACCGCGTCGGGCTTCGATCTCGGCTTCGGCGTCGGGCCGCGCCTGAACGCGGCCGGACGGCTCTCCGACATGTCGCTCGGGATCGAATGCCTGATCACCGACGACATCGGCCGCGCATGGGAGCTCGCGCAGCAGCTCGACGCGATGAACCGCGAGCGCCGCGAAATCGAGGCCGGCATGCAGCAGCAGGCGCTCGCCGATCTCGCCGACGTCGATCCCGCCGACGCGTGCACCATCACGCTGTTCAACCCCGCATGGCACCAGGGCGTGATCGGCATCGTCGCCGGGCGGCTCAAGGAGAAATTCCACCGCCCGTCGTTCACGTTCGCGCATGCGGACGAAAGCGGCACGCGCGTGAAGGGCTCGGGACGGTCGATTGCCGGTTTCCATCTGCGCGACGCGCTCGACCTCGTCTCGAAGCGCGAGCCCGACCTGATCGTCGCGTTCGGCGGTCATGCGATGGCCGCGGGCCTCACGCTCGACACCGCCAACGTGCCGCGCTTCGCGGCCGCGTTCGAGGCCGTCGCACGCGAGTGGCTGTCCGACGACGCGCTGGCGCGCGTGATCGAGACCGACGGCGAGCTCGAGGACGCCTATTTCACGCCGCAGTTCGTCGGGCTGCTCGACGAGGCCGTCTGGGGCCAGGGCTTTCCGGCCCCGCTTTTCTCCGGCGAGTTCGACGTCGTGTCGCAATCGCTCGTGAAGGAAAAGCACCTGAAGCTGCAGCTGGCGCGCGGCCGGCAGCGCTTCAACGCGATCTGGTTCAACCACACCGAGCCGCTGCCGGCGAGCGCGCTGATCGCATACCGGCTGGTCGCCGACACGTGGAACGGCGTAACGCGCGTGCAGCTCGTCGTCGAGCACGCGGCCGGCTGAACGGCGGCCGCGCGCCATCCCGCCGGCCGCGCGTGCGGCGCGCGGCAACGGGCCGCCGCACGCATGCAAGCACACTCCGCGTCACCGGGACACCCCGCCGATCGGCTATAATTCCGCTTTTTTACGAAGCAAAAACAGCGAACGATCATGGAAGCGGAACGTCTCAACGCGATCGAAAGCTCCCTGCTCGACCTGCGCAACCGCGCGGGCGAGCTTCGGGGGTATCTTTGACTACGACGCCAAGGCTGCGCGTCTGACCGAAGTCAACAAGGAACTGGAAGACCCGAACGTCTGGAACGATTCGAAGAACGCCCAGGCGCTCGGCCGCGAGAAGAAGCTGCTCGAAGGCGTCGTCACGACGCTGACCGCGCTCGATAGCGACCTGCGCGACGCGCTCGACCTGTTCGAGCTCGCCCGCGAAGAAGGCGACGAAGACACGCTGCTCGCGTCCGAAGACGACGCGAACAAGCTCGCCGCGCGCGTCGGCGACATCGAATTCCGCCGGATGTTCTCGAACCCGGCCGACCCGAACAACTGCTTCATCGACATCCAGGCCGGCGCCGGCGGCACCGAGGCGTGCGACTGGGCGTCGATGCTGCTGCGCCAGTACCTGCGCTACTGCGAGCGCAAGGGCTTCAAGGCCGAAGTGCTCGAAGAATCCGACGGCGACGTCGCCGGCATCAAGAACGCGACGATCAAGGTGTCGGGCGAATACGCGTACGGCTTCCTGCGCACCGAAACCGGCATTCACCGGCTCGTGCGCAAGTCGCCGTTCGACTCGTCGGGCGGCCGCCACACGTCGTTCTCGTCGGTGTTCGTGTATCCCGAAATCGACGACTCGATCGAAGTCGAGGTGAACCCGGCCGACCTGCGCATCGACACCTACCGCGCCTCGGGCGCGGGCGGCCAGCACATCAACAAGACCGACTCCGCGGTGCGGATCACGCACATGCCGACCGGCATCGTCGTGCAGTGCCAGAACGACCGTTCGCAGCACCGCAACCGCGCCGAAGCGATGGCCATGCTGAAGTCGCGCCTGTACGAAGCCGAGATGCGCAAGCGCCAGGCCGAGCAGGACAAGCTCGAATCGAGCAAGACCGACGTGGGCTGGGGCCACCAGATCCGTTCGTACGTGCTCGACCAAAGCCGCGTGAAGGATCTCCGCACGAACGTCGAAATGAGCAACACGAAAGCCGTGCTCGATGGCGATCTCGACGACTTCATCAGCGCGAGCCTCAAACAGGGCGTGTAAGCGCCGCGGCGCGGCCCCTCGGTCGCGCCGCCCTTCCCGTTTGCGTTGCCGCACCCATTCCGAATTCCGACCATCATGACCGAACCGACCCAAACGCAGCCCGCCGTCGCGGCGGACGAAAACCAGATCATTGCCGAGCGCCGCGACAAGCTGCGCGCGTTGCGCGAGCAAGGCGTCGCGTATCCGAACGATTTCCGGCCGACGCATCACGCCGCCGAGCTCCAGTCGACCTACGCCGACTCGGACAAGGCTGCGCTCGAAGCGAACCCGGTCGAGGTGTCGGTCGCCGGCCGCATGATGCTCAAGCGCGTGATGGGCAAGGCGAGCTTCGCGACGGTGCAGGACGGTTCGGGCCAGATCCAGTTCTTCGTGACGCCGAACGACGTCGGCGCGGAAACCTACGACGCGTTCAAGAAGTGGGACCTCGGCGACATCGTCGCCGCGCGCGGCGTGCTGTTCCGCACCAACAAGGGCGAGCTGTCGGTGCAGTGCAAGGAGCTGCGTTTGCTGGCGAAGGCGCTGCGCCCGCTGCCGGACAAGTTCCACGGCCTCGCCGACCAGGAAATGCGCTATCGCCAGCGCTACGTCGACCTGATCGTCACGCCGGAGACGCGCGACACGTTCCGCGCGCGCACCAAGACGATCTCGTCGATCCGCCGCTTCATGGAGAACGCCGACTTCATGGAAGTCGAAACGCCGATGCTGCACCCGATCCCGGGCGGCGCGGCGGCCAAGCCGTTCATCACGCATCACAACGCGCTCGACATGCAGATGTTCCTGCGCATCGCGCCGGAGCTGTATCTGAAGCGGCTGATCGTCGGCGGCTTCGAGCGCGTGTTCGAGATCAACCGTAACTTCCGGAACGAAGGTGTGTCGCCGCGCCACAACCCGGAATTCACGATGATGGAGTTCTACGCCGCGTACACCGACTACCGCTGGCTGATGGACTTCACCGAGCAGCTGATCCGCCAGGCGGCGATCGATGCGCTCGGCACTGCGACGATCCAGTATCAAGGCCGCGAGCTCGATCTCGCGAAGCCGTTCCATCGTCTGACGATCACGCAGGCGATCCAGAAGTACGCGCCGCAGTACACCGACGGCCAGCTGTCGGACGACGCATTCCTGCGCACCGAACTGAAGCGCCTCGGCGTCGACGTGTCGCAGCCGGCCTTCCTGAACGCCGGCATCGGCGCGCTGCAGCTCGCGCTGTTCGAGGAAACCGCCGAGTCGCAACTGTGGGAGCCGACCTACATCATCGACTACCCGGTCGAAGTGTCGCCGCTCGCGCGCGCGTCCGATACGGTGCCGGGCATCACCGAGCGCTTCGAGCTGTTCATGACGGGCCGCGAGATCGCAAACGGCTTCTCGGAGCTGAACGATCCGGAAGATCAGGCTGCACGCTTCAAGAAGCAGGTCGAGCAAAAGGACGCGGGCGACGAGGAAGCAATGTTCTTCGACGCCGACTACATCCGCGCGCTCGAACACGGGATGCCGCCGACCGGCGGTTGCGGGATCGGCATCGACCGTCTCGTGATGCTGCTGACCGACAGCCCGACGATCCGCGACGTGCTGCTGTTCCCCCATCTGCGCCGCGAAGACTGACCGGCCGCGCCGCGTGTGCGCCCGCACGCCGCGCGGTGCCCACGCGGCGGCTTTGTAACCGCGCGTAAATCCCGCCTGCCGGCGCTCGCCGGCATTCGCTCCCTCCCCGTTTTATTTCCTCGCCGCGACGGCTTGCCTCGGGTTTTCCCGAGATCGGCCGCCAATGCGCTGCTTCAATTGGTTACACCTTGATACGGTGCGCGCAGCGCGCGTCGACGACACTCCTGTTGCGTCACCACGCATGACCACGGGACCGGAACGCGGCATCGCACGCCACGTCCGATCGCTCCCGAGCGTGGGATCCGGCCGCCGCGCTATTGCCGGCCGAATCGACACCGGAGAAGAAAATGGACAACCAGAATCAGACCACGCCGCAAAAGCAACGCCTGCACCCGCTGATCGCGACCGCCGCAGGCGCCGTCATCGTCGCCAGCCTGGCGGCCACCGCCGCCATCACGGGCATCTTCCCGAAGGCCAGCAGCAACAACGAGCAGAACGGCCAGACCCAGGCCGCGCTGATCGCGTCGCAGCCGGCCGTCGACACGGCCGCTGCGGCCAGCGCCGCGCGTGCCGCGCAAGCCGAGCAGGAAGCGGCGCAGCAGAAGGCCGAGCAGCAAAAGGCCATCGCGCAGGCCGAGCCGAAGCCGGCTCCGCGCCCGGCGGCCACGCACCACCGCCGTGCCCCGGCGCCGCAGCCGCCGCAATATGCGCAGCAGTCGGGCGCGCCCGCGCAGCCGGCCTATTGCCAGAGCTGCGGCACGATCGTCGCGATCACGCAAACGCGTACGCCGGGCCAGAGCTCGGGGATCGGCGCGGTCGGCGGCGCAGCGGCCGGCGGCCTGCTCGGCAACCAGTTCGGCCGCGGCAACGGCCGCACCGCGATGACCATCATCGGCGCGCTCGGCGGCGGCCTGGCCGGCAACCAGGTCGAGAAGCAGGTGCGCGCGGAAACCGACTATCAGGTCGAGGTCCAGATGGAAAGCGGCGCGACCCGCACGTTCACGTACCACAACCCGCCGCCGTTCGGCCAGGGCCAGCGCGTGCGGATCGAGAACGGTACGCTGGTGGGCGCGTAACGTCGGCACGTAACGCGGCACGGTCACCCGCGCCGTCGCGCTGAAACGAAAAAAGGCTCGTGAGGATTCACGAGCCTTTTTGCATGGGCGGGCTACGGTGTAACGACTCAGTCTTCGTCGTCGAAGTCGGATTCGTCGATCCAGTGCGCCTGGATCGCTTCGAGAATCTTCTCGCCGGAGTGTGCCGGGTCGTCCGAGAAGCCGTCGAGCTCGATCACCCATTGGCGCAACTCGACGAAGTTGATCCGCTGCGGATCGACGTCCGGATGCTTGTCTGCCAGCGCGATTGCGATTTCGCGCGAATCGGTCCATTTCATCGCCTGCCCTCCCGTATGCGCTGCCGCGGCGACGCGTCAGTGATTTTCCTTCGCGTGGTTGATCGAGTACTTCGGAATCTCGACCACCAGATCCGAATCTTCCGTCACGATCGCCTGGCACGACAGACGCGACGTCGGCTCGAGGCCCCAGGCCTTGTCGAGCAGGTCGTCCTCGTCCTCGTCGGACGGCTCGAGCGCGTTGAAGCCCTCGCGGATCACCACGTGACAGGTCGTGCATGCACACGACTTCTCGCATGCATGCTCGATCTCGATCCCGTTGTCGAGCAGGTTGTCGCAAATACTCTTGCCGGGCGTCGCGTCGATGACCGCGCCGTCCGGGCACAGTTCGACGTGAGGCAGCACCACCAGTTGAGGCATGTCGGTTCCGTCAGTCAAGGTGCGGCGGCTCGCGCCGCACGGTTCAATATCGCACCGGCCGTCGCCGGGCCGGTGCGGTTCGTTCAGATCTCGTCGAGCCGCCGGCCGGACAGCGCACGCTTGATGCTCTTGTCCATGCGGCGCGCCGCGAATTCGTCGGTGCCGTCGGCGAGCGCCTTGGTCGCGGTTTCGATCGCGTGGGCGTCGTCGCCCGCGGCGATCGTGCGCAGCGCCGCGACGAGCGCGTCGACCTGCTCGCGCTCGTCCGCGTCGAGCAATTCGCCGTCGGCCGCGAGCGCCGCCTGCGTCGCCTCGATCATCCGCTCGGCCTCGACCTGCGCTTCGCGCAGCGCGCGCGCACGCATGTCGATCTCGGCGGTCTTGAAGCTGTCCTCGAGCATCTTGGCGATATCGTCGTCGGCGAGGCCGTACGATGGCTTTACGACGACCGACGCCTCGACGCCCGACAGCTGTTCGCGCGCGAACACCGACAGCAGGCCGTCCGCGTCGACCTGATAGGTCACGCGGATGCGCGCCGCACCGGCCGTCATCGGCGGGATGCCGCGCAGCTCGAAACGCGCGAGCGACCGGCAGTCGGCGACGAGTTCGCGCTCGCCCTGCACGACGTGGATCGCCATCGCGGTCTGGCCGTCCTTGAAGGTCGTGAATTCCTGCGCGCGCGCGATCGGAATCGTCGAATTGCGCGGAATGATCTTCTCGACGAGGCCGCCCATCGTCTCGACGCCGAGCGACAGCGGGATCACGTCGAGCAGCAGCCAGTCGTCGCCGTTGCCTCGATTGCCGGCCAGCAGATCGGCCTGAATCGCCGCGCCGAGCGCGACGACCTGATCGGGATCGAGGTTGACGAGCGGCGGCTGGCCGAAAAACTGCTCCACGGCCGCGCGGATCACCGGCATGCGCGTCGCGCCGCCGACCAGCACGACGCCCTTGATGTCGGCCGGGCTCACCTGCGCGTCGCGCAGCGCCTTGCGGGTCGGCGTCAGCGTGCGCTGCACCAGCGGCTCGACCAGCGCGGCGAACGTGTCGTGCGAAATCGTCTGCACGAGATGCGCGCCGCTCGACAGCGTCACATCGAGCGACGCGTGCGGCGCCGACGACAACGCCTCCTTCACCACCCGCACGCGATCGAGCAGCAGCCGCACGTCCTCGGGCGCGAGCGTGTGCGCGTCGATGCCGGCCTGCGCGAGCACGTGGCCGAACAGCGCGTGATCGAAATCGTCGCCGCCGAGCGCGGAATCGCCGCCCGCGGCGAGCACTTCGAACACGCCCTTGGTCAGCTTCAGGATCGACAGGTCGAACGTGCCGCCGCCCAGGTCGTACACCGCATAGAGGCCTTCCGACCCATTGTCGAGGCCGTAGGCGATCGCGGCCGCGGTCGGTTCGTTCAGCAGGCGCAGCACGTTCAGACCGGCGAGGCGCGCGGCGTCCTTGGTCGCCTGGCGCTGCGCGTCGTCGAAATACGCGGGCACCGTGATGACCGCGCCGACCAGCTCGTCGCCGAGCGTGTCCTCGGCCCGGTAGCGCAGCGTCGCGAGAATCTCGGCCGACACTTCGACCGGGCTCTTCACGCCGTCGATCGTGCGGATCTGCACCATCCCCGGTGCGTCGACGAATTCATACGGCGCGTTCGCCCCGCCTTCGACCTCGGCCTTGCCGCGGCCCATGAAGCGCTTGACCGACACGATGGTGTTGCGCGGATCGGTCGCGGCCTGCTCCTTCGCTTCGTAGCCGATGCGGCGGCCGCCCTTCTCCAGGTAGCGCACCACCGACGGCAGCAGGACGCGGCCCGCTTCGTCCGGCAGCACTTCGGGCACGCTGTTGCGCACGGCGGCGACGAGCGAATTCGTCGTGCCGAGATCGATGCCGACGGCAAGCCGCCGCTGGTGCGGCGCCGGCGCCATGCCCGGTTCGGAAATTTGCAGTAAAGCCATCTTGGTTCGTTCGGGCGCTCGGCCCGTTTGCTGCGCGTGCCGCGAGGCACGCGGTTAAGTTTCGAGACGCTCGATCTGCGCGCCGACTTCCGACGCGACCCGTTCGATGAACATCAGCTGGCGCACGGCCTCGGCGGCGGCCTGGTCGGCGCCGCTGTCGAGCAGCGTGCCGAGGCGCTCGATGCGCACGCGCTTTTCGTCGCGCAGCTCGGCGAGCAGCGCGTCGAGCGCGTCGACGTTGCGCGCGGCCGCGGCATCCTCGATGCCTTCGCGCCATTCCATCTGCTGCATCAGGAACGCGGGCTCCATCGCGGTGTTGTTTTCCGCGCCGATGTCGACGCCGCGCAGCGACAGCAGATAGCTCGCGCGCTGCAGCGGATCGCGCAGCGTGCGGTACGCCTCGTTCGCACGGGTCGCCCATTGCATCGCGATGCGCTTTTGCGCGTCGCCCGCCGCTGCAAAGCGGTCCGGATGCACCTGCGTCTGCACCGTGCGATACGCGTCGTCGAGCGCCGCGTCGTCGAGCGCGAATTGCGCCGGCAGGTGAAACAGGTCGAAGTGGCTGTCTTTCAGCGAAACCATCGTCGCGTTCAATTCCGGTTCGTTGCGCGGCGAACGCCGCACATTAAAAAGGCGGCTCGTGCCGCCTCTTGCCCGCATTGCGCGGAAACCCGCGTCGTCACACGCGGAACGATTCGCCGCACCCGCACTCGTCCTTCACGTTCGGGTTGTTGAACTTGAACCCTTCGTTCAGACCTTCGCGCGCGAAGTCGAGCTCGGTGCCGTCGATGTACGCGAGGCTCTTCGGATCGACGACGACCTTCACGCCATGGCTCTCGAACACCTGATCCTCGGGGGCCAGCTCGTCGACATACTCGAGCTTGTACGCGAGCCCCGAGCACCCGGTCGTGCGAACGCCAAGCCGCAGGCCAACACCCTTGCCGCGCCGGACGAGGTATTTCTGGACGTGCTGTGCTGCTTTTTCGGTCAGTGTAATTGCCATGATGTCCTTGCCGCGGTGCGCGGCCAGCGCGCACCCGGTTCCTTCACAAGCCGCTCGTTGCCGCTCAGGCTGCTGCCTGATCGCCTTCCTTGGTGTCGTGGCGCTTCTTGTAGTCGGCCACGGCTGCCTTGATCGCGTCTTCCGCGAGGATGGAGCAGTGAATCTTCACCGGCGGCAGCGCCAGTTCTTCGGCGATCTGCGTGTTCTTGATCGAGAGCGCCTCGTCGAGCGTCTTGCCCTTCACCCATTCGGTCACGAGCGAGCTCGATGCGATGGCCGAACCGCAGCCGTAGGTCTTGAACTTCGCGTCTTCGATCACGCCGTCCGCGCCGACGCGGATCTGCAGCTTCATCACGTCGCCGCAGGCGGGCGCGCCGACCATGCCGGTGCCGACCGCGTCGTCGTCTTTCGCGAACGAACCGACGTTACGCGGGTTTTCGTAGTGATCCAGAACCTTGTTGCTGTATGACATGACTCAGACTCCTTGACTCGTTACGTCTGCGTGCGTAAATCCGCGCGCGAATGTATGCAATGCGGTGTTCAGTGTGCAGCCCATTCGATCGTCGACAGATCGATGCCTTCCTGGTGCATTTCCCAGAGCGGCGACAGCTCGCGCAGCTTCGCGATCTTGCCGTTCAGCAGATCGATCACGAAGTCGACTTCCTCTTCCGTCGTGAAGCGGCCGACCGTGAAGCGGATCGAGCTGTGCGCGAGTTCGTCGTTGCGGCCGAGCGCACGCAGCACGTACGACGGCTCGAGCGACGCCGACGTGCACGCCGAGCCCGACGACACCGCGACGTCCTTGATCGCCATGATCAGCGACTCGCCTTCGACGAAGTTGAAGCTGATGTTCAGGTTGTGCGGCACACGGTGCTCCATGTCGCCGTTCACGTAGGTTTCCTCGATCTGCGACAGGCCGCGCAGCAGCTTGTCGCGCAGCATCCGGATGCGCTCGTTCTCGGTCGCCATTTCTTCGCGCGCGATGCGGAACGCTTCGCCCATGCCGACGATCTGGTGCGTCGCCAGCGTGCCCGAACGCATGCCGCGCTCGTGGCCGCCGCCGTGCATCTGCGCTTCGATGCGCACGCGCGGCTTGCGGCGCACGTACAGCGCACCGATGCCCTTCGGGCCGTAGGTCTTGTGCGCCGAGAACGACATCAGGTCGACCTTCAGCTTCGCGAGGTCGATCTCGACCTTGCCGGTCGACTGCGCGGCGTCGACGTGGAACACGATGCCCTTCTCGCGGCAGATCTCACCGATCGTCGCGATGTCCTGGATCACGCCGATCTCGTTGTTCACGTGCATCACCGACACGAGGATCGTGTCCGGGCGCAGCGCGGCCTTGAACACGTCGAGGTCGAGCAGACCGTCTTCCTTCACGTCGAGATAGGTGACCTCGAAGCCCTCGCGCTCGAGTTCGCGGCAGGTGTCGAGCACGGCCTTGTGCTCGGTCTTCACCGTGATGATGTGCTTGCCCTTGCCCTTGTAGAAGTGCGCGGCGCCCTTGATCGCGAGGTTGTCCGACTCCGTGGCGCCCGACGTCCAGATGATCTCGCGCGGGTCCGCATTCACGAGCGCAGCCACCTGCTCGCGCGCTTCCTCGACCGCGTGCTCCGCGTCCCAGCCGTAGGCGTGGCTGCGCGACGCCGGGTTGCCGAACCGCTCGCGCAGGTACGGCACCATCTTGTCGACCACACGCGGATCGACCGGCGTCGTCGCGCTGTAATCCATGTAGATGGGCAGGTGGAGGGTCTGTTGGGTCATCTGTCGCTCCGGGGATTCTGTGCAGGGACTATGTGCGTTATGGGTGTGCGGGGTGCGCGGTGGTGTACGACGCTCACGAACTCGCGATGTTGAACACCGAATTCGGGCCGAGCGGCATCGTGCGAACCGGCTCGGCCGGCGCGGCGGCCGGCTCGGGCGTACGCCGGTCACGCAGCACGGCCGGCGCGCCCTCGCGGGCGCGCTGCTGATCGACGAGATCCTGCAGCGAAACCGAATCGAGGTACTCGACCATCTTCTGGTTCAGCGTCGACCACAGCTCGTGCGTCATGCAATGACCGTCGGGCTGCTTCGAGCCGTCGCACGCGCCCTTGCCGCCGCATTGCGTCGCGTCGAGCGGTTCGTCGACCGCGATGATGATGTCGGCGACGGTGACGTCCTGCGCGCGGCGCGCGAGGTTGTAGCCGCCGCCCGGGCCGCGCACGGATTCGACGATTTCATGCCTGCGCAGCTTGCCGAACAGCTGTTCGAGATACGAGAGCGAAATCCGCTGGCGCTGGCTGATGCCTGCAAGCGTCACCGGGCCCTGCTCCTGGCGCAGTGCCAAGTCAATCATCGCCGTGACGGCGAAACGGCCTTTGGTGGTGAGTCTCATGGTGTCTAGGGGACTGCAATCTTGACGATTTTGGTCAAGTATAAATATTTGACGTTTTTAGTCAAGTATCCATGTCTTCGAAAGGGTATTCGCAGAACGCTGAATACGGGTCGCGCTTCAGCGTGCGACGTCGCGACGCAGCGTGTCGAGCAGGCCCGCGCAGGCGTGTTCGACCTGATCGAGCACCTGTTCGAAGCCGTGTGCGCCGCCGAAGTAAGGATCGGCCACTTCGGCGACGGTCGCGCCCGGCGCGAATTCCATCAGCAGCCGCACCTTGTCGCGATGCCGGGGCGGGCAGCGCCGGCGCAGTTCCGCGAGATTGGCTTCGTCCATCGCGAGCAGCAGGTCGAACGCTTCGAAGTCGGCCGCGCTCACCTGCCGCGCGCGCAATGCCGAAAGATCGTAGCCGCGCGTGCGGGCGGCCGCCTGTGCGCGCGTGTCGGGCGGCTCGCCGACGTGCCAGTCGCCGGTGCCGGCCGAATCGACCGCGATCCGATCGGCCAGCCCGGCCGCGTCGATCTGATGACGCATCACGCCTTCCGCGGTGGGCGAACGGCAGATATTGCCCAGACAAACGAAACAGATCGCAACGCGGGTCATCGCACTATCGGAAAGCCGCGGCAAGCCGCGTCGGAGAGGAACGCGCCATTATACAAAGGCGCACGAAATCGCGCCGCGGCGCAAAGCGCCGGCCGCCTGTCCTACAGCGCCTTCGGCGCGGCGAGCATCGCGTCGCCGGACGCGCCCGAGATCGGCTTCGCGGCGTCGTCGACCAGGCCGAACGACACGGCGCGCGCGAGTTCCGCCGACGCCTGATGCACGGCGAGCGGGCCCCGCGACGGTTCGTCGCTCATTGCGTGCAGATAGGCGGCCGCGGCGAGCGGAACGACGATTGCCAGCGGCCAGTACATCGATATTGTCTTTCTCATGATGCGGCTCCTTGACCTGATGTCCCGAAACCCGGTTTCGGTGACGATAAGCAAGATTCTATAGACCGCATCTATCAAGATAAATATGCGAATAGCGAACGCACTGTTGTCGCTCGATGAACAGTCCTCAGCCGAGATGGCTTTGCGACGCGGCGTACAGTTCGCGGAACGTGCGGCCGGTCGGCGTCGGCATGTCGCGGGTGTCCATCCAGCCGCCCATCATCGGCAGGCGGCGCAGCGTCCCGCCGCTGCCGCCCAGGCGCTCGAGGATGCGCACCGCGAGCTTGGTCGTCAGCGCGTACAACATCGGGCGCCGCGCGAAGAAGCCCCACGCGGCGAGCCCCGCGCGCTCGCGCCACGGCCGCAGATGGCGCTCCACCTGCTTCTCGCGCAACGTGCGCAGCAGGTGCGACAGCGGGATGCCGGCCGGGCACACGCTGTCGCATTCGCCGCACAGCGTCGCGGCCTGCGGCAGGTCGAGCGCGCGATCGATGCCGACGTAGCTCGGCGTCAGCACCGAGCCCATCGGGCCCGGATAGACCCAGCCGTACGCGTGGCCGCCGACCTTCTGGTAGACCGGACAGTGGTTCATGCACGCGCCGCAGCGGATGCAGCGCAGCATCTCCTGGAATTCGCCGCCGATCAGCCCCGTGCGGCCGCCGTCGACGAGCACCACGTAGTTGTGCTCGGGGCCGTCCTCGTCGCCGGGGCCGCGCGGGCCGGTGAGCAGCGAGAAATAGTTCGAGGTCTTCTGCCCGGTGGCCGAACGCGGCAGCAGGCGCATCGCGGTCGCGAGATCCTCGAGCGTCGGGAGCACCTTCTCGATGCCGGTCACCGCGACGTGCACGCGCGGCATCACCGTACACATCCCTTCGTTGCCTTCGTTCGTGACGACCGCGACCGAACCCGTCTCGGCGATCACGAAGTTGCCGCCCGTCACGCCCATGTCGGCCGACATGAAATGCGGACGCAGCACGTCGCGCGCCTCGCGCGTCATGTCGGTGATCTCGGTCAGCCGCTCGCGCTGGTGCGTGCGCGCGAACAGGTCGGCAATCTCGTCCTTGTCCTTGTGCACGACGGGCGCGATGATGTGGCTCGGCGGCTCGTTGTCGTTGATCTGCAGGATGTATTCGCCGAGATCCGTCTCGATCGACTGCACGCCCATCTCGGCGAGCACCGCGTTCAGACGCATCTCCTCGGACACCATCGACTTCGTCTTGATGACCTTTTTGACGTCGTGCCGGCGCGCGATGTCGGCGACGAGCCGCGCGGCGTCCGTGGTCGTTTCGGCGTACAGCACCGTCGTGCCGCGCCGCGTCGCCTCGCGCTCGAACGCCTCGAGCCACACGTCGAGATTCTCGAGCGCACGGTTGCGGCGCGCCTTCAGCGCGGCGCGCGTGGCCGGGAAGTCGATCGCGGTCATCGCGTCGGCGCGCGCCGACACGAATTTCGTCGACAGCTTCTTCAGGTTCTGCTGCAGACGCTGGTCGGCGAGTTTCTGGCCGGCGCGCGCCTTGAAATGCATCGATTGGACTTGCATCGCGGGATCGGGAAAAAGTGAGCGGAACCGGGCGTCAGACGTCGCCCGCCAGCACTTGCGCGATGTGCAGCACGCGCGTGTCGCGGTCGCCGGTGCGGCGCAACCGCCCTTCGATGTTCAGCATGCAGCCGAGATCGCCGAGCACGACCGCGCCGGCGCCGGACGCGCGCACGTTCGCGCATTTTTCGTCCGCGATGGCCGCCGAAATGTCGCCGTACTTGACCGAGAACGTGCCGCCGAATCCGCAGCAGTGCTCGCAGTCCTTCATCTCGTTGATCGCCACGCCGCGCTGCGCGAGCAGCGCGCGCGGCTGCGCCTTGACGCCGAGCTCGCGCAGGCCGGAGCACGAGTCGTGATAGGTGACGGGGCCGGTGAATTCGCCGGGCGCGAGCGTGACCTTCGCGACGTTCGCGAGAAAATCGGTGAGTTCGTAGACCTTCTGCTGGAGTCGCCCGTAGCGCGCCATCAGTTCGGGATCGTCGCGGAACAGGTCGCCGTAATGCGCGCGGATCATTCCGCCGCACGAACCCGACGGCGCGACCACGTAATCGAACTGCTCGAACTCGCGCAGCGTCTTCTCAGCGAGGTCGCGCGCGAGCGCGCGGTCGCCGGAGTTGTACGCCGGCTGCCCGCAGCAGGTTTGCGCAGGCGGCACGAACACCTCGTAGCCGGCTTCGCGAATCAGTTTCAGCGCCGAAAAACCGACTTCCGGACGCATCAGATCGACCAGACAGGTCACGAACAAACCGACTCGCATACGTGCTCCTTCGAGAAAACGGGTCTCATTATCCGCCGTTTGGCCGGCAAGACCAACGCCGGCGCGCACGCCGTAACCGGCCCGCCGGAAACGAGGGGTTCCTCGAACGGCGTTCGCTTTTTTCACGATACGAGATACAATCGACGCAACCCGCTTGATGCGTCAACCGATTCTCCGCCGATTTTTCCGCCGATATGACCCAACCCACCCCGGATTCCAAAACCTCGATCCAGGTGATCGAACGGATGATGCGGCTGCTGGACGCGCTCGCCGCGCACAGCGACCCCGTCAGTCTGAAGGAACTCGCGCAACGCACGGAACTGCATCCGTCGACCGCGCACCGCATTCTCAACGACATGGTGACCTGCCGCCTCGTCGACCGCTCCGACCCCGGCACCTACCGGCTCGGCATGCGGCTGCTCGAGCTCGGCAACCTGGTGAAGGCGCGGCTGTCGGTACGCGACGCCGCGCTGATGCCGATGCGCGAGCTGCATCGCCTCACCGGCCAGACGGTGAACCTGTCGGTGCGCCAAGGCGACGAAATCGTCTACATCGAGCGCGCCTACTCGGAGCGCTCGGGGATGCAGGTGGTCCGCGCGATCGGCGGCCGCGCGCCGCTGCACCTGACGTCGGTCGGCAAGCTGTTTCTCGCCGCCGACGAAACCGCGCGCGTGCGCGCCTATGCGACGCGCACCGGGCTGTCCGGCCACACGCAGAACAGCATTACCGACATCGCGAAGCTCGAACGCGAGCTGGCCATCGTGCGCCAGCAATCGTGCGCGCGCGACAACGAAGAGCTGGAACTCGGCGTGCGCTGCATCGCCGCGGGCATCTACGACGACTCGGGCAAGCTGGTGGCCGGCCTGTCGCTGTCGGCCCCGGCCGATCGCCTGCAGGACGCGTGGCTCGGCCAGTTGAGCCGCACCGCGCTGACGATCTCCGAGGCGCTCGGCTACCGCCCGGCGCCCGCGAAAGAGACGGAAGGACTGCAGCGGCAGGCGTAATCCGCGCCGCGCCGACGGCTGCAACGAAAAAGCCCCGCGATTGCATCGCGGGGCTTTTTCGTTGTTGGGACATCGGTGCGGCGGGCCGGCCGCCGCAGCGCGATCAGGTGCCGCCGTTCGGCGTATTGGCTGCCGTGAGCCGCTCGCCGCCGCCGGCGTCGAGCCAGTTGCGCAGGCGCGACGCGTCGGCAAAGCGCGAATACTTGCCGAACGAATCGAGCAGCACCATCACCATCGGGCGGCCGTGGATCGTCGCCTGCATCACCAGACACTCGCCGGCTTCGTTGATGAAGCCCGTCTTCTGCAGGCCGATGTCCCACGAGCCATTGCCGCGAATCAGCGCGTTCGTGCTGTTGTAGACCAGCGTGCGCTTGCCCGTGTTCACGTCGTACGTACGGTCGGTCGAGAACTGGCGGATCAGCGGATACTGGTACGCGGCGTTGACCATCTTGACGAGGTCGCGCGCGCTCGACACGTTCGAGCTCGACAGGCCCGTCGAATTCTCGAAGTGCGTGTCGTTCATGCCGAGCGACTTCGCCTTCGCGTTCATCGCCGCGATGAACGCCGGGCGGCCGCCCGGGTAATAGCGCGACAGCGCCGCGGCGGCACGGTTCTCCGATGCCATCAGCGCGATGTGCAGCATGTCCTCGCGCGACAGGACCGAGCCGACCGACAGGCGCGAGCCCGTGCCCTTCTCGTAGTCGCGGTCTTCGTCGGTGACCTCGATCTGGTCGGTCATCGGCGCCTTCGAGTCGAGCACGACCATCGCGGTCATCAGCTTCGAGATCGACGCGATCGGCACGACGGCGTGCGAATTCTTGTCGAACAGCGGCTCGCCGGTGTTCTGGTCGACGACGTACGCGACGCTCGAGCGCAGCGCGAGCGCGTCGGGCGTGTCGTGCAGGCCGAATGCCTGGCCGACCGTCGGACGGCGCGGCTGGAACGCGACCTTGCGCACCGCGCCGTGATGGCCGCGCACGTTGGCCGCGAGCGTCGCCCGCTTGCGCGTGGCGCGCGGCGCTTCGGCCGACGCGACGTTCGCGGATTTGGCGGAGGCGGCCTTCACCGTCTTCTTCTTCGCGGACGAAGCGGAAGCGGCTTTCTTGGCGGCCTGGTGGGTCTTCGCAGTGGCGGCGACGGCGTCAGCGGGCGCGACGGTCGCGGCAGTCGCGAGCAACGCGACGGCGACCGACACAGCCGTGCCGAGCGTCATGCTCTGCAACAATCTGCGCGGTGAAAACGATTCGGCTTTCATTGGGGTCTGGACAAAGCGGGCGGGAGGTTTCCGCAAGTGTAGTTAAAGCTGAAAAAAAGAGCAATATTAGGCACTTACCGATCGTCTTTAAACCGGAATGTAAGGGTCGACCATGATGCGTCGATCGATCCTCCCGCCCCCATCGAAAAAATTCATGGGCCGCGCTGCCCGACAGTACCCGCCTCCCGATAACCACACGGTTAATTGAGATAACGTCACTTTGGCGACAAATTAAAGCGGGGAAAGTACGGATCCGGCGCTCGGCGGGCCAATGGCATCGGTTTCAACCACGGCGGCGGCACGTCGCCATGGTACGCATCGAAACGACGCGCTTTTCGACCGGAACAGAAGCATAACGTTCCAGGTGCCTGTCAGGTTTACCTGTGCTTGCCGATGGTGCACTGCGCGCTGCCGGGGCAGGCCGCGCAACATGTGGGATTGCGACTGAAATCGGTTCCGGACGGGCGAGTTAACTCGTTGTTTTATAGATAATTTGTCCCCATTGTGCAATGCACAAAAAGTGCTTGACAAGACTTTTCTGTGCCCTAAAATAGGACTCATTGTTGCGTTGCACAAAGCACGTCAACACGAAGTTCCCCGTCGTAGTGCCCTTTATCCCTGCGATCGACGCGATCGCTTTTCAGGAGCTTGACATGTCCTTGCTGACCCCCGAGCAAATCGCCGCCGCACAGAAAGCCAATCTCGAAAGCCTGTTCGGTCTGACGACCAAGGCGTTCGAAGGCGTCGAAAAGCTGATCGAACTGAACCTGCAGGTCGTGAAGTCGACGCTGACGGAAAGCCAGGAAAACGCACAGCGCCTGCTGTCGGTTAAGGACGCGCAGGAGCTGATCGCGCTGCAGGCAAGCCTGTCGCAGCCGGTTGCCGAGAAGGTGCTGTCGTACAGCCGTCACCTGTATGAAATCGCGTCGGCTACGCAAGCCGAGTTCGCGAAGGTTGCCGAAGCGCAATTCGACGAGCAGAACAAGAAGGTCCAGGCGCTCGTCGACAACGTCGCGAAGAACGCGCCGGCCGGTTCGGAAACCGCGGTTGCCGCGCTGAAGTCGGCGCTGAACGCAGCGAACACCACGTACGAAACGGTCCAGAAGGCTGCGAAGCAAGCCGTCGAGATCGCCGAGACGAACTTCAACGCCGCTGCTGCAGTCGCGACGAAGGCTGCGACCGCCGCCGCATCGCGCCGTTCGAGCAAGCCGGCCGCGTAAGCGTCAGCTGCTCCGGGAAAGGCCGCGCAGTGCGCGGCCTTTTTCATTTTCGGCAGCGGATTCGCGCGTGTGCCCGCGTTCGGCGTTGGCGTGACGCTGCGCCCGCACGAGACAGAACAAAACAAAACGCCGCCGCCCGGTACGACCGGACGGCGGCGTTTTTTCGCGACCGGCGCGAGGCCGGTCGTTAAGGCTGCGTCACTTCTTGCGTTGCGGCGGCAAGTCCGTGCAGACGCCTTCATACAATTCGGCGGCCATGCCGACCGATTCGCCGAGCGTCGGGTGCGGGTGAATCGTCTTGCCGATGTCTTCCGCGTCCGCGCCCATTTCGACTGCGAGACACACTTCGCTGATCAGGTCGCCCGCGTTCAGGCCGACGATGCCGCCGCCGATCACGCGATGGGTTGCCTCGTCGAAGATCAGCTTCGTGAAGCCTTCGTCGCGGCCGTTCGCGATCGCGCGGCCCGATGCGGCCCACGGGAACAC